>NZ_JBHWDV010000092.1:0-18419 GCF_042734445.1 Streptomyces sp. NPDC059649
GGCTGCAGCGCGCCCAGGGCGACATCGCCGTCCGCCTCGCGCTTGAACCAGATGTTGGGGAAGGCCAGGAAGCGGTGCCAGGCCACACCCATGTCGGTCTTCAGGGCGACCGTGATCATCCAGATGAACGAGGTCGCGATCTTCAGGCCGGCGAAGAAGTAGGTCAGGTTCTGCAGCGTGGCGACGTCCAGGCCCTTGAGCCAGCCGACCACCGGGTACGAGATGAAGAACGACGCCTCGTAGGCGTCCACGTGGTGCTGGGCGCCCTCCAGGGCGTGCAGCATGAAGATGCAGACGCCGACGATGAGGATGACGGCCTCGACGAAGTACGCCTGGCCGAAGTTGGAGCCGGCGAAGCGGGACTTGCGGCCCGGCTTGTTCGGCTTGCTCAGCTGGCGGATCACGATCAGGGCGAGGATGCCGAGCACCGTCATCGTGCCGATGAACTCGACGAAGACGTTGTACGGCGCCCACTCGCCGATGACCGGCAGCAGCCAGTCGGCCTTGAAGAGCTGGCCGATGGCGTTGACGATCGTCAGCAGCAGCGAGAAGAAGCCCACCGCCACGAACCAGTGCGCGACACCGACGACGCCCCAGCGGTTCATACGGGTGTGGCCGAGGAACTCCTTGGCCACGGTGACCGTTCGCTGCACGGGGGCATCGGTGCGGGTGCCGGCGGGTACGGGCTGGCCGAGCCGCATCTGGCGGTAGATCTGCAGGATGGCGCGGCCGAACAGCGCGACACCGATCGCGATGAGGACCAGCGACACGATGATCGCGGCGAGTTGCATGAGGGGCTCCTCGGACCTGCGAGAGCGGAAGACGGAGAGCGCTGAGCGGGGCCCAGCGGGACTACTACTGAGTAACTTTTTGGGTCTGCGGCTGAGGTTACCCATTCTCCCCGGTGCCATGAAGGCACCCGGCCGGTGATCTGTGTCGCGAAGGCAACCCTGTGTGGGGGGTGCGCGTCCTCCGGGGTGGCCGGGTGACGATAAGGGCGACATAAAAGTTGAGCGGACTCGACTCAGCTCTGTTGACAGGTTTTCGTCGGTGTTGCACTCTTGAGCCTGTTCCACTCAAGTCAGCTGGAGGAATCGAAATGGCACGTGCGGTCGGCATCGACCTGGGCACGACGAACTCCGTCGTCAGTGTTCTTGAAGGCGGTGAGCCCACCGTCATCACCAACGCCGAGGGCGCCAGGACCACGCCGTCCGTCGTCGCCTTCGCCAAGAATGGCGAGGTGCTGGTCGGCGAGGTCGCCAAGCGCCAGGCGGTCACCAACGTCGACAGGACGATCCGGTCGGTCAAGCGCCACATGGGCACCGACTGGAAGATCGGCATTGACGGCAAGGACTTCAACCCGCAGCAGATGAGCGCCTTCATCCTGCAGAAGCTCAAGCGGGATGCCGAGGCGTATCTGGGCGAGAAGGTCGTCGACGCGGTCATCACCGTTCCGGCCTACTTCAACGACTCCGAGCGCCAGGCCACCAAGGAGGCCGGTGAGATCGCGGGCCTCAACGTCCTGCGTATCGTCAACGAGCCCACCGCGGCCGCCCTGGCCTACGGCCTGGAGAAGGACGACCAGACCATTCTGGTCTTCGACCTCGGTGGCGGCACCTTCGACGTCTCGCTGCTGGAGATCGGCGACGGCGTCGTCGAGGTGAAGGCCACCAACGGTGACAACCACCTCGGTGGTGACGACTGGGACCAGCGCGTCGTCGACTACCTGGTCAAGCAGTTCCAGAACGGCCACGGCGTCGACCTGTCCAAGGACAAGATGGCGCTGCAGCGGCTGCGCGAGGCCGCCGAGAAGGCGAAGATCGAGCTCTCGTCGTCCACCGAGACCACGATCAACCTGCCGTACATCACCGCCTCGGCCGAGGGCCCGCTGCACCTGGACGAGAAGCTCACCCGCTCGCAGTTCCAGCAGCTGACCGCGGACCTCCTGGAGCGCTGCAAGACCCCGTTCCACAACGTGATCAAGGACGCCGGCATCCAGCTGGCCGAGATCGACCACGTGGTCCTGGTCGGCGGCTCGACCCGTATGCCGGCCGTCGCCGAGCTCGTCAAGGAGCTGACCGGCGGCAAGGACGCCAACAAGGGCGTCAACCCGGACGAGGTCGTGGCCATCGGTGCCACCCTGCAGGCCGGTGTCCTCAAGGGTGAGGTCAAGGACGTCCTCCTGCTGGACGTCACCCCGCTGTCCCTCGGCATCGAGACCAAGGGCGGCATCATGACCAAGCTCATCGAGCGGAACACGACGATCCCGACCAAGCGGTCCGAGATCTTCACCACCGCCGAGGACAACCAGCCGTCCGTGCAGATCCAGGTCTACCAGGGCGAGCGCGAGATCGCGGCGTACAACAAGAAGCTCGGGATGTTCGAGCTGACTGGTCTGCCGCCGGCCCCGCGTGGTGTCCCGCAGATCGAGGTCTCCTTCGACATCGACGCCAACGGCATCATGCACGTGACCGCGAAGGACCTGGGCACGGGCAAGGAGCAGAAGATGACCGTCACCGGCGGTTCGTCGCTGCCGAAGGACGAGGTCGACCGGATGCGGGAGGAGGCCGAGCGGTACGCGGACGAGGACCACAAGCGCCGCGAGGCCGCCGAGGCCCGCAACCAGGGCGAGCAGCTCGTCTACCAGACCGAGAAGTTCCTCAAGGACAACGAGGACAAGGTCCCCGCGGAGGTCAAGACCGAGGTCGAGACCGCCGTGGGCGAGCTGAAGGAGAAGCTCAAGGGCGAGGACACCGCGGAGATCCGCACCGCCACCGAGAAGGTCGCGGCCGTCTCCCAGAAGCTCGGCCAGGCCATGTACGCCGACGCGCAGGCCGCCGCGGGCGCCGAGGGTGCTGCCGCAGGTGAGCAGGCCAAGGCCGATGACGACGTGGTGGACGCCGAGATCGTCGACGACGAGAAGCCCAAGAAGGACGGTGCCGCGTGACGGAGGAGACCCCGGGCTTTGAAGAGAAGCCCGACGTCCCCTCTGACGCCGCAGCCCCCGAAGACGCGGCGCAGGAGGCCGAGTCCGCCCAGAAGGCGGGCTCGGCCCCGGCCGGGGACGTACAGGACGTAGCGCTCCAGGCGCAGCTGGACCAGGTGCGCACGGCGCTCAACGAGCGCACGGCGGACCTCCAGCGGCTCCAGGCGGAGTACCAGAACTACCGCCGTCGGGTGGAACGGGACCGGGTCGCGGTCAAGGAGATCGCGGTGGCGAACCTCCTGTCCGAGCTCCTTCCCGTGCTCGACGACGTCGGCCGGGCGCGTGAACACGGCGAGCTGGTCGGCGGCTTCAAGTCGGTCGCCGAGTCGCTGGAAACCGTGGTCGCCAAGCTCGGTCTGCAGCAGTTCGGCAAGGAGGGCGAGCCCTTCGACCCGACGATCCACGAGGCCCTGATGCACTCGTACGCGCCCGACGTCACGGAGACGACGTGCGTGGCGATTCTGCAGCCCGGGTATCGCATCGGTGAGCGAACGATCCGCCCCGCGCGGGTCGCCGTCGCCGAACCGCAGCCGGGCGCGCAGAGCGCCAAGTCCGCCTCGGACGAGGACGCCAAGGCTTCGGACGAGGAGAACGGTGGCCCGGAAGAGGGCTGACGTGAGGACACACACAAGAACCGCGCGGGAGGAGGGACGTCGGGGATGAGCACCAAGGACTTCGTCGAGAAGGACTACTACAAGGTCCTCGGCGTCCCCAAGGACGCCACCGAAGCGGAGATCAAGAAGGCGTACCGCAAGCTGGCCCGGGAGAACCACCCGGACGCCAACAAGGGCGACGCCAAGGCCGAGGAGCGCTTCAAGGAGATCTCCGAGGCCAATGACGTCCTGGGGGACGCCAAGCGCCGCAAGGAGTACGACGAGGCGCGCGCGCTGTTCGGCAACGGCGGCTTCCGGCCGGGGCCGGGCGGCGGCGGTTCCTTCAACTTCGACCTGGGCGACCTCTTCGGCGGCCAGGCCGGCGGCGGCGGTGCCGGTGGCTTCGGCGGCGGGCTCGGGGACGTCTTCGGCGGGCTGTTCAACCGCGGCGGCGCCGCGGGTACGCGTACCCACCCGCGGCGCGGCCAGGACGTCGAGTCCGAGGTGACGCTGAGCTTCACCGAGGCGGTCGACGGGGCCACGGTCCCGCTGCGGATGTCCAGCCAGGCGGCCTGCAAGGCGTGTTCGGGCACCGGTGACAAAAACGGTACGCCTCGGGTCTGCCCGACCTGTGTCGGCACCGGACAGGTCAGCCGGGGCGCGGGCGGCGGCTTCTCGCTCACCGACCCGTGCGCCGACTGCAAGGGCCGCGGCCTGATCGCGCAGGACCCGTGCGATGTCTGCAAGGGCAGCGGACGGGCCACCAGCGCGCGCACGATGCAGGTCCGTATCCCCGCGGGCGTCTCCGACGGGCAGCGGATCCGGCTGCGCGGCAAGGGGGCTCCCGGTGAGCGGGGCGGTCCGGCCGGCGATCTGTACGTGGTCGTGCACGTCGACGCGCACCCGGTCTTCGGCCGCAAGGGCGACAACCTCACCGTCACGGTGCCGGTCACCTTCCCGGAGGCGGCGCTCGGCGGCGAGGTGAAGGTGCCGACGCTGGGCGGTCCGCCGGTGACGCTGAAGCTGCCGGCCGGCACCCCCAACGGACGCACGATGCGGGCCCGGGGCAAGGGCGCGGCCCGCAAGGACGGCACCCGGGGTGATCTGCTGGTCACCATCGAGGTCGTCGTTCCCGAGGACCTCAGCGACCAGGCGCGGGAAGCGCTGGAGTCCTATCGCGAGGCGACCGCGGGTGCGGACCCGCGGGCGGAGCTGTTCCAGGCCGCGAAGGGAGCTTGAGATGGAGAGCCGGGGCGGGCAGCGTCGTAATCCCTATGAACTGACCGATGAGTCGCCGGTGTACGTCATCTCCGTCGCGGCTCAGCTCTCCGGCCTGCATCCGCAGACCTTGCGGCAGTACGACCGGCTGGGGCTGGTCTCGCCCGACCGCACGGCCGGGCGGGGCCGCCGCTACTCCGCCCGGGACATCGAACTGCTCCGCACGGTGCAGCAGTTGTCCCAGGACGAGGGCATCAACCTCGCCGGCATCAAGCGCATCATCGAGCTGGAGAACCAGGTCGCGGCCCTGCAGCAGCGGATCGCCGAGCTGCAGGGCGCCCTGGACGGCGCGGCCAGCGCGATGCGGCAGCGGGAGGCCGCGGTGCACGCCTCCTATCGGCGTGATCTGGTGCCGTATCAGGACGTGCAGCAGACCAGCGCGCTGGTGGTGTGGCGGCCGAAGCGGTCCGAGTAACGGGCGCCGTGCCGCGCAGTGGTACGCAGGGCCGGGGTGGTGACGAGCCGTCCCGGCCCTTCGCCGTGTCCGGGCGTTACGGAGAGGACGGCAGGGGGGCAGGCGGGGGCGCGGGGCGCGGCAAGGCCCCGGAAGGGCGCTCAGCAGCCGTTGTAGCCCGCCGTCGGCATCGACAGCCGGCGGTGCACCTGGGACTTCATCGCGAGCGTGTAGACCGGCTCGTCGAGGTCGGCGGTCTCCAGCCGGACGCCGGCCGCGGCGCACCGGGCGCTGAACTCGTCGGCGCCGTCGATGGCGTACTCCAGCGCCCGCCGATTGGGCGTCACGAACACGTCGACCAGGCCCTTTTCGACGTCGCGCCACAGCGCGCTGTGGTCGGCGCGCAGGTGGTGAAGGGTGAGCTGGCAGGTCAGGTGGTAATCACGGGCCGCCGCCCACTGTTTGCACATGTCGTGCTGGCTGCGGTCGTCGACCAGGAACGGATCCTCGTCCAGCTCGGACAGCGGCATCAGGCAGGCGATCGCCGTCACTCGGACCGAGTTCATCGTGCCCTCCGGTGCGTGGCGACTGTGGGGGCGACGATACCCCCGAGGGCGGCCCGTGGTGGAGGGGCTGTACCGGGTGGCGAGGCGTATCCGCAGGCGTGGCAGATCTTCCAGCCGTCCTGGTTGACCGCGAGCTGGCCGCCGCAGCGCGGGCAGAGCTCGGCGTGCGGGCATGGACGGGCGGGGTGCGGACGGCGCGGAACGGTCGTCACGATGCGCAAAGCCGACGCCATGGCGCCTCCAGCTGCCTTCTTCTGCCCGGGACGAGGCCGGAGTTGGTCGCCGTTGCCCGGTGCTGCTCGATCCCCGTCGTACTTGGGTACCAGGTGGCGCGGTTTTGCCGGATGCGGAGCGTCCGTTTTCGGACAGGTCTGGACCAGAGGGGTCTCCTGGGTGCTCAGGCCCGTCCCATGGCCCTGGTCACCGCGATCTCGATCATGACGCGGTCGGGGTTGGGGGTCGGCGTCCGCCCGTACCGCTCCGCGTACCGCGCGACCGCGTCGGCCACCGCGTCGGCCTCGGTCCGTACCCGCGCGATGCCCTCCAGGGTCGCCCAGCGCCCCCGGTCGACCTGGCACACGGCGACCCGCGCCCCGTCCGGCCCGGCGGCGAGCACGTTCTTGACCTTGGTGCTGTCCTTGCGCGTGATCACCCGCGCGATCCGCTGCCCGGCGTCGTAGGTGACGCCGACCGGAACGACGTGCGGCGTCCCGTCCGGCCGCGGCGTGGTGAGCGTCGACATGAGGTATTCGCCCCAGAAGGCGAGGTACTCGGGAGAGAGGGCGCTGAGGTCATGGGCCATGGGAGCCAGAGTAAGGGGGAGCTCCGGTGCCCGGATGTGCCTTGAGTGGAATAGACTCAACTTATCGCACGTTGGCATAGGCAGGATTGGCTCAGGGAACGTGCGCCAGTACCGGGTACGGGCACGAGTACGAGGAGGATCACGAGGCCGTGGACGCCGAGCTGACCAACAAGAGCCGGGAGGCGCTGAGCGCTGCCAACAAGCGGGCGGTCACCGCCGGGCACGCGGACATGACGTCCGCGCATCTCCTGCTCGCGCTGCTGTCCGGGCAGGACAACGAGAACATCATGGACCTGCTGGCCGCCGTGGAGGCGGACGCCGCCGCGCTGCGCAACGGCGCCGAGCGGCAGCTCGCCGCGCTGCCCAGCGCGCAGGGCTCGACGGTCGGCCCGCCGCAGCCGGACCGCGAGCTGCTGACCGCCATCGCGGACGCCACCCAGCGGGCCAAGGACCTCGGGGACGACTATGTCTCCACCGAGCACCTGCTGATCGGGATCGCCGCCAAGGGCGGGCGCACCGGCGAGCTGCTGGAGCAGCAGGGCGCCTCCGCCAAGAAGCTGCTGGCCGCGTTCGAGGCGAACCGCGGCGGGCAGCGGGTGACCAACCCCGACCCGGAGGGCACGTACAAGGCGCTGGAGAAGTTCGGTACGGACTTCACCGCGGCCGCCCGCGAGGGCAAGCTCGACCCGGTCATCGGCCGGGACCACGAGATCCGGCGGGTGGTCCAGGTGCTCTCCCGCCGTACGAAGAACAACCCGGTGCTGATCGGCGAGCCCGGCGTCGGCAAGACCGCCGTCGTCGAGGGCCTGGCGCAGCGGATCGTCAAGGGCGACGTGCCCGAGTCGCTGCGCAACAAGCGGCTGGTCGCGCTGGACCTGGGGGCGATGGTCGCCGGCGCGAAGTACCGCGGTGAGTTCGAGGAACGTCTCAAGACCGTCCTGGCGGAGATCAAGTCCAGCGAGGGCCAGATCATCACCTTCATCGACGAGCTGCACACCGTCGTCGGCGCGGGCGCCGGCGGGGACTCGTCGATGGACGCGGGCAACATGCTCAAGCCCATGCTGGCCCGCGGTGAGCTGCGGATGGTCGGTGCGACCACGCTCGACGAGTACCGCGAGCGGATCGAGAAGGACGCCGCGCTGGAGCGGCGCTTCCAGCAGGTGCTGGTCGCCGAGCCGACCGTCGAGGACACGGTGGCGATCCTGCGCGGCCTCAAGGGCCGCTACGAGGCGCACCACAAGGTGCAGATCGCCGACTCCGCGCTGGTCGCCGCGGCCACCCTCTCCGACCGCTACATCACCTCCCGCTTCCTGCCGGACAAGGCGATCGACCTGGTCGACGAGGCCGCGTCCCGGCTCCGGATGGAGATCGACTCCTCGCCCGTGGAGATCGACGAGCTGCAGCGCGCCGTCGACCGCCTCAAGATGGAGGAACTCGCGCTCCGCAACGAGACCGACGCCGGCTCCGTCGCGCGCCTGGAGAAGCTGCGCAAGGACCTAGCCGACAAGGAGGAGGAGCTGCGCGGACTGACCGCCCGGTGGGAGAAGGAGAAGCAGAGCCTCAACCGCGTCGGTGAGCTGAAGGAGAAGCTCGACGAACTGCGCGGCCAGGCCGAGCGCGCCCAGCGGGACGGTGACTTCGACACCGCCTCCAAGCTGCTCTACGGCGAGATCCCGGGCCTCGAACGGGAGCTGGAGGAGGCCGCGGCCGCCGAGGCCGAGCAGGAGGCCGCCAAGGAGTCCATGGTCAAGGAGGAGGTCGGCCCGGACGACATCGCGGACGTGGTCGCCTCCTGGACCGGCATCCCGGCCGGCCGCCTCCTGGAGGGCGAGACCCAGAAGCTGCTCCGCATGGAGGAGGAGATCGGCAAGCGGCTGATCGGCCAGACCGAGGCGGTCCGCTCGGTGTCGGACGCGGTCCGCCGCACCCGCGCCGGGATCGCCGACCCGGACCGGCCCACCGGCTCGTTCCTCTTCCTCGGCCCGACCGGCGTCGGCAAGACCGAGCTGGCCAAGGCGCTCGCCGACTTCCTCTTCGACGACGAGCGGGCGATGGTCCGGATCGACATGTCGGAGTACGGCGAGAAGCACAGCGTCGCCCGCCTGGTCGGCGCGCCGCCCGGCTACGTCGGCTACGAGGAGGGCGGCCAGCTGACCGAGGCGGTCCGCCGCCGCCCGTACAGCGTGATCCTCCTCGACGAGGTGGAGAAGGCGCACACCGAGGTCTTCGACATCCTGCTCCAGGTGCTCGACGACGGCCGGCTCACGGACGGCCAGGGCCGCACGGTCGACTTCCGGAACACCATCCTGATCCTGACCTCCAACCTGGGCTCCGGCTTCCTGATGGACCCGCTGCTGAAGGAGGAGGAGAAGAAGGAGAAGGTGCTGGAGACCGTCCGCGCGTCCTTCCGGCCCGAATTCCTCAACCGGCTCGACGACGTGGTGGTCTTCCACGCACTCGGCACGGAACAGCTGCAGCGGATCGCCCGGATCCAGCTGGAGCACCTCCAGCGCCGCCTCGGCGACCGCCGGCTCACCCTGGACGTCACCGACCGCGCGCTGGACTGGCTCGCCTGGCTCGGCCACGAACCGGTCGTCGACGCCCCCGCGCCCGACCTGTCGTACGGTGCCCGGCCGCTGCGCCGCCTGGTGCAGACGGCCATCGGCGACCAGCTCGCCCGGGCCATCCTGGCCGGCGAGGTGCTCGACGGCGACACCGTACGGGTGGACGTGGACGGCGACGGGAAGCGGCTGACGGTGGCCGCCGCCGGGCACGCCGCGGTCTGAGCCGGACCGCCTGGATCATTCCCTTGACCTACCCGTTGCCCGCACCGGCCCCGTCCGGGCTTGCCAGGACGGGGCGGATGTGGGGGAGGATGGCAGGGACCATACGAAGGGAATTCCACGGTGAGCATCGACCCGTCCTCGATTCCGAATTTCGGGGGCCAGCCCGAACCGCAGCCCTCGGGGCCTGATGGTCCCGTCCTGCCCGACCAGGATCTGGTCAAGCAGCTCCTCGACCAGATGGAGCTGAAGTACGTAGTCGACGAGGAGGGTGACCTCGCCGCCCCGTGGGAGCAGTTCCGCACGTACTTCATGTTCCGGGGCGAGGAGGAGCAGCAGATCTTCTCCGTCCGCACGTTCTACGACCGTGTCCACGGCCTCGATGAGAAGTCGAAGCTGCTGGAGGCGATCGACGACTGGAACCGCCGGACGCTGTGGCCCAAGGCCTACACCCACACCCATGACGACGGCACGGTCCGTCTGATCGGTGAGGCATCGATGCTGATCGGCACCGGTGTCTCGCTCGAACACTTCGTGTCGAGCACGGTCAGCTGGGTCCGCGCCTCCATCGAATTCGACAAGTGGATCGTCGAGCAGCTCGGTTTGGAGGCCGAGATCGACGGCGACTCCGACGACAAGCCGGGCGACGAGGAGGGCTGACACCCCTTTTCACCCCCGGACACCCGGCTGCGCGGGCCCAGGAGCATCGCTCCGGGGCCCGCGTCGTCGCGTCGGGCGCCCTTTCGCGCCGGCTATCCGGACGCCAGCGCCTTCAGGCGCCGCGATGCCTCCTGGAGGACGTCGACGCTCTTGCAGAAGGCGAAGCGGACGAAGGGCGTGCCCTGGTCCTTGTGGTCGTAGAAGACGGCGTTGGGGATGGCGACGACGCCGGCGCGCTCGGGCAGGGCCCGGCAGAAGGCGAAACCGTCGCCCTCCTGGGACAGCTCGGCGCCGAGGGGGCGGATGTCGGTGGTGATGAAGTACGTGCCGGCGGGGCGGAAGACCTGGAAGCCGGCGTCGGCCAGACCGGTGGCGAGCACATCGCGCTTGGCGCGCAGGTCCTCGCGCAGCTCGCTGTAGTAGCCGTCGGGCAGGGCCAGGGCCTCGGCGACGGCGTACTGGAACGGGCCGGCGGATACGTAGGTGAGGAACTGCTTGGCCGAGCGGACCGCGGTGATCAGCTCCGGCGCGGCGGTGACCCAGCCGACCTTCCAGCCGGTGAAGGAGAAGGTCTTGCCGGCCGAGCTGATGGTGACGGTGCGGTCGCGCATCCCGGGGAAGGACGCGAGGGGCAGGTGCTCGCCCTCGAAGACGAGGTGCTCGTAGACCTCGTCGGTGATCACGATGAGGTTCCGTGCCACGGCCAGCTCGGCGAGGGTGGAGAGCTCCTCGCGGGTCAGGACGGTGCCGGTGGGGTTGTGCGGGGTGTTGAGGAGGATGAGGCGGGTGTCGTCGGTGATGGCGTCGCGCAGCTCGTCCAGGTCGAGGCGGTAGGTACCGGATTCCGGCTCGGCGCGCAGGGTCACCGGCACCCGGCGGCCGCCCGCCATGGCGATGCAGGCGGCGTAGGAGTCGTAGTACGGCTCCAGCGCGATGACCTCGTCGCCCGGTTCGAGGAGGGCGAGCAGCGCGGCCGCGATGGCCTCGGTGGCGCCGGCGGTGACCAGGACCTCGGTGTCCGGGTCGTACGACAGGCCCAGGTGCCCGTAGAAGCGCTGCTGGTGGGCGGCGACGGCGGTGCGCAGCTCGGGGATGCCGGGTCCGGGCGGGTATTGGTTGCCGCGGCCGTCGCGCAGTGCGCGCACCGCCGCCTCCCTGACCTCCTCGGGGCCGTCGGCGTCCGGGAAGCCCTGGCCGAGGTTGATGGAGCCGGTGCGTACGGCGAGTGCCGACATCTCGGCGAAGATCGTGGTGCCGAATTCGGCGAGGCGGCGATTGAGCAGCGGTCGGTCCATGCGCGCCATCCTGCGCCGAACCTCTGGACTTCCTCAACTGTGCTTTGAGACGGGGAGGGCCAGGGCATCAGCCCCAGCACATCAAGCACACAGGCGGCCGTCGACGTGGCGGCCGGCGGCCCGGGAGGGCCGTGGCGGCGCAGCGGGCGCCGGACGGAGCGATGGTCCCCCACCGCCGGAAGGGCGTGGGAGGTGCCCCACGCTTCGGGGGAGCGAAAGGAGTGTGAGGCAGATGGTGATGGGGATCTTGTTCTTCGTGGTGATCTGCGCGGTGGTGCTCGGGGTCGTGGCCCTGGCCGTGCGGGGCGGGGGCGGCGGCCGCGGCGGGAGCTCGGCCGGCGCCAGCTGGTGGGCGGGTGGTGACTCGGGGTCGGGCGGCCACCACGGCGGCCACCACGGCGGTGGGCATCACGGCGGTGGCCACCACGGCGGGCACTCCTGCGGTGGCGGCGGCTGCGGTGGCGGGGGTGGCGGCTGCGGCGGTGGCGGCGGGTCCTGAGCCGTACACATGCGGGTGGCGCATGCCCCTCCGCATATGCGCCCGGCGGGACGTTGACGAGCGCCAACGCCCGCCGGGCGCACGGAAGTTGAACAGGTGAACTGCTAGGCCCTCTAGGGGATGGAAACCCGGAGAAGATGGGTAAAACTGCTGTGGTGACCGGGCATTCATGATTCCCTCTTCATAGAGAATTCCCCCACGTTCTCCGATTCCCACGTGGGCGCGAGCCGGCAGGCAGATGTACATTCCTGATCCTTGACGGGCGGGCCGGCCCACCATTCCACTGCGTGCTTGCGGAGCCGACCCATGCTCACCACTTTGAAGACGGCGTACACCGATACCCGTGCATCCGACCTGGCCTGGGCGCTGGACAGGGAACCCCTGCCGGCCCTGGCCGTGCTCGATCTCCAACACCACGGCATCCACGTGCAGTTGAGGCTGCTCGGTGCCTCCCACCAGGTCATTCTCGAAGAGGAACGCGGGAGGTGTTCCGAGACCGTGGCCTGTCTGCCGGGCAGCAGTACCCCGCTGCCGCTCGGTGTGGCCAAGCGCCTGGGGGACTGGGACTACGAGTTCGCCGCGCATGTGGAGACCCTGTCGCGCGGTTCGTTCGCGGGGCGCGCACAGGAGTTGCTCGCGCTGGTCGCCGAGCATCCGTACGGGCTCGCCGGGACGTTCCCCGGTTCGCCGCACGCCTTCACCGCGCTGCTGGCGCAGTGCCAGCGGGACCAGGTGCGCTGGCGGACCTGGCACGCGTATCCGCAGGAGGGCCGTTTGGTGGCCACTCGGACCCGGGTGGGCGTACGCACAGCGGTGGCGGCCGTCTAGTGGTGGATGCACGCCGGGCGTGTGGAGAGACGGCGGGGCGTGCGCGGTGTGGTGCGCGCGGGCGCGCAACGTCGCGTGTCCGCCGCGGACTTGCACTTCGACATCGCCCAACTGACGCGTGTAGCCCGCAGAGTGCACACGTGTGGGTGACCAATAAGTACGGAATCGTCACGTAGCGTTCACGCATGATCGACCCGCCAGAGTCCGCTCTCACCGGCACCCTCGGGCCGCCGGAGGCCATGACGTCGGCGCGACTGCCCGTCCCGGCCGGGCTCGGCCGGCTGCTCGTGCTCTGCGTGGTCTTCGTCTGCGCCGCCTGCGGACTGGTCTACGAACTCGAACTCGTCGCGATGGCCACGTACTTGGTGGGCGACTCGGTCACCCAGGCATCGGTCGTGCTGTCCGTCATGGTCTTCGCGATGGGCATCGGCGCGCTGCTCGCCAAGCGGCTGCGGTGCCGGGCGGCGGTCGGCTTCGGCGCGGTCGAGGCCGGGCTCGCGCTGGTCGGCGGCAGCTCCGCGATGGCGCTCTACGCCTGCTTCGCCTGGTTCGCCCAGGCCCGCACCGCACTGGTCGCCTTCTCCCTGGTCATCGGCGTCCTGATCGGCGCCGAGGTGCCGCTGCTGATGACCCTGATCCAGCGGGTGCGGCGGCAGGACGCGGGCGGGGCGGTCGCGGACCTGTTCGCCGCGGACTACGTCGGCGCGCTCGTCGGCGGCCTGGCCTTCCCCTTCCTGCTGCTGCCGAGCCTCGGCCAGCTGACCGGCACCCTGGTCACCGGCACGGTCAACGACGTGGCCGGCGGCGCCCTGGTGCTCTGGCTGTTCCGCCGCGACCTGACCGCCCGGGCCCGCTGGACCCTGCTCATGGTGAACGCCCTCGTGCTGGCGCTGCTCGCCGCCGGCGTACTGCTGGCCACGCCCTTCGAACGGGCCGCGCGGCGGGCGGTGTACGGCTCGGCGGCCCGGGTCGCGGTGCAGACCGGCGTCCAGGAAGTGGTGCTGACCGGCGGGACCGGAACCGGTGCGGGAGCGGAGAGGAAAGGTTCCGGCCGGCCGCTGGAGCTGTACCTCGACGGCCGGCTGCGGGTCAGCGGGGACACCGAAGTCCGCTACCACGAAGCGCTGGTGCACCCGGCGATGACCGCCGGCCCGCACGCCCGGGTCCTGGTCCTCGGCGGCGGCGACGGCCTCGCCGTACGCGAGATCCTCCGCTACCGCGCGGTCCGCTCGGTCACCGTCGTCGAACTCGATCCCGGCGTCCTCCGGCTGGCCCGCACGGACCCGGGCCTGACCCGGCTGAACGACCACTCGCTCGGCGACCCCCGGGTCCACGTCGTCACCGCCGACGCCTTCGACTGGCTGCGCGACCGGCACGCCCCCGGCCACCGCCCCGCGCCCTACGACGTGATCGTCTCCGACCTCCCCGACCCCGGCATCACCGCCAGCACCAAGCTGTACTCCCAGGAGTTCTACGGTCTGGCCGCGCGGCTGCTGGCCGACCGCGGCCGCCTGGTGGTGCACGCCGGACCGCCGGTCGCCCGGGCCAGGGCCTACTGGACGGTGGACGCCACGGTCCGCTCGGTGGGCCTGGCCACCGACCCGTACCGCATGCCCGGCCGCCCCGCGTCCTTCTTCGGCCCCGACCGCTCGGCCGACCCCGCCCCGCAGCCGATCGGCGAACCGCTCACCCTCGGACCGACGCTCCGCTACTGGGGTTTCGTGCTCGCCGCCCGGCACCGCCCCCGCTTCGGCCCGGCGCCCGACGCACCCCCGACACCGGTGACCCGCGAGGCGCTGCGGGCCGCCCGGCAGGGCGACCTCCGCGACCGCATCCCCGGCCTCCCGGCGTCCACGCTGATGCATCCGCGCTACCAGGACTGAACCGCCCCATGGGACCGGGGCAGGGTACGCGCGGCGGCCCCGACCCGGGCCGGAGTGCAGAAAGTTGTGCGTGGGCGGGCACGGTCCCCGGGGCGCTGGGTAGGCTCCCGTGTCATGGAGCATGAGGTGTACGTTCCGTTTCCCGTCCGGACCGTGCGGCGGGCGCTCACCGAACCGGAGCGGGTGGCGCGCTGTGTCCCCGGAGTCCAGCTCGACGTCGATGCCGCCCCGCACCGCCCCGAGGGCCGGCTGCGGCTGCGTATCGGAAGCTCCACCATCACCTACCGCGGCAGTCTCACGGTCGGTGATCCGGCGGACGGCGGTCCTGGTGACGAGGGCACCGCCGAGGTGACCGTCGAGGCCAAGGGCACCGAGTCCGTGGGTGACGGCGCGGTCGCGCTGACCCTGACCGTACGGCTGGCCCCGGCCACCGATCCCGGCCCCGGCACCACCCTGGCCTGCGCCGGCACCGTCCACAGCGACGGCCGGCTGGCCGAGGCCACCGACCGCGCCGCCGAGACCGCCGGGCGCCGGCTGCTGGACCGGTTCGCCGAGAACCTCGCGGACGACCTCCGCCGGCATCCGGTCGCCGAAGGGCCCGACCGGACCGGCGTCTTCGACACCGAGGTGCCGCCGCCCTCCCTGGACCCGCTCAGCGACGAGGACGCCATCGAGGAGGCCGACCTGGCCGACGCGGGCGACGCCATCGAGGAGGCCGACCTGGCCGACGCGGGCGACGCCGCCGAGGAGGCCGCGTTCGCCTACGACGACGACCTGGACGAGGTCGCCCCGGCCGAGGCCGCGCACGCCCGCCGCACGATGATCGGGCGCAGCGCCGAGGAGGTCGACCACGCCCCGCCGCGCGGCCGCTACGCGCCGGTGCCCGCCCCCGAGCCCAACGCCACCTCGCTGACCCTGCGCTGGGCCGCACCGGCCGCCGCGGTGGTGCTGGCGTCCGCCGTCGTCGTCGGCCGGGTGCTGCGCCGTCGCCGCTGACCGCGACGTCCGGCGGCGTCCCCCGGCGCGGCCCGGCACACCGCTAGGGTCGGGCCCCGTGAGTACCGACAACACCACGCAGGGCGGCGCACCGGACGGGGTACGGCTGGCCGCCGGAGACACCGAAGTGACCGTCCGGCCGGACAACGGCTGCCGGATCGGCAGCCTCCGCGTCGGCGGTACGGAACTGCTGCGGCAGGGCGACACCTACGGCTGCTTCCCGATGGTGCCGTGGTGCGGCCGGCTCGCGCACGGCGAGTTCCGCAACGGCGGCGAGCTGCACCGCATGCCGCGGAACGCCCCGCCGCACGCGATCCACGGCACCGGCCGCAACCTCCGCTGGCACACCGCCCGGACCGGCCCCACGGAGGCGGTCTTCACCTACGACCTCACCGACCCGGCGGCCCCCTGGCCGTACCCGGGGCGGGTCACCCAGCTCGTCCAGCTCGGCGCGGACGGCAGCTCGCTCACCCTCACCATGGGCGTCGAGGCGACCGGCGACTCCTTCCCCGCGCAGGCCGGCTGGCACCCGTGGTTCCGGCGGAACCTCGGCGAAGGGCAGGACGTACACCTCGACTTCCTCCCCGAGTGGCAGGAGGAGCGGGGCCCCGACCACCTCCCGACCGGCCGGCGGATCACCCCGCGGCCCGGCCCCTGGGACGACTGCTTCGGCATGCCGCGCGGGGTCGCCGCCACCCTCACCTGGCCGGGCCGCCTGGAGCTCAAGGTCACCAGCCGCGCAGAGTGGGTGGTGGTCTACGACGAGCAGGAGGCCGCGGTCTGCGTCGAACCGCAGTCCGGCCCGCCCAACGGCCTCAACACCCTGCCCCGCCTGGTCACCCCCATCGACCCGCTGGAGATCTCCATGACCTGGAGCTGGCGGAGCCTGTCCGGGGACACCGCATAAGCTCGGGACCATGAGTGACGACGTGCGCGGCGAGCTGCTGCAGCAGATCAAGGACAAGGCCGTGGTGCACGGCAAGGTGACGCTTTCCTCCGGCAAGGAGGCCGACTACTACATCGACCTGCGCCGGATCACCCTGGACGGCGAGGCCGCGCCCCTGGTGGGGCAGCTGATGCTGGACATCACCGCCGACCTGGACTACGACGCGGTGGGCGGGCTGACGCTGGGCGCCGACCCGGTGGCGACGTCGATGCTGCACGCCTCCGCCGCGCGCGGCCGGCGCCTGGACGCGTTCGTCGTCCGCAAGGCCCAGAAGGCGCACGGCATGCAGCGCCGTATCGAGGGTCCGGACATCACGGGCCGCCGGGTCCTGGTCGTCGAGGACACCTCCACCACCGGCGGCTCCCCGCTGACCGCCGTCGAGGCGGCCCGTGAGGCGGGCGCCGAGGTCGTCGCGGTGGCCACGATCGTCGACCGGGGTGCCGCGTCCGCGATCGCCGACGCCGGACTGCCCTATATCACGGGCTTCCAGCTGGGCGACCTCGGGCTCGTCTGAGGTCCGTCCGGCCTCCGGCGCTGACGCGAGCGTAACGCGCTGACCTGCGGATTCATCGAGTGGCGGCCGGTTTCACGGGAAACCGACCGCCACTTTCGCGTGGTGGCCGGATGGGGGAGGTGGAGCAATCCACGGAGTCTGGGAAGATGTGCTCGGCAACGTCGCCGTCCCAGGTCAGGGCCAAGAACGCACACCCGCACATACAAGGAGCGGACAGATGCCCATCGCAACTCCCGAGGTCTACACCGAGATGCTGGACCGGGCGAAGGCAGGCAAGTTCGCCTACCCGGCCATCAATGTCACGTCGACGCAGACGCTGCACGCCGCGCTGCGTGGCTTCGCCGAGGCCGAGAGCGACGGCATCATCCAGATCTCCACCGGTGGTGCGGAGTTCCTGGGTGGCCAGTACAACAAGGACATGGTGACCGGCGCGGTCGCGCTCGCCGAGTTCGCGCACGTCGTGGCCGACAAGTACGACATCACCGTCGCGCTGCACACCGACCACTGCCCCAAGGACAAGCTCGACGGCTACGTCCGCCCGCTGCTCGACATCTCCGCCGAGCGCGTCGCCAAGGGCCAGAACCCGCTGTTCCAGTCGCACATGTGGGACGGCTCGGCCGAGACCCTCGCCGACAACCTGGCCATCGGCCAGGAGCTGCTCGCCAAGGCCGCCGCCGCCAAGATCATCCTTGAGGTCGAGATCACCCCGACCGGCGGTGAGGAGGACGGCGTCAGCCACGAGATCAACGACGAGCTCTACACCACGGTCGACGACGCGCTGCGCACCGCCGAGGCGCTGGGCCTGGGCGAGAAGGGCCGCTACCTCCTCGCCGCCTCCTTCGGCAACGTCCACGGCGTCTACAAGCCGGGCAACGTCGTGCTCCGCCCCGAGCTCCTCAAGGACCTCCAGGAGGGCGTCGGCGCCAAGTACGGCAAGGCCGCGCCGTTCGACTTCGTCTTCCACGGCGGCTCCGGCTCCACCGAGCAGGAGATCGCCACCGCGCTGGAGAACGGCGTGGTCAAGATGAACCTCGACACGGACACCCAGTACGCGTTCTCCCGTCCCATCGCGGACCACATGTTCCGCAACTACGACGGTGTGCTGAAGGTCGACGGCGAGGTCGGCAACAAGAAGACCTACGACCCGCGCAGCTGGGGCAAGCTGGCCGAGGCCGGCATGGCCAAGCGCGTGACGGAGGCTTGCGCGAACCTTCGCTCTACGGGGACGAAGATCAAGTAGCCGTCCGCTGCGCTTTGCGGCGCCTCCCACGTACCTGTCTGCTGCGCCGCGGTTCTTCTCTCCGTTGCGCCTGCGGCGGGCTGGGTTGTTGTTGGGTGCGGTGACGGTCCTCCGGGGCCTTGTTCGTGGACTGCTTCGCTTTACGTCCACGAACAA
>NZ_JBHWDV010000093.1:0-18048 GCF_042734445.1 Streptomyces sp. NPDC059649
TCCCCTGAAACAGGGTGGTGGCCCCGGCCCAAAAAGGACCGAAGCCACCACCACTCCTACCTACCGCCGGCCAACCAGCCCTGCCAACGCAACGCCACTCCCCACAACGCCGGCCACGCCACTAGCTACTTGGAAAACCTGCACGAGCCTCGGGAACGCCAGCGCCAGCGCACCGCAGCTCACTGCGGCAACGAACAGCAGTGCCGTCACTGCGGCCGCAGTACCTCGCGGTCGGCGCGTGGCTGACCCCTCCGGCCGCTGCACGGCGCCCGCCTCGGGGAGCGGCACCACGCCGGGGGCGACCGCATAGGCGGTAGCTGTGCCCCCGTAGGCCACCGCGTAAGCCGTAGCGACCGGCTGGGCCGTCGGCGGACCCTCTACCGGCGTCTGAAGGGCCGTAGGAGGGGCGAACGGCATCGGTACGGCCACGGGTGCCGGCGGGGGCGCCATGAAGGTCTGAGCTGGCGCCTGACGGTTTGTAGGGGTCGTCATGAGGATCTCTCTCGGTCTGCCGCAGCCCTGGTGGCGCGGTCGGGTGCCACCCTCGCCGCCGGCTCCCACACGATCCAGCTTTCGCGAATTTGCCCAACCACCCATGTCAGAGCTGGTGTTGGGACGATTCGCGAGGAGTGGACCGCGGGGCGCAGGGGTGCTACGCGCTGGGTGACGGGAGCACCATGCAGGCGCCGCGGGTTAGGGGCGCAAGTGCGGTGGTGGAGTGCCGAGAGGTTCGCCCCTGAAGCGGCTTCATTCAATAGATGCTGGCTTCTGGGTTCGATGGCTGCGGCTCTTGGACGGGGCGCCGGAGTGGGGTAGTGCGCCTACCGTCACGAGCGGTTGTGCTTCTCCTGGGTCGTGCTGGTGCGGGCAACGCCATGGGGCAACGAAGCTGCCCGAAAGCGGCATCATGCAAATGGGGGTCTTGCCGAATCGGCAGGACCCCCATTTTCAATAATTCTCTTGTCAGCGCAGATTTACCAAGATCGGGGGTGAGTGCTCGCCTCGCGCGGATGCCACCGAAATCACGGCGTGCCCGGCCGGGACAGAATTGGCGAGATCGGATGCAGACCAACGCTCCCGCTCTACCGTGCGCACAGTAACTGCCTTTGCAGTGACTGCCTTTCCTGTGACCGCCTGTCGAAAAATGTGCCACGCCTTCATACCGGCCCCCTCCGCGATGATCTGGCGATCAGTGACGTCTCGCGTCTCCACCCACTCCTTGCCCCAGACCTCCGCGAACCGGGCCCCGTCCCCCGGTGTGACGCCCGCGAACGCCATCCGGCAGCCAACGGCACCAAGCAGAGCACTGCGCAGGGCCTCCGGCACGTCCTCCAGTGCCCTCAGCGTCAGGAGTACGCCTGCGTGGGCGGAACGGACCCGCTGGAGGCTGCGCAGTGCTTCCTGGGTGACGACGTGCGGCATGTCGTCCAGGACCAGACAGGCGAACAGGGAGCGATCGGGGCGGGTCACGACCGCTTCGGCGAACTGCGCCAGGATCAGCCGAGCAAGGATCCTCGACGCCTCGACGTGCCCACGGTCGGGCAAGTCGATACGGACCCGTAGCGGGCGGTCCAGGGCGCGTAGGGAGACCTGCCGGGTTCGGCCGGTCGGGTCGAAGAGGTCCGCGAACGCGGGGCGGTCCAGGACGGCGATGCGGTCGGCGAGGTGCGCGCCGACGTCGTCCGGCCGCTGTGCTTGGCGCGCACGGGCGTCCAGCTCGCGCAGCGCAGCGGCGTGGCCGGCGGCTTCCAGGTCGGCGCGCAGGGCTTCCATCGCGCCCGGCGCTCCGTCCAGCAACTCCCGCAGCTCGGCGACCGAGGGGAATCGGGAGCGAGCCGTGCGGTGCGCGCCGAGCAGCTGCCCGAGGGCGACCGCGGCCCGGCGGGCGTGGTCGCCGAGGTCACCGACAAGCGCCTCGGCGAGGATGCCGGCAGCTTCGTCCGGGTCGGTGGTGCCGCCGTACAGGTCGATGTCGGCGCTGCCGGGGCGGCCGGGGCGGACGATGACGTCGAACAGGGCGTCCGGGCCGGCGGGCGCGCTGGCTGGCCCTACGGCCACCAGGGAGCACTGGCCGGCCAGCGCTTGCAGGCACAGGGACTCCGTCACGGGGCGGACCACGGAGGTGGTCTTCCCGCTCCCGGCAGGGCCGACGGCGAGCAGCGACGTGCCCAGCAGAGGCGGGCTCAGAGCGATTCCGGCGCCACGGTGCTGGTAGGGGTTGCGCGGCTGATCGGCCGCGATGCCGATGCGCACCTGTCGGGTGAGCAAGTCATGGTGCGCGGTCCTACGGGGCACGTCGCGCCGTCCCGAGGGGTGCTCGTAGGCGGCGGCCCCCTGGTGCATCACGGCCTTTCCAAACGCGTCCAGGGCCGCCTGAGTGCCTTTGTTCTGCGCCGTGCGCCATGCGTGTGCAATGCGAGCGACGTCCACGTCGTTCATGCGGCCGGCTCGGGCGTCTGCGGCGAGCCGGTCAGCGGCCTCGGTCAGTCCTGCGGCGCGCAGCTCGGGCCACTGCGCAGGATCGGCGGCCGGCGGGGGCACCTTCTCGACCTGGTCGTGCTGCTGAAGGGCCTGCCCGAGGCGACGCAGGAGCGGCCACCAGTGGCCGAGGCGGCCGAACACCACGATCAGGCCGATCGCCACCACGCCGTACCAGATGTAGGCGGCCCAGACGAACGCCATGGGGTCGGATGGCCCGAGCACCTGCAACGGCCAGAGCCAGTACGGGCCGAGGTAGCCGTTCCATAGCAGCGACCACAGCAGCCAGCCGCAGAACGCAGAGAACAATGCTCCAGTGACCTGTCGGCGCAGCGGTGCCTCTTCGGGGTCTTTCTCGACCTTGAGGCGGTGTCCGTACGTCCAGATGCCCGGGGCAGCGGTAGGTCGCGGGGCGCGCAGCCAGCCCAGCAAGGGGGGTTGCTCAGCGGGCGTGTGAATCGGTGGTGGCGGAGCGGCCGGCGGCGGGGGGCCGGCGGGGCGCGGCACGGCCGGGGCGCGGGGCGGTGCCGCTGGTGGCGCGTCGTTGGTGTCGTCCGTCATGGGGTCCCCCTTGAGTGCCGTGGTGGTGACCATGGTGCAACTGCGGTGCGCGCCATGAATGACGGACGCCCCGCCGATTGACCGGCGGGGCGTCCTGTTGCGAGGTGCGTCTCACTTGCCCTTGTCTCCCTGTTGCTTGGGAGGCCGGCTCTTTCGCTGGGAATGGGCGGCGATGCCTCCGGAGGCTCCCCCGGCCGCCGTGTTCGGCGGCTTGCTCGCGCTGCTGCCGGTAGTCCCGCCGGGGTTGCTCCCCCGGCCGCTGTGGGTGTTGATGCCCTGCAGGACCCCGGCCGCGGCATCGATGGCGCGGAACGGGACCTTGGCGGCGGCACCGGCCGTGCGGGCGGTCATCCGCGCCGTACGGATCCCGTCGCCCCATCCCGGCACTTTCCAGATCAGCCCGATCGCGGCACCAAGGGTGATGAGAGTGACGGCGAGACCGGTGAGTACGTTGCCGTGGTCGGTCTGGAGGACCGAGGCGAGTCCCAGCATGATCACCATTATTGGCTCAGCACCGATCACCGCGGCCATGAATCCCGCCCACTTCCGCACGTGCGGCCACCATTGCTGGTCGACCAGCCCGGAGTAGACGACCACGCCGAGCAAGGCACCGACGTACAGGCAGAGCGCCCGCAGGACCAGCAGCAGCCACAGAGCACCGCACAGGATGATCGTTGCGAGGGACACGGCGAGCAGGATGAGCGGGCCGCCGTCCACGCGACCGGCTTCCAGATCGGCTCCGAGGCTGTTGAACAGCCCCATCTTGCCGGTCCCGAGAGCAGTGGCTAGTACGCGCGTGACGGCTGATGTCGCCTGCACCACCACGTAGAGCACCAAGGGTGTGAACGCCGTTGCCACGACCGCCAGCCAGAGAAGGCCGATGGCGTCCCGCATCGCGGTGACCAGTGGGGCTCCGCGTACTGCGCGCTTGGTGACGGCGAGCAGCCAGAGCACCAGGACCAGAACGGTGGTGGCGGCGAACACGATGGCGTACTGCCGCAGGAACCCGGCGTTGGTGAAGTCGACGGAGTTGGGGTCACCGATCACCTTGCCGAGTTGGCCGGCGGTCCAGTGGGCGGCCTTGGCTACGGAGTGCGCGAGTGAGGTGAGCGGGTCCAGGCTGTCGGTCGGCGAGGGGATGGTGCCTCCCCCGCCGCCTCCGCCGTCCCGTCCGGCGCAGAGGTCGGCCGCCGGCCCCTGGATCAGTCCACACGGGGTCGGGCTAGGACTTGGCATCGGGGTGCCTCCCCTGCGTGTGGTCGTACATGTGCGCTCCCCCTCTGGTCCTGGTCAACGGCGTTCGGCGGTCCCCTCGTTGTACCTGACTGAGCACACCGTGTGTCGATCCTCTCGGGCGGGGCGCGGGCGCGTCCACCGCGCACCGCCGCATCCGGACGCACGCCCCGCCCGATACCCCCGCCCGCACGAAGAAAAGGGCAGCTTTTCTTTCGAGGGGCGGGGGTCGGTTTCGACTTGGTTGACGCGTCAGTGCAGGTCAGCACGTGCCGGGCGACGTGCGGGCCGTGACGCGTCGGCACGTCGTGCGGGGCACCGACGTGCCGACCACCGTGTCAGCCGCACGTCCCGGCACGTCGGCGGCGCGTCCTGGCGGGGTGACGTGCACGTCAGTCGACAGCGGTGGCGGAGGGATCGATACGCACCTGGTCGGCGTCGATTCTGGTCCGGCCAGCGAGCCCTGAATCCGTGCCTCTGCGGTACGTCTCGCACATCTCGTCCACAGAGCGAACGGCCTCTGACCTGCGGCGAGTTGCAGTAGGGGGAATGGTCCGTTGCGGACTCGGTAGAGTGATGCCTGCTTACCCAGATCCTCCCTTTGGACTGGGCGTGAGGGAACGCGTTCCCGGCCGCTCAGCACCTGCGACCAGCAGGTGCCGCTATGGAGGAGAAGGGGGGTGGTGCTGATGAGCGCTAACCGGCGCAAGCGTCACGGCAGGAAGTGGACCAGCAGCGAAAGGGTCCAAACCTTCCTGGGTGCAGCGCGCTTACTGGTGACACTCATCAACGCCCTATGGGACTGATGTCCCACGCCGAACCCGGCGGACACGACCGTATGGCCCGTGCATGCAGCGAGCCCGGTCGGTTGGTAGACGACCGGGCTCGGTAACCGCAGGAGGCTCGTGCCGGTCTGGACCACCGGGCGCGAGCCTTCTTGCACGTCTGCGGGCAGTCGCCCGGACGCGGCGTCACATAAAACACATCGCGGCGGTCCTTACAGTACCCCCTCGCGAGGGAGTACTTCATCCATCGATCACTGACGAGATCCGCTGGTGAGAGCACTAGGCAGGCTTTGACCTGGCTCTTAAGGCTCTACAAAACGTAACGGCACCGCTAGGGGTCAGTGGGGGGGTTCCGTTGGCGTGGTCGGGCTCACGCCAGGGCGGCGAGTACGTCAGCCAGCCGGATCACCGTCGGCCGGGCCGGATCTGCATCAGACTCCAGCCGCGTTCGCGGGATTGTCAGGCCCTCCCGGTTCAGCTCAGCCGTCAGAGTCCGGCCGACCATGAGGAGTCGGTCCCGGCGACCGTCCCACCGCCCCCAGACGTCTGGGTCTTCGGCAGCCAGGTGCTGAGCGAGCTGCGCCATGGTCAGCCACTCAGGATTGCCAGCCGCCCCGAACGCGCCGAGCAGCAACCGGGCGATCGCGGGGGCAGAGGCTGCGTCGAAGGGCCGGGCGGCCGGAGCGTTGGGGGCGGCCGGGATAGCGTCGTCCGGCATGGCCGGCAACCCTGCAGCGACGCGCTCGCGGGCCGCCTCAGCGGCCCGTACCGGCGGCAACTCGGGG
This sequence comes from Streptomyces sp. NPDC059649, assembly GCF_042734445.1. Lineage (NCBI taxonomy): Bacteria > Bacillati > Actinomycetota > Actinomycetes > Kitasatosporales > Streptomycetaceae > Streptomyces > Streptomyces sp. NPDC059649. Next base: position 5,843 of record NZ_JBHWDV010000093.1, read on the forward strand.
ACGTACCGCAGTACTGGGGTCCGGTGGCGGGGGGTGATGCAGTAGTACCGCCCGGCGTCCGCCGGCTCCCACTCGCCGGGTGACGGTACGAGCAGATGCGGCAGCCACCCTTGTGCGATGGCGTCACTGCGGCCGACCACGAGCGGCACGTCCGCGCTGCGGCACGGCATGAGGATGCGCACGCCGATCGCGTCCGCGATGGCATCCCCCAGAGCGTCGGAGGTCGCGTCCGTGGTGCAGAGCACTGCAGTAATCCGCGCTTTGCGGCCGACGGTCAGGAGGTCCAGGACGAGCTTTTTCGCGCGCGGGCTCAGTCGCCGGTACTCGTCGATGAACGCGATGATCGCGGGGTTGTTGTCGGACACCGGCCAGTTGTCTGCGGTGTCGCCGAGCGACGCGATCCTGGCGCGGGCACGCCGGAGGAGGTCTTCCAGCGTGCGCTCGATTGCCTCTTCGGTGTAGGCGGTCCGCGCGGCGCAGGGGCGCAGTGGTCCCAGCCCGCGGCCCATGGGGTCGATGTCTACGGCTACCGCGTCCGTGCACGCCGTGACGTGCTCCGCCAGGGCACGCACCATCGTGCTCTTGCCGCCGCCGGAGTTGGCCACGATCAGGACGTGCTGGCCGGCCAGGACTACGTCGGTGGGGTCGCCGTCGATGCTGCGGCCGATGCTGTGCGGCTCGGTGATCGAGCGCGAGCGCGGGGGCAGCACGGGGTATGGGCCCGTGCTGGCGAATGGGTCGCTGGTGAGCACTCGGAGGGTGACGGCGGCGCTGTCCTCCGGGTCGGGGAGTTGAGCGAGAAGCCGGTTCTGCCCCACCCGCAGCGTGGTCGCCACCCCGGGCAGCAACCGCACCAGGTCGCCCAGCGTCCCGGAGTTGAGCACCAGGGGCACTGACCAGCCCCAGTCGGTCTCCGCTGGGACCTTGACCTCGACGGGTGCCCCTTCCTTTTTCAGGGCCAGACGGACGCTCTGACGGGCTTCTCGGGGTGAGTGGCCCGCCTCCCGGATCGGGAACGGCTCCGGGTCCGGCTCCGGGTCAACGTCCGCGTGGGCCGGCACCTTAGGCGGGACGAACATCAGCTTCGGCACCGGCGGCCGCCGTCGGGTGGGGCGGCGCCCCTGCGTCCAGGCCAGCGCAACCAGTACTGCGGCTGGACCGAGGGTGACCACGACTCCAGCGAGCGCAGAGAGCCACCACAGGCCCAGCCATACGGCCATCAGGACCAGCAGCCACAAGGCGGCGACAAGATGCCGACGGGAGCGCACCTGCCCACGGCCGATGGCCAGCATCGCGTCGGTCACTTCGAGGTGGTGGAAGTCCTCTTGACCGAGCCGGATTTGAAGCTGCGCCCATTGCATCATCCGGTACGAAATCATCGGGGAGGCACCCATGCCCCCGCCGTACCCGTATCCGTAGCCGCGGCTGCGCTTTTGCATCTGGATGCGCTGCATCTGCGCAAACGTCGCTTGCTTCTGCTGGTTTTTCAGCAACGCCATATTCTGCTGAACTTCAGCGGCAACCCGTTGACGCTGTGCCTTCCATAGGCGGTACTGGTCATTGAGGATGCGGTGCGCAATGTGCGTATCCGACAGGTCCTCTGCTCGCCACCAACGCCCGTATTCGGCCTTCAGGTGCCGCATCCCCGCGGCGAGGGTGCTTGCTCCGCCGCCGGGCGTCTCGCCCTTACGCTCCACGTCGACCCTCTACAGCGTGCTGGTCAGGATGTCGCCGAGCGTGTTGCCGCTGGTCCGGATCAACCCCATGCCCATGCCGAGCAGGCCGGCGGACGCCCCCAGCCAGATGCCCACGAGCGCGCCGCGGACGACCGGGGACGTGAGGTCACGGCGGCCCGATTTGATCAGCCCGAGGTAGAACATCAGGATGACGATTCCGGTAATGGCACCGCCGACACCGACCTTTTCCCCGCCGGTCATTGCGGCTGCTTTCCCACCGGCTACGACTACCCCGGTGGCGTGCTCAAGGGCGTACTTGCCGACGCCTTGCCCCAGGACAGCGGCGCTACCGCCCATTGCCCCAAGAATGCCGCCGCCCAAAAACAGCAGTGCGGCAAGGGTCATGCCCATAAAGAAATGGATTTTGGGCGTGTAGTCCCCGCCCCGCCAACGGCCGATCTGATAGGCGAGGATGGCCAGCCCGAGCACGATTGCGCCCAGTCCCCCGCTCACGGCCCCCACCGTATTCATGCTCAAACTCCCGTCAGCCAGGTGATGATGAGGCGCCACGCCACGCGCCCAATTCCGATGATGACAACCCATGCGATCACGGCCAGGACCAGCCGCAGAAGATAGCCGAGATAACGGGTCCGCCACGCTCGCACCAGGCCGGCCCACAAAAGGCTTGTGGCTTGGGTGACGATGGCGGAGATCGCGCTGGCGAGCATGCTGCCGAGGGGCAGCATCATCAGCACGCCGAGCAGCAGGACCACCAACAGCACCCACCCCACGGGGGCGAGAATGCCGTCCGCCCGGACCGCCTCCGCGGCCGCCACGGCCGGCCCGATCCGCCACCACCAGGCAGCCACCGCGATCAGCAGCGCCGGGATGTTGACGCCGAGCCGCATCCAGCGCAGGTCCAGGCCCCGCCGGTCCGCGGCCGCGTACGGGTCGGGGAGCCGGTCGGCGATCGCATCCCCGATCTGCGCACCGATCTCCACCGCCGCGCCCATCTGCGCGCCGATCTCCCGCGCGCCCTCCAAGGCCTCCGCGGAGTGCTCCTCCCAGGTGTCCCGCAACTCCTCGCGTATGGAGGGCCGGCGCCACCAATCGGGATCGCCCTCGGGCGCGGGCTCCGCCTCGGGGGCCGGCCCCGAGGACGGGGGTACATCCGGGGGCCGGGTAGGAGGGGGAGGGATCTCCGGCGCCGGGTCTGGGGTGACGGATGGCTCCACGGCGTCACCAGCACCGTTACGGTCATCGTCCGTCGTCATCCGCACCCCCATCGATCAGTTCCCGCAGGGTAGTCCCGCTGATCTGTAGTCATCTCTTCGCCTGCGGCGGCTGTCGCCGATCCGCGACAATCGATAAGCCGCTGACCTGCGGTTGTCTATGGGGAGGGCGTGCGGGATGAGCTACCGCTACCAGTGCCGGGCATGCCGGGCGTCAATGGTGGTGGACAGCCGGGAGGAGGCGGAACACGTGCGCACGCTGCACCGGGCGGTGGAGCATGGGGGGCTCGCACCGGACGGTGAAGAGCTGCTCCCGAGTGCGGTACCGGTGCCTCAAGGTCCGCCGCCGGTGTCCACGCGGAAAGCGCTGCTGCTGCTGGGGGTACTGGCTGCGGTGCTTGTCGTCGCTCGGCTGCTGAGTCACTGACAGCGCGTCGTCAGGGTGCATTGCCGCAGGTGCGGGGGCAGTCAGGGAGGATGACGGTATGAGCACGTCCCGTCCGATGCTGACCCAGCGCGAGGCAGCCACGGCATGTGGGGTGAGCCGGTCGACGATCCGCCGGCGCCGTGAGGCTGGTGAGCTGCCGGGGGCGGTACAGGATCCCGAGCGCGGCTGGCTGATCCCCATCGAGGCCCTACTCGCCGCCGGCCTGCGACCCAACGCTCCGGCTCCGGCCGCGGACGCGGAGGCGCCGGAAACCGCTGGCCCATCCCTGGCCGGGGCTCCGGCCCTCGTCGGCGAAGAGGCTGCGGAACTGCGGGCCGAGCTGGTCCGACTGAAGCACGAACACGCCCTTCAGCTCGCGGAGGAGCGGCACGCGCGGGAACTGGCGCAGGCCGAGAAGATGCATCTTGAGCGCCAGCTCGCCGAGCGCGGCGAGCACATCGAATCCCTCCAGCAGGCACTACGGGCACTCGCCCCTGCCCCAGAGCGGGCGGCCATTCCCCCGCCGGCCACCCCGGCTGCGGCGCCGACGGTGCCGGGCCAGAATGCGGCCGGCCATGAGGAAACCGTCGCGCGTCGCAAGTGGTGGCGCCGCGGCTGACCTATCCGAGGCCATCCCGGTCGTCGGCACCGCCATCCCGGTCGTCGGTATTTTTTTCATCGGCACCGCCATCACCCTGTTCGGAGCGGCATCCGCAGGCGTCCCGTAGCCCATTGAAGTGGTCTAGACAATTGACGCAGAACCCGCTGTGACAAGGAAGTGTCCGTAGGTTCTTGCGAGACGCGACACCGCCATGCTGAACTCGAAAAGCACTGGTCAACGCGTTTCGATCACGGATACGGCTCTTGCGGCCCGGCGTCTGCAGAGCCCGTCCATGACCGACATCGTCGCTGCCCCTACTCCCCCGCGCGGGTGTGTCGCGCACCGAGACCGTCTTGAACGTCGGCAAGCGGCTCGTTCGGTATTCACCAGGTGCTCGGGCCGAAGGCTTCGCGCCGAAGCCCAGCATCCCACTGAGAGGGTTCGGGCAAATGTTGCTGTGGGCGATCATCGTCATCGGAGTTCTTGACATCGTTGTCGTAGTTGTCGGACACCTGTTCGACGTGATTCCGGGGCTGATGGAGAAGGCGACGAGGGCGTACAAGTCTGCCCACTCCTGTTGGCGCACGATCAAGGGCGAGAAGAAGTGCGACTGCGGGAGCGGGAAGGACAACGGGAAGGGGACCGATCCTGGGCCGTGAACGTTATGGCCACTCTTGCCGAGGTTCGATGAGAGGGATCAGGTGCCCTGAACGGCCGACCCGTTCGGGGCACCTGATCCGCAGGCGGGCTCCGGAGCCCGCCCATCGTGGTGTGGGGCCTACGGCTGGTAGGCGCCGGTCTGCAGCAGGTTCGCCGCTGCTTGACGGATTTCGCCGGCCGTGGTGCGGGCAACGTTCAACTCGGTCTCGATGTCCGCCAGCGGCACGGCGTCGACCGCTCCGGCAGCCACGATCATGCGGGCTACCCGGCGCTCCCTGCGCTCTCGGGGCGTCAGCCGGAGCAGGTCTTCCGCTGCTTGCGCCGCTTCCTCCGCCTCGGCCGCGGCACGCCGATGCTCCTGCGCCCTCAGCTCTGCGGCCGCCTTCCTCTCCTCGTCCTCCGCAATCTGACGCTCCGCGGCCACCGTCCGGGCCTTCTCCGCCTTCCGGGCCGCCACGGCTCGGTCGGCCTCCAACTTCTCCTGCTCGGCCTTCCGGCGCTCCTCCTGCGCTCGGTGGGCCGCCCGCGCGGCCTCCTCCTCCTTCTCCGCCGCGCGCAGCCGGGCGGCGGCGGCATCCTCCGACTCCAGGGCCTCCGCCTCCGCCTTCGCGGTCCGCTCCGCCCGGAGGCGGGTTTGCTCCGCCCGGATCCGGGCTGCCTCCGCAGCAGCGTCCGCCTCCGCTCGGGTCTGCTCCGCCTGCGCCTGCGCCGCGCTGGTCTCGGCCTCGACTTGGTGTTCCGCCTGCTGGATCTCGCCGCGGTCCCGGATGGCCCGGAGCCGGGCCCGCTTCTCTTCGTCCGCCCGGCGCTCCGCCTCCAGCCGCTTGCGCTCCGCCGCCTGCCGCTCCCGCTCCGCCTGCTCGGCCGCCCACCGCTCCGGCAGCGCCAGCGCCTCCGCCACGGTGTAGCCGCGCGGCGCCATCGTCATGGGCAGGCGCTCGATCTCCGTCGCGCGGGAAAGGTCGCCTCCGTGCTGCTGGGTGAGCCAGACGCGATACCCCGCGAGGTCCTGCTCCCGCTCGATCATCTCGGGGTAGGACCGCACCCCGGCCAGCCGCATCCGCCGGTACAAGCGCGCGGTGGGCAGCGGGGCGAGCATCCAGCGGTGCAGGGGGATGCGGTCCGTGACCGTGTTCGTCGCGAGCTGCGCGGCGTGCACCAGCAGCTTGCGCGCTGCCTCCACACCGATGATGAAGAGCAGCGGCATCAGGCCGTGCCAGCCCGCGCGCACCGGGTCGGCGGCGACCGACTTCCCGGTGCCGGTGGCGTTGAAGACGACGGTGGCCAGCGTCATGGCGTGGGCGGCGAACCGCATGACCGGCCAGGGGATGCGCCGCGCTACCAGGAACAGGTCGAGGGCGATGAACGCCAGGATGGCCCCGTCGATACCGATCGGCACCCAATCGGCCAGGTCCGGCGCGAACCCCTTGCTGACGGCGGCAGCGCGCAGCGTGCTGTACGAGCTGGCGAACCCGATGGCGGCCACGGGGACCATGCCCAGCACCGTGGCCACGGCCAGGGAGCGGGTCACCGCCGGCGGTACGCGCCGCCCCGCGGTGGCCGGGGGGTCGGCCATCTTGGCCCCGGCCACCCCGGCCGCGGCCGGGGCCGTGAGCACCCCCTCGGTGGCCGGGGTGGCCACCCCCCGGCCCCCCTTGTGGCGCGCGGCCGGAACGGCTTCCGGTGCGGCCGGAGTGGCCGGGTGGCCGGGCGGAGTGGCCCCGGCCGTGTCCGGAGTGGCCCCGGCCGTGTCCGGAGTGGCCCCGGCCATGGCCTCCCCGGTGGCCGGGGTCTGGTCAGGCGTCAGCACGTCTCGCATCCGGGCAGTCTCTCGCGTGTCGGCTGCTCCCGGAGCACCGGCCCGCCCATCCGGAGCGGAAGAGGCTGGAGCCGGAGCGCAGAGCGCCGGGGTGTCCAGGTTGGTGGTCATCGCTCTCCTTCGAAGGGTGCGCCGGGCGGGGGGTGCCCGCCCGGCGGTCGGTGTTCGGCGGTCAGCCGACGCTGGGCGGGCGGTTAGCCAGCGCGCGCTCGCGGTCGGTCACATCACGAGCGGCCTCGATCTGGGCCAGCCAGAGCCGGACTTCCGCCTCGGGCCACTCGTGCATGTCGTGAGGGACGCGAATCACGGCCGGCCCCCCGTCGTGACGACGCGGGTCGTCCAGCCGCCGCACTGCCGGCACACGTACTGGCGAGTCCGGGAGTCGATCTTCATGGGGCGGCCATGGCACACGGGCCGGGTGTGGCGGCTCACCGGCGGCCGCCCTTCGGGGTGCCCGGGACCGGGCGGGTGGAGGGGTCGCGGGTCCATCCGCCGTCGCGGGTGGAGTACTCCCGTACGTCCTGCGGCCGTTCGCCGGGGCGGCCAGGGTCGCGGGTGGGCATGTCCTTGCGCAGTGCCATGATGTGGCTCCGTCTCGTGATCGGGATGGACCCGGTGCGCCCCTATCTGCTTGGCGGTAGGAGGGGCGCACCGGCGCTTTCTGAGTGGCCCCAGCCCCTCTCGGGGCCGGGGGATTTGGGGTAGCCGGGGCGGTAACTGCCCCGGTAAACGGGGGTAGCCGAGCGGTAGAAACCGCAGGTAGACGGGCAGGTAGCCGCGTCTACGCCGCTCCCTGGGCCCCCTCCGGGGAGTCCCCGTCGGGGAGGGGTTTGACGAGCGTCAGACCGGGTGCCGGTGCCGGGATGGCGGCGGCCTCAACGGGGGCCTCCGTCGGGGCCTGCGGGGCGCGCTCGGCGGGGGCGGCGGGGCCTCCCCCAAAGACCCGTTTCAGGGCCTCCCCGGGGCCCATCCCCAGGGCCTCGGTGAGCCGGTCGACGCGTACGCCGTAGTCGACCTCTCTCCGCACCTTGACGCTCTTGGTGACAGGGAAGCCGGACGCCTCCAGCCACGCCCGCATCGCGGCTTTGTCCATCGCACCGGGCGCGAGGATGCCGGCCTTCTCGGCGGTGGCAATCAGGTGGACCACGTGCAGGCCGGGCCGCCCTTCTTCCTCCAGCGCGGCGAGCGCACCGAGGACGTGACGGGCCAGCAGGTCGCCGGGCGAGACCTCCGCGTCCTCGACGTCGTCCTGGTGCTCGTCCTGGTCCTCGTTCTCGTCGTCCTCCGCCGGGGGCGGAGCCACCATCCAGGCCGCCGCCATCCAGGCCAGTCCCCCAACGGTGGCGATCATGCCGCGCCACGGGGCGAGTGCCTGCATGTACGGCCACACCAGGACACCGAGGGTGCCGCCGGTCCCGGCGACCAGGACCCCGCCGAGGATGAACATGCCGAGCGATTCGAGGGCCGGGCGCCGGACCGGTCGCACCGGCGCCGCCCGCACCTCCTCCTGCTCGTCCTGGTGCTCATCCTCGGCGTCGTCCTCGTCCTCGGCGCCCTTCTGCTTGCGGCGCCAAGCCTCGATCTTCGCCTTAGCCTTGGCAGCCTTGGCCTGGGCGGCCTTGTCGGCCCGGTCCTGGGCGGCGGCGGTCGCCTCCGCATCGACGCTGACCTGATCCCAGGCCCAGGTGACCGCGTGGGCGGCACACCGGCACATCCGGCCCGAGAGCACCATGGACCCGGACACGAGCGCGGTGAGCGCGGCTCCGGCCCCTCGGGTGACGCCCCGTACCTCTTCCACGGTGCTCACAGCGCCCCCAGCACCCCGGCGAGCTTCACGACGAGGTTGTGGCCGATGGCCCAGATGCCCCCGGCCTGGGCGTAGATGACCCCGGCGGAGACCCCCAGCAGCGCGGGCCAGATCAGCCGCTTCCACTTGAAAACAAAGGTGGTGGCGGTGATGGCGAGGGCGACGCCGCCCAGGCCGATGTCGCCCATGGCGGAGCCCTTGATAAGGGAGGTGGGGACCTCGGCGACCCCCTTGACGACATCGCCCCAGAGGCTGCCGGCCGCGATGGCGAGGGTGCCGAACGTGATCCCCAGGCCGCCTGCCTTGTCTCGGTCGAGGCTGATGCGGTCGCTTCCGCGCAGGCCGGCCAACAGGCCCAGGCCGGTGGTCAGCGTGAGGCCGGACATCCCGACGGAGCCCAGGACCGGTCCGGCGGCCAGTACGACGGTGTGGGTCTCGGTGATCACAGCAGAGCTCCAGGGGCGTAGAGGAGAGCGGAGAGGGTGACGGTGGCCAGGGGGATACGGGCGATCCAGCGGACCGGCGGGCGCAGTTCAGCGGCACGGCGATCCAGGCCGCACCAGCAGGCGGCGGCGACGGGACCGGCGGCGGCGAGCGGGGCGAGCAGCGATCCCCACGGCTCCATCGCGGCCATGGCGTCCGCGACGAGCGGCGCGGTCCCCTGCCCCCACATCGCGGCGGCGATCGCGCACACCGGGCGGGCGGCCAAACCGACGAGGCCGGGCAGGCGGTGAAGCTTGACCAGCACGGCGCCCTTCCATCCCGCCACGGCGGCGCCGAAGGTAAGGCCGGCGGCGGCGAGCTGGGGCACCGAGTGGGACATGCGGCCCATGAAGGCGGCCCCCGCCATCGGGTCACCGGTCAGGGACCAGATCGCCAGATGGCCGGCCCCGGCCGCCGCGCCGTTGTAGAACACCCAGCGCAGACGAGGATTCGAGTCGCGCAGCCGCAGCGTGGACTGAGTGCCGGCCCTCCTCGCCCGACGCGGACCCTTGCACTGCTTGGCCTTGGCCCCGTCCAGGGCAGTGGCACGCATCTTCGCGCGACGCAGCGCCCTGCGCTGCTGGGCCTTGACCGCGTCCGGGGCCGTGGCGCTCATCCGACACCGCCGACCCGGCGAGCGCGCAGCCACGCCCGCACCCGCAACTCGTCCGCGTCCGGCCCGGCCAGCACGGGCCGCCGCACGGCGACGTACCCCGGGGGCAGGGTCGGCGGGGTCGCCTGCACCTCACGCCACCAGCCCCGCACCGGCAGGATGGTCCGCGTCACGAGCACCGGGGCAGGCATTCGCCGGTGGCGCCAGCGACCTGTAAAAATCGGCACGTTGGGTCCTTTCTCCTCGTCAGGGATTGATGAGCCCGACAGCCGGTGCAGCCACACCGGGCGGGCGGTCCCTGGCACTTCGCCGGGGGCCGTTCGCGTCGAGCCGCGCCCCAGGCCGGATTCGATCCGGCGGCATCACGCGGTTTCTGGGGCTGGAGCAGATGGCGGTCGGTGGCCTGCCCGGAGGTGCGCTTCCGGCCGCCGTGATGGGTTAGTCAGCTACGGCCAGCAGCCCGGCAGGCGTCGCAGATGAAGCTGCGGCAGATGAAGCCGCGGACGACGCCGAACCAGCCGTGGCACCACGCGCACTGCCACATCAGCGGACCCCCGTCCCCGAGCAGGGCGGGCACGGCCGCCAGACGTCGTGCCGGACGCCATCGGCACTCCAGCTCGTCTCGACGAACCCCTTCTTGCCGCCGCACGTCGTACAGACCTGGGCCTGGTACTGGTTGCTGTCGCTCATCGCGCACCCCGCCATCCACGCCGGCCGGTGAAGCCGTTCGCGTCGAAGGGGTCGGGGTCGGTGGCGCGCTGCTGGTGGCGCTGCGCGCGGCGGGTCCGGGCCTCGGATTCTTTGCGGCGAGCGCGGTCGGTGGCCGACTCACGGTCGGCGTACCGTTCACGCGCCAGCTGGCGGTCGTTGCCGCCCTTCAGCCACTCCAACATCAGTGGCCACCCCCCGAGGGCCCCTCGGGCCGGTTGTCGGGGGAACCCGAGATCACCTCGGGCATGGTGGTGCCGTTACGATCCATGACGGATCGCCTCCCTGTCGCATCAGGTAGGTGGTCAAGGCCCTCGGCGTGTTGGCGCACACCGGGGGCCGCCCCATTTCTGGGCCGACCCCGCGGGCCGGGTTCCACCATGACACGAAAAAACCCAAGGGTGCAAGTACTGAACCCAGGGGTGTTTTCTGGTTATGCTCAGCCCATGACGGAGATCCCTGAGGAGAGAGCGGCAGCAGCACTACGTGCTGTAGCGGAGGCCGCGGCGGAGCGAGACCGCGTCATCGCCGCCGCACAAGAGCCAGTCCGGCAGGCCGCCATCGCGGCCGTGGCGGCGGGGGCAGGACGCACACGAGTGCGCGAAGAAGCAGGAGTTAGCCCCCGCACGCTGTACGCATGGCTCGAAGAGGCCGGCATCCCAGTGCGCCCAAAGAAGCCCAGCAGCAAGGGGCAACCCGGGAGTTGACGCCGTATGCGTCCCCTGCCAGCGCGCCAGGGGTCTACCCTCAGGGCCCACACAGATCAAGCTCACCAGCAGGAAGCCCCGCCGGGGTTGTCCGTGAGTTCGCACCTCACGGCCCGTACGGGGCTCACCTGCTGACCAAGACGTAGGTCCGCCGCGAGTGTAGCGGGGGGCTCAGCCTTCAGCTACAGCTCACGGACCAGAAACGGTCGATACATGCGCAATAGTGGCAATTCGGATGGAATGGCATCGCTGCGTCCCCGAGTGGAACGCGCCGACACCTTGGACTGGGTCAAGTTCGATCGCCAATTGGCCCGGAACGGGGAGGTTTCGCCGACTTGGAAAGCGCTCTATGCCGCATTGGCATCGTTCGCCGACCAGTCCAGCCGCGAGACTCCCGATGGCCGGCCCGAAGACGATGAGGATGTACCCACCCGCCAGCGACTGGCGGAGTGCATCGGCCGGTCAGTGGACACCGTAGATCGGGCTACCTCCGGGCTAGAGGAACTGGGTCTCCTCGAGGTCGAACGACGGCAAGATCCCGACAACCCCAAGTTGAACCTGCCATCCCTCTACAGGCTGCTCGATCACGAGCTCTGGGACGAACGGGCCGCGGTACGCGCTGCCGAACGGAAGGCCGAGCGCGAGGCCAGGGCAGCAACCCGCAAGGCGAAGAAGGGAGCCCCCACACCTGAGAAAGGGGGTGGCCGCACCAATGCGGCCAGGGTGGCCGCACCAATGCGGCCAGGGTGGCCGCACCAATGCGGCCAGGGTGGCCGCACCAATGCGGCGGTTCCTTCTTCCTCTCTAGAAGATCTCTCTCTCAAGACTGCGCGGGACCCGCGTGACGAGAACAACCAGCGAGAGAGAGAAGCGGCTGCGCCCGACGCGGACAAGGTTGTCGAGGCGTACGCAGCAGCCATGGGACGCCCGCTCCTGAGCCGCACTCAGGAAGCTTTGCACCAACAGGCCGTGGCGCTTCTGGAGACAGGACTGCCGGTGGGATGGCTCGCAGACCGGGCAGCTGAGATGCCGAGTCACGGCTGGACGGACCTAGAGCGCCATGTCGAGCGATCCACGGTCCCCATCCCGGGGCAAGCGACCGGTGGACCATCACTGCCCGAATGGTGTGGGCAGTGCGGCGACCTTGAGCCTGATGGCACGCCGATGATGCCTGGCATCCGACACAACTCACGATGGCGAGTCATCGATGGATCGCCATGTCCTCGCTGCCACCCGAGTGCGCTGTTCACTGTTGGCACTTGAGACGGCCTGTGCGGCGATCTGAGCGCCGTTCTCGCTGTCCTCTGGCTACCCGCGCGGGGGAGGCTTGTTTGCCGCTCTAGTCGCCTCACAGAGCCTCACCTGCGGCGGTGGTGGCTCTGGTTGGCGGGCGGGCTGGTTGGCCGGCGGTAGGTAGGAGTGGTGGTGGCTTCGGTCCTTTTTGGGCCGGGGCCACCACCCTGTTTCAGGGGA
>NZ_JBHWDV010000094.1:0-17506 GCF_042734445.1 Streptomyces sp. NPDC059649
GTGGTGGGGGTGGGTGGTGGGGGTGGGTGGTGGGGGTGGGTGGTGGGGGTGGGTGCCATGCCCTAAGGGGGCGATGGCACCCCTAGGGCCGTACAACTTCACCAACACCGGTCCCGGCCGAGGAAAAATCAGCTGGCGCTCATTCCACGTTCAGGCCATTCACGTGCCCGGTCGTACATCGAGCTGATCTTTCGCGACGCCTTGAGGAACGCATAGTCAACGTCCACGTTCCCGTCCCCTGACCGCGACCGGAGATTGCCCTTGTCCATGACCAACTGCCGCGTCATCTCAGAGGCATCTTCGCCGAACGAATAGACAACGACGTCGGCACCCTCAGCGATCTTCCGGAAATAGACCAGTCCGGCCACAGCGCCACCTCCGTTGTCGCTGTTGACGTCGCCAGTAAACAATGTTGCGGTGCTCACCGCCGGCCGCCTCAGCAACTGGACCCATGCCCTAACCGGCCGATGGCACCCCTAGGGCCGTACAACCGCATCAAGACGCAACCGCGGCCGCGCCCCCGACGATGCCCGCCCCCGCCCGGCCCGCCGCGCTACCCCCGCGGCACCCGCACGACCCCCTCCTGGATCACCGACACCGCGAGTTGGCCGTGCTGGGTCCAGATGCGGGCCTGGCCGAGGCCGCGGCCGCCTGAGGAGGAGGGGGATTCCTGGTCGTAGAGGAGCCATTCGTCGGCGCGGAAGGGGCGGTGGAACCACATGGCGTGGTCCAGTGAGGCGCCGACGACGTCGCCGACGGCCCAGCCACCGCGGCCGTGGGCGAGCAGGACGGAGTCCAGCAGCGTCATGTCGGAGACGTAGGTGGCCAGGCAGACGTGCAGCAGCGGCTCGTCGGCGACCTTGCCGCCCGCCTTGAACCAGACCTGCGAGCGCGGGGGGCGGGGCCGGCCGACGGTGCCCCAGGGCGGGGTGTCGACGTACCGCAGGTCGACCGCGGCGCGGGCCTCCACCAGCCGTTCGGCGATCTCCGCCGGGAGGTGGCGGGGCAGCATCTCGGCGGCCGTCGGCAGGGATTCCGGGTCGGGCGCGGCCGGCATGTCCGTCTGGTGGTCCAGCCCCTCCTCGAACTCCTGGAAGGAGGCGGAGAGGTGGAAGATCGGCTGGCCGTGCTGGACGGCGACGACCCGGCGGGTGGTGAAGGACCGCCCGTCGCGGATCCGGTCGACGGTGTAGACGATGGGCGCGCCGGGGTCGCCGGGGCGCAGGAAGTACGCGTGCAGGGAGTGCGGCGGCCGGTTCTCGGGGACCGTGCGGCCGGCCGCGACCAGTGCCTGGGCGGCGACCTGGCCGCCGAAGACCCGGGGCACCAGGGCGGCCCGGCTCTGGCCGCGGAAGATGTCCTGCTCGATCCGCTCCAGGTCGAGCAGATCGAGCAGGGACCGGAGTGCGTCGTTCACGTGCGTGGGCCCCAACGGCCTTACAGGCCCATGGACTTGGCGATGATGGACTTCATGACCTCGCTGGTGCCGCCGTAGATGCGGTTGACGCGGTTGTCGGCGTACAGGCGGGCGATGGGGTACTCGTTCATGAAGCCGTAGCCGCCGTGCAGCTGGAGGCAGCGGTCGATGACGCGGTGGGCGACCTCGGTGCAGAAGAGCTTGGCGGAGGCGGCCTCGGCGGCGGTCAGTTCGCCGGCGTCCAGGGCTTCCAGGGCGCGGTCGGCGACGGCCTCGGCGGCGTCCACCTCCGCCTGGCAGGCGGCCAGTTCGAACTTGGTGTTCTGGAAGGACGCGACGGTCTTGCCGAAGACGGTGCGCTCCTGGACGTACGCCTGCGCGAACCGGACGGCCGCCTTGGCCTGCGCGTACGCGCCGAAGGCGATGCCCCAGCGCTCGGAGGGCAGGTTCTGGCCGAGGTAGTAAAAGCCCTTGTTCTCCTCGCCGAGCAGGTCCTCGACGGGGACCTTGACGTCGACGAAGGCCAGTTCGGCGGTGTCGGAGGTGCGCAGGCCGAGCTTGTCGAGCTTGCGGCCGATGGAGTAGCCCTCGGACGTGGTGTCGACGGCGAAGAGGGAGATGCCGTGGCGGCGGTCCTCGGCGGTGGGCGCGGCGGTGCGGGCGCAGACGATCACGCGGTCGGCGTGCACGCCGCCGGTGATGAAGGTCTTGGAGCCGTTGAGGACGTAGTGCGTGCCGTCGTCGGACAGCTTGGCGGTGGTCTTCATGCCGGCGAGGTCGGAGCCGGTGCCCGGCTCGGTCATGGCCAGCGCCCACATCTCCTCGGCGGAGACGAACTTCGGCAGGTAGCGCTTCTTCTGCTCGTCGGTGGCGAGCATCTCGATGTACGGCAGGCCGAGGAGGACGTGCACGCCGGAGCCGCCGAAGGTGACGCCGGCGCGGGCGGTCTCCTCGTACATCACGGCCTCGAACTTGTGCGAGTCGATGCCGGCGCCGCCGTACTCCTCGGGGACGCGGATGCCGAAGACGCCCAGCTCGGCGAGCTTGTAGTAGAACTCGCGCGGGACCTGGCCGGCCGCGAACCACTCGTCGTGGACCGGTACGACCTCGGCCTCGATGAAGGCGCGTATGGTCTCGCGGAACGCCTCGTGGTCCTCGTTGAACACCGTACGGCGCATGGTTACGTCGCCTCCTCAAGGTCGCAGGTCGCAGGGCGCAGCGCATGGCTAAGCGCTTGCTCAGCGAAAGCTACCGGCCGGTCACCTTGACTGTCCAGAGGTCAACGAGAACCTGTGCGGAGGCACACACCAGGGCGATCCCCTCGCGCGCCCTACACGCCCTACGCGCCCGCGGCCACCGACTCCCCCGCCGCAGCCACCGACTCCCCCGCCGGCGCCTCCGCCCCCTCCGCCGCCACCGCCCCGAAGGCTCCCAGCGCCAGCCGGTGCAGCAGTTCCGCCATCTCCGTGCGGCCCGGGAGGGAGCCGGGGCGGCCCAGGTGGGGGGTGGAGTTCAGCAGGCCGAAGACGGCGTGCACGGCGGCCCGGGCCTGGGACTCCGAGGGGCCCGGGTGGACCTGACGGACGACCTCCACCCAGAGCTCGACGTACTGCCGCTGGAGCTGGCGCACCCGCTTGCGGTCGGCCTCGCGCAGCCGGTCCAGCTCGCGGTCGTGCACGGTGATCAGCGGGCGGTCGTCCAGGGCGAAGTCGATATGGCCGTCGATCAGTGCGTGCAGCACCGCCTCGGGGTCCTCGCCGCCCTCCGCGACCCGCATCCGGCCGCCCGCGAGGAGCCGCTCACTGATCCCCACCAGCAGCTCGGCGAGCATCGCGTCCTTGCCGGCGAAGTGGCGGTAGAGCCCGGGGCCGGAGATGCCCACGGCGGCCCCTATCTCGTCCACGCCGACGCCGTGGAACCCGCGCTCGGCGAAGAGCCGGGCGGCCTCTTTCAGGATCTGCTCGCGGCGGCTGGTCGGGGCGGGGGCCTGCGCATTACTCATGCCGTCGATTGTAGACAGCCGGGTTAGTGGTCGTTAACCTGAAGGAAATGACGTTAACGCCCATTAACCCGGATGCCCGGCGGCCGCGCACCGCGGCGGCCGGGCGGACGACCGAGCAAGGGGGCTCGTAGTGATGGAGCAGGCACCGGTGCTGGGAGGCGACGGGGCGTCCCTCGGCCGGAGTCCGAGGGACGATCCGGCCTCCGACTCCTGGCGGAGCAACGAGGCCGCGCACCGCGAGCTCGCCGCCGACCTGCGCGAACGGCTCGCCGCGGCCCGGCTCGGCGGCGGCGAGAAGGCCCGGGCGCGGCACACCGCCCGCGGCAAGCTGCTGCCCCGCGACCGGGTCGACGCCCTGCTGGACCCCGGCTCGCCCTTCCTGGAGCTGGCGCCGCTGGCCGCGGAGGGGATGTACGACGGGGCCGCGCCGGCCGCCGGGGTGATCGCCGGCATCGGACGGGTCTCCGGCCGCGAGGTGGTGATCGTCGCCAACGACGCCACGGTCAAGGGCGGCACGTACTACCCGATGACGGTCAAGAAGCATCTGCGCGCCCAGGAGGTGGCCCTCGACAACCGGCTGCCGTGCGTCTACCTGGTCGACTCCGGCGGGGCGTTCCTGCCGATGCAGGACGAGGTGTTCCCCGACCGCGAGCACTTCGGGCGGATCTTCTACAACCAGGCGCGGATGTCCGGCGCCGGCATCCCGCAGATCGCGGCCGTCCTCGGATCGTGCACGGCCGGCGGCGCGTACGTCCCGGCCATGAGCGACGAGGCCGTGATCGTGCGCAACCAGGGCACGATCTTCCTGGGCGGGCCGCCGCTGGTGAAGGCCGCCACCGGCGAGGTCGTCACCGCCGAGGAGCTCGGCGGCGGCGAGGTGCACTCCCGTACCTCCGGCGTCACCGACCACCTCGCCGAGGACGACGCCCACGCGCTGCGCATCGTCCGCACCATCGTCTCCACGCTCGGCGAACGGCCCCCGCTGCCCTGGACCGTGCGGCCCGTCGAGGAGCCCGCGGTCGACCCGGCCGGGCTGTACGGCGTGGTGCCGGTGGACTCCCGGACGCCCTACGACGTGCGGGAGGTGATCGCACGGATCGTGGACGGCTCGCGGTTCGCGGAATTCAAGGCCGAGTACGGCACCACGCTGGTCACCGGCTTCGCGCACCTGCACGGCCACCCGGTCGGCATCGTCGCCAACAACGGCATCCTGTTCTCCGAATCCGCCCAGAAGGGCGCCCACTTCATCGAGCTGTGCGACCAGCGCGGCATCCCCCTGGTGTTCCTGCAGAACATCTCCGGCTTCATGGTCGGCCGGGACTACGAGGCGGGCGGCATCGCCAAACACGGCGCCAAGATGGTCACGGCCGTGGCCTGCACCCGGGTCCCCAAGCTCACCGTCGTCATCGGCGGCTCGTACGGCGCCGGCAACTACTCCATGTGCGGCCGGGCCTACTCCCCCCGGTTCCTGTGGATGTGGCCCAACGCCAAGATCTCCGTGATGGGCGGCGAACAGGCCGCCTCGGTCCTCGCCACCGTCAAGCGCGACCAGATGGAGGCCCGCGGCGAGGAGTGGAGCGCCGAGGAGGAGGACGCCTTCAAGGCCCCCGTCCGCGCGCAGTACGAGACCCAGGGCAACGCCTACTACGCCACCGCCCGACTGTGGGACGACGGCGTCATCGACCCGCTCGAGACCCGTCAGGTCCTCGGCCTCGCCCTGACCGCCTGTGCCAACGCCCCCTTGGGCGAGCCGCAGTTCGGCGTCTTCCGGATGTGAGAGGAATGCCCACGACCATGTTCGACAGCGTCCTGATCGCCAACCGCGGCGAGATCGCGGTCCGCGTCATCCGCACGCTCCGTACGCTCGGCATCCGCTCCATCGCCGTCTTCAGCGACGCGGACGCCGGGGCCCGCCACGTCCGCGAGGCCGACACGGCCGTACGGATCGGGCCGGCCCCGGCCGCCGAGAGCTATCTGTCCGTCGAGCGGCTGCTGGACGCGGCCGCGCGCACCGGCGCCCAGGCGGTCCACCCCGGCTACGGCTTCCTCGCCGAGAACGCCGCCTTCGCCCGGGCCTGCGCCGAGGCGGGCCTGGTCTTCATCGGCCCGCCCGCCGACGCCATCGAGCTGATGGGCGACAAGATCCGCGCCAAGGAGACCGTCCGCACGGCCGGCGTCCCGGTCGTCCCCGGCTCCTCCGGCAGCGGCCTGAACGACGCCCAACTCGCCGCCGCAGCACGGGAGATCGGCATGCCCGTCCTGCTCAAGCCGTCCGCGGGCGGCGGCGGCAAGGGCATGCGGCTGGTGCGCGAGGAGCCGCTGCTGGCCGACGAGATCGCCGCCGCCCGCCGCGAGGCCCGCTCCTCCTTCGGCGACGACACCCTCCTCGTCGAGCGCTGGATCGACCGGCCCCGGCACATCGAGATCCAGGTCCTGGCGGACGGCCATGGCACCGTCCTGCACCTCGGCGAGCGCGAGTGCTCCCTCCAGCGGCGCCACCAGAAGATCATCGAGGAGGCCCCGTCGGTCCTGCTGGACGAGGCGACCCGGGCCGCGATGGGCGAGGCGGCCGTGCAGGCGGCCCGCTCCTGCGGCTACCGCGGCGCCGGCACCGTCGAGTTCATCGTCCCGGGCAAGGACCCCTCGGCCTACTACTTCATGGAGATGAACACCCGCCTCCAGGTGGAGCACCCGGTCACCGAGCTCGTCACCGGCCTGGACCTGGTGGAGTGGCAGCTGCGGATCGCGGCCGGCGAGCACCTCCCGTACGCCCAGGACGACATCACCCTCACCGGGCACGCGGTCGAGGCCCGGCTCTGCGCCGAGGACCCGGCCCGCGACTTCCTGCCCACCGGCGGCACGGTCCGTTCGCTGCACGAGGTGCAGGGTGGGGGAATCCGCACCGACTCCGGCCTCACCGAGGGCGGCGAGGTCGGCAGCCGGTACGACCCGATGCTCGCCAAGGTCATCGCGTACGGCCCGGACCGGGCGAGCGCGCTGCGCCGGCTGCGGGCCGCGCTGGCCGACACCGTCACCCTCGGCGTGACGACCAACGCCGGCTTCCTGCGGCGGCTGCTGGCCCACCCCGACGTGGTCTCCGGCGAGCTGGACACCGGGCTGGTGGAACGGGAAGCGGCCGGCCTGATCGAGGCGGGCGTCCCGGACGAGGTGTACGCGGCGGCCGCGGCGGTGCGCCAGGCCGCCCTCGCGCCGGCGGCGGACGCGGCCGGCTGGCGCGACCCGTTCGCCGCGCCGAACGGTTTCCGGCTCGGCGGCGAGCCCGCCCCGGTGCGCCACTGGCTGCGGGTGCCGGGCCACGACCCGGTGGCCCGCGAGGTCCGGCCCGGCGGCCCGGAGGACACCGCCGAGGTCACACCGGACCGCGTCCGGATCACGCTCGACGGGGTCGTGCACACCTTCCACCGCAGCGGCGACTGGCTCGGCAGGGACGGCGACGCCTGGCAGGTGACCGACCACGACCCGGTGGCGGCCGCGCTGCGCGGGGCCGCCGGGGCGCACGGCGCGGACACCCTGGCCGCCCCGATGCCGGGCACCGTCACGGTCGTCAAGGTCGCGGTCGGCGACGAGGTCACCGCGGGCCAGGGCCTGCTGGTGGTGGAGGCGATGAAGATGGAACACGTGATCTCCGCCCCGCATGCCGGGACGGTGACCGAACTGGACGTGACGGTCGGCTCGACGGTCGCCATGGACCAGGTACTGGCCGTGATCGCCCCTGTGGACGGCGCCGACGGTGCGGTTGCTGCGGATGGCACGGCCGGGGAGGTGGCGTCATGACCGTCACCGGACTGCCGATGGAGATCGCCGCGGAGGGGCTGCCCGCCCGGGTGCGCATCCATGAGGTCGGCGCACGCGACGGCCTGCAGAACGAACGGACCGTCGTGCCCACGGAGATCAAGGCCGAGTTCGTCCACCGGCTCGTCGACGCGGGACTGCCGGTGGTGGAGGCGACCAGCTTCGTACACCCCAAGTGGGTGCCCCAACTCGCCGACGCCGAGCGGCTGTTCCCGCTGCTCGGCGACCTCGACCCGCAGCGGCTGCCCGTCCTGGTGCCCAACGACCGCGGGCTGGACCGGGCGCTGGCACTGGGCGCCCGCCGGATCGCGGTGTTCGCCAGCGCCACCGAGTCGTTCGCCAAGGCCAACCTCAACCGCACGGTCGACGAGGCACTGGCGATGTTCGCCCCGGTCGTCACCCGCGCCAAGGACGCCGGGGTGCACGTCCGCGGCTATCTGTCGATGTGCTTCGGCGACCCCTGGGAGGGCCCGGTGCCGGTCGCGCAGACGGTCCGGGTGTGCCGGGCGCTGCTCGACATGGGCTGCGACGAGCTGAGCCTGGGCGACACCATCGGCGTGGCCACCCCGGGCCACGTCCAGCACCTCCTCGCCGCCCTGAACGAGGCGGGCGTGCCCACCTCGAAGGTGGGCGTGCACTTCCACGACACCTACGGGCAGGCCCTCGCCAACACCCTCGCCGCGCTGCAGCACGGCGTCACCACCGTCGACGCGTCGGCGGGCGGCCTCGGCGGCTGCCCGTACGCGAAGAGCGCCACCGGCAACCTCGCCACCGAGGACCTCGTGTGGATGCTGCACGGCCTCGGCATCGAGACCGGCGTCGATCTCGACCGGCTCACCGCCACGAGCGTGTGGATGGCCGGTGTCCTGGGCCGCCCGAGCCCCTCGCGCACCCTGCGTGCCCTCTCCCACAAGGAGTGACCATGTCCCTGGACCACCGTCTGCCCGAAGAGCTGGAGGAACTCCGGCGCACGGTCGAGGCGTTCGCGCATGACGTCGTCGCACCGAAGATCGGCGAGTACTACGAGCAGCATGCGTTCCCGTACGAAATCGTGCAGGAGATGGGCCGGATGGGCCTGTTCGGCCTGCCGTTCCCCGAGGAGTACGGCGGGATGGGCGGCGACTACCTCGCCCTCGGCATCGCCCTGGAGGAGCTGGCCCGGGTCGACTCCTCCGTGGCGATCACCCTGGAGGCCGGCGTCTCACTGGGCGCCATGCCCCTCTACCGCTTCGGCACGGAGGAGCAGAAGCGCGAGTGGCTGCCCAAGCTGTGCAGCGGGGAGATGCTCGGCGCGTTCGGCCTGACCGAGCCGGACGGCGGCTCGGACGCCGGCGCGACCCGCACGACCGCGGTGCGGGACCGCGGAGACTGGGTGATCAACGGCAGCAAGTGCTTCATCACCAACTCCGGTACGGACATCACCGGTCTGGTGACGGTCACCGCGGTCACCGGCCGCAAGGCCGACGGCTCCCCGGAGATCTCCTCGATCATCGTGCCGTCCGGCACCCCCGGCTTCACGGTCGCCGCCCCGTACTCCAAGGTCGGCTGGAACGCCTCGGACACCCGCGAGCTGTCGTTCTCCGACGTCCGGGTGCCGGCCGGCAACCTGCTCGGCGAAGAGGGCCGCGGCTACGCCCAGTTCCTGCGGATCCTCGACGAGGGCCGGATCGCCATCGCGGCGCTGGCCACCGGCCTGGCGCAGGGCTGTGTGGACGAGTCGGTGAGGTACGCGAAGGAACGTCACGCCTTCGGGAGGCCGATCGGCGCCAACCAGGCGATCCAGTTCAAGCTCGCCGACATGGAGATGCGGGCGCACACCGCCCGGCTGGCGTGGCGGGACGCCGCCTCCCGGCTGGTGCACGGCGAACCGTTCAAGAAGGAGGCGGCGCTGGCGAAGCTGTACTCCTCCGAGATCGCGGTCGACAACGCCCGCGAGGCCACCCAGATCCACGGCGGGTACGGCTTCATGAACGAGTACCCGGTGGCCCGGATGTGGCGGGACGCCAAGATCCTGGAGATCGGCGAGGGCACCAGCGAGGTACAGCGGATGCTGATCGCCCGGGAGCTGGGCTTCTAGATCCCTTCCGGGGCTGGGGCCCCTTCCGGGGCTGGGGCGTTCCCGGGGCCTGGGCGTGTCCGGGGCCTGGGCGTTCCCGGGGCTGTGGGTCCCTTAGGGTGCGGCCGAACAGATCCCGTAGGGGGTGCGAGCGCCCCCTGTGGGGCCACAACGTGGTGGGGTCCGGAGGAATTCCGGGGGCCACCACGTTGTGGCCCTGGTGGCGCGCGTGACCCTGGTGGCGCACGTGGCGCTGGTGGCGCGCGCCGCTACGTTCTGCTGCTTGCGGCGCGCACCGTTACGCCGTAGCGCGTGCCGCTACTTCCTGGCGCCCCTGTCACGCCGCAGCGCGCCCCGTTACGCCGCCGGCCAGGGCACCTCCGGCGAGCGGTAGTAGTGGATGCCCAGGGCGTCCCAGCGGGGGCCCTGGGCGGCCAGTCGCTCGCGGTACGAGGCCCAGTCGTGGGTGTCCGCGGGCGACCAGCCGAGTTCGGCGATGCCGGGGAGCCGCGGGAAGGCCATGTACTCGATGTGCGCGGAGGTGGAGAGGGTCTCGGACCACAGCGGTGCCTCGACGCCCCGGATCGCGTCGCCGGGCGCGCCCTGGAGGTAGTTGCCCGGGTCCCAGTCGTACGCCCGCCGGACGCCCACATAGCCGGCCCAGGACAGGCCCAGCGGGGTGTCCTTGTCGTACTTCATGTCGAGGTAGGCGCGGTCGGCGGGCGAGAGGATCAGCCCGGTGCCGTTCCGGGCCGCGTCGGTGACCTGCTGCCGCTCGGCCGCGCCGGTGGCGTCGTAGCCCCAGTACTGGGCGAGGGCGCCCTTCGCCGGGTGGGCGCCGGTCAGCTGGTGCCAGCCGATCACGGTCTTGCCGTATTTGGCGACCACCGGCTGCACCTTGTCCATGAAGGTGACGTAGTCCGCGTGGCTGGTGGAGTGCGCCTCGTCGCCGCCGATGTGGAGGTAGCGGCCCGGGGTGAGCCGGGCGAGCTCGCGGATGACGTCGTCGACGAAGTCGTAGGTCACCTTCTTCGGCACGCACAGCGAGCTGAAGCCGACGTGGGTGCCGGTGTAGAGGGGCGGTGCGACGCCGTTGCAGTTGAGGTCGGCGTACGAGGCCAGGGCGGCGTTGGTGTGGCCCGGCATGTCGATCTCGGGCACGACGGTCAGATAGCGGTCGGCGGCGTAGCGGATGATCTCGCGGTAGTCGTCCTGGCTGTAGTAGCCGCCCTTGCCGCCGCCGACCTGGGTGGAGCCGCCGTAGGTCGCCAGCCGCGGCCAGGAGCGGATGGCGATCCGCCAGCCCTGGTCGTCGGAGAGGTGCAGATGCAGCTTGTTGATCTTGTACATCGCGAGCTGGTCGATGTAGCGCTTGACCTGGGACACGGTGAAGAAGTGCCGGGAGACGTCGAGCATCGCGCCGCGGTATCCGTAGCGCGGGGTGTCGGCGATGGTGCCGCCGGCGATCCGCCAGGGCCCGGCCTGCTCGCGGTGTTCCCCGGCGGCCGCGGGCAGCAGCTGGCGGAGCGTCTGGACGGCGTGGAAGAGGCCGGCGGGCCGGCGGGCGCTGAGCGTCACCGCGCGGCCGTCGGCGCGCAGCCGGTAGCCCTCCGCGCCCAGCTCCGCGGTGCCCCGGCCGCCGAGCCGCAGCACGATGCCGTCGCCGTCCTTGGTGGTGACCGGCAGGGCGTAGCCGGTGGAGGGGCGCAGCAGGCCCGCCAGATGGCCGGCGATCCGCCGCACCTCCCCCGAGCCGCCGGGCACGCGGATACGGGTGGCGGCGCCGATCGTGTACGGGGTGCCGCCCTCGTGCACCGACGCCGGGGCGGGCACGACCCGGTCGAGGGGGACGGTGGGGGCGGCGGCCCGTGCGGCGGTCGGCGGTGCGGCGGCGGTTCCCAGCGCCGCGGCCACGGTCAGCAGCAGCGGGCCCAGCAGTCTGCGTCGTCTCATCGACGGTCCCTTCGGCGAGCGTCGGGCATGTCATGGCATGGAGCGACCGAGCGGTGACCATGCGTACCGCGAGCCTGGAACGCGGTCAAGGTGTAGACCACTTTCCCGCACCCAAACCGGCGACCTGCCCGATATCGGGCAGATTTCTTGCGAATCTTGGCGGCGCCCCGCAGTATCGACGGGTGCTCGAACGCCGTCACCGCGCAGATGCGCCCCACGAAGACCTGGTGGACCACCTGGTGCGCAGCACACCGCTGCAGCGCGGTGAGGCCGCCCGGGTGGTGCTGGACGTG
Organism: Streptomyces sp. NPDC059649; assembly: GCF_042734445.1. Classification (NCBI taxonomy): domain Bacteria; kingdom Bacillati; phylum Actinomycetota; class Actinomycetes; order Kitasatosporales; family Streptomycetaceae; genus Streptomyces; species Streptomyces sp. NPDC059649. Next base: position 11,535 of record NZ_JBHWDV010000094.1, read on the forward strand.
CTGGCGTACTTCGACGAGACCACGGAGGAGTTCGTCCGCCGGCGCCACCGGGAGCTGCAGTCCCAGGGACTGCGCAACGAGGAGATCTTCGAACGGATCCGCCACGAGATGCCGCACCGCGCCGTGGCCCCACCGGATCTCTCCGCCCGCCAGCTGCGCCGCCTGGTCTACGGCTGACGGTCCACCGGACCGGTCCACGGCCGGCGCCGGACCGGCGTCGGGCACACCACAACCGACACACGTCTTTCTCGGAGGGTCACTGTATGTGCGGGATCGTCGGCTATATCGGCAAACGCGACGTTGCTCCCCTGCTGCTGGAGGGCCTGGCCCGCCTGGAGTACCGCGGCTACGACTCGGCCGGTATCGCCCTGCACGCCAGCGGCACCGGCAAGTCCGCGGGCCTGAAGACCGCGAAGGCCAAGGGCCGGGTCCGCGAGCTGGAGTCCCGCCTGCCGAAGCGGTTCGCCGGCACCACCGGCATCGCGCACACCCGCTGGGCCACCCACGGCGCGCCCACCGACGACAACGCCCACCCGCACCTGGACGCCGAGGGCAAGGTCGCCGTCGTCCACAACGGCATCATCGACAACGCCTCCGAGCTGCGCGCCCGGCTGACCGCCGACGGCGTCGACTTCGCCTCCGAGACCGACACCGAGGTCCTCGCGCACCTCATCGGCCGCTCCAAGGCCGAGACGCTGGAGGAGAAGGTCCGCGAGGCGCTGCGGCACATCGAGGGCACCTACGGCATCGCCGTGCTGCACTCCGACTTCACCGACCGGATCGTGGTCGCCCGCAACGGCTCCCCGGTCGTCCTCGGCATCGGCGAGCACGAGATGTTCGTCTCGTCCGACGTCGCCGCGCTGGTCTCGCACACCCGCCAGGTCGTCACCCTCGACGACGGCGAGATGGCGACCCTCAAGGCCGACGACTACCGCACGTACACCACCGAGGGCTCCCGTACGACCGCGACGCCGGAGACCGTCGAGTACGCGGCCGAGTCGTACGACCTGGGCGGCCACGACACCTACATGCACAAGGAGATCTCCGAGCAGGCGGACGCGGTGGACCGCGCGCTGCGCGGCCGGATCGACGACCGGTTCTCCACCGTGCACCTCGGCGGCCTCAACCTCGACGCCCGCGAGGCCCGCACCATCCGCCGGGTCAAGATCCTCGGCTGCGGCACCTCGTACCACGCCGGCCAGATCGGCGCGCAGATGATCGAGGAGCTGGCCCGCATCCCCTCGGACGCCGAGCCGGCCTCCGAGTTCCGCTACCGCGACCCGGTCGTGGACCCCGACACGCTGTACGTCGCGGTCTCCCAGTCCGGTGAGACCTACGACGTGCTGGCGGCCGTCCAGGAGCTCAAGCGCAAGGGCGCCCGGGTCCTGGGCCTGGTGAACGTGGTCGGCTCGGCGATCGCCCGGGAGACCGACGGCGGCATCTACGTGCACGCCGGCCCGGAGGTCTGCGTGGTCTCCACCAAGTGCTTCACCAACATGGTGGTCTCCTTCGCGCTGCTCGCCCTGCACCTCGGCCGCATCCGCGACCTGTCCGTGGCGGACGGCAAGCGGATCATCGACGGCCTGCGCAAGCTGCCCGGCCAGATCGACGAGATCCTCAAGGGCGAGGACGAGATCAAGAAGCTGGCGGCGCGCTACGCGGACGCCAAGTCGATGATGTTCATCGGCCGGGTCCGCGGCTACCCGGTGGCCCGTGAGGCGTCCCTGAAGCTCAAGGAGGTCTCCTACATCCACGCCGAGGCCTACCCGGCCTCCGAGCTCAAGCACGGCCCGCTGGCGCTCATCGAGCCCGCCATGCCGACCGTCGCGATCGTCCCGGACGACGATCTGCTGGAGAAGAACCGGGCGGCGCTGGAGGAGATCAAGGCCCGCAGCGGCCGCATCCTGGCCGTCGCGCACCAGGACCAGGAGAAGGCCGACGACACCATCGTCGTGCCGAAGAACGAGCCCGAGCTGGACCCGATCCTGATGGGCATCCCGCTCCAACTGCTCGCCTACCACACGGCGTTGGCGCTCGGCCGGGACATCGACAAGCCCCGGAACCTGGCGAAGTCGGTGACGGTGGAGTAGTCACCCACCGGCGACCGCGTCGCGCGCGTGCCACCTCCGCGCGCGACGCTGCCGCCTCCCCTGCGCCGGCGTCGCCCAGAACGCCGGCGGGATGCCACCGCCCGGGAACCGTCACCTCCCGGCCGGCAGCACGCACTTGCCGTGCGCGCGGCCGCCGGGCCCGTGATGCGGCGCGCCCACGTGACCGTTTTCTACCCTTCATTGGCGCAGAATCCACCTCTTCGGCTTCGCAAGAGATGAGGGGGCGCCGACACCGCACGTTCATGACGCCTCCTCAACTGTGCGCGGGAGGCGAAGAGAAGAAGCGATCCGGCGGTGGTGGCGATCCGTCAGGGGATCACGATGACCGGGCGCTGCGCGCGGCGGGCCAGCCGTCCCGCGACCGAGCCGAAGATCCGGCCGACGATGCCGTGCGTCGAGCCGACCACGATCGCGTCGGCCTCGTACTCCCGGCCGACCTCCTCCAGCTCGTGGCAGATGTCCCCGCCGCGCTCGACCAGGATCCAGGGCACCTCGGAGAGGTGGTCCGCGCAGGCCAGCTCCAGCCCGAGCACCTCGGTGCGGTGATCCGGTACGTCGACGAAGACCGGGGGCTCACAGCCCGCCCAGACCGTCGTCGGGAGCCTGTTGGCGACGTGGACGATGATCAATCCGGCGCTGTGGCGCCGCGCGATACCGATTGCATACGCCAACGCCCGTTCGCTCGACATGGAGCCGTCGAAGCCGACCACGACGCCGTGCCGGAATGCCGGATCGCAGGAGTGGCGCGTCTTTTCCGCCGCTTCCAGGTCCGCCATCGGATCGGCGACCTGCTTGCGGTCCGCGGGTTCGGGGATTTCGTGACCGGCCATTGGTGTCTCGGCGAGGACGTCCTCTTGCGGAGGGGCGAACGGGGAACGGCGATTGACTTGATCCGGCAGTTGACTGAGCTGGCTCGATCGAGGACCGGGAGCCATAGTTCAAAGAGGAACGATACGACTGGGAATCATCTTCCCAACCCGATACCCCAAGAGTACGGCGCCACTCCCCCGCTGCCCAGAGCTCGCCGCGGGCGCCGGGCACCCGGACGAGGTGGACCCGGGGGGGCCTCGAACGTTCCCCGGAGCATGCCGGAGCACGGCGCGGATGGCAATGCCCCGTCCTGCCCCCGTACGTACCCCTGGCGGTGACCCAAGATCGTCGGCGACGTTGTAGTAGCAGCCCGCCCGAGGGGAGCAGGAGGTGCCGTTGCCGCCCGACAGATCACCCGACCCAGTGAGCGATGTCGTGCGCTGGGGCGCGTTCAGTTGCGCCCTGGTTCCCTTCGTATTGATCATCAGCGGCGCCTCCTGGGCCGGCGCGGCCGGCACCGCGGCAGGTCTGGCCGCGGTGACCTGCGCCTGTCGCGGGCTGTTGCGGCGGTCCGAACGGGCCGCGACCGGACTCCGTCGGCGTGCCACCGGACGACAACGGGACAGAAGCGGACGTTCCGGGGCGCGGGCGCGCAGGGGCGGGCGGCACGGAGATCGGCGTACGCCGGTCGACTGAGGCGCCTGCAAGTCCGCGCGCGACCGTTTTCAGCCAACTTCCGGTCGCCACCCCCACCTTGCTCCCGACACCCCCCAACCCCGGTGTGAGCAGGGAGGAAAGGACCGCTGGGCATGGTTGTGTCCTACTGCGAACGGGCAGAGCCGAGACGCGTACTTCCCTTGCAGGGCCGACGAGTGGAACGCTTCGTGATCGAATGCTTCGCGCCAAGTTGCCATATCGACATACCAGCGGGTGGTGAACTTGGCACTCCATCCTCACGGAACACAGTAGATTCGATCTTGGTAGTGACGGCGGGGGAACTGTGCAGGACCGAGAGGGCGAGACGACCGAGGGGGGCTTAAGTGCCATGAGCCAGGACTCCGCTGCCGTACCAGATGCCGCACGCAAGCTCGCCGCCCGACGGCGCCGCGAAATAGTCGCGGTGCTCCTCTTCAGCGGCGGCCCTATTTTCGAGAGCTCCATTCCGCTCTCGGTCTTCGGCATCGACCGACAGGACGCCGGGGTTCCGAGGTACCGGCTGCTTGTGTGCGCGGGCGAAGACGCACCTTTGCGCACGACCGGGGGGCTGGAACTGTCCGCCCCCTACGGGCTGGAGGCGATCTCCCGTGCCGGGACGGTCGTCGTACCGGCCTGGCGTTCCATCACCCAGGCCCCGCCGCCCGCCGCGCTCGACGCGCTGCGCCGGGCGCACGAAGAGGGGGCCAGGATCGTCGGGCTGTGCACGGGGGCGTTCGTCCTCGCCGCGGCCGGACTGCTCGACGGCCGACCGGCCACCACCCACTGGATGTACGCGCCGACGCTCGCCAAGCGTTATCCGTCCGTCCACGTGGACCCGCGGGAGCTGTTCGTCGACGACGGCGATGTGCTGACGTCCGCGGGCACCGCCGCCGGCATCGACCTGTGTCTGCACATCGTGCGCACCGACCACGGCGCGGACGCCGCGAACGCGCTGGCCCGCCGGCTGGTGGTGCCGCCCCGCCGCACCGCCTCCGACCTCGGTCACCAGCGCTACCTGGACAGGTCATTACCTGAGGAGATCGGCGCCGACCCGCTCGCCGAGGTCGTCGCCTGGGCGCTGGAGCACCTCCACGAGCAGTTCGACGTGGAGACGCTCGCCGCGCGTGCGTACATGAGCCGGCGCACCTTCGACCGGCGGTTCCGTTCCCTCACCGGGAGCGCGCCGCTGCAGTGGCTGATCACCCAGCGGGTGCTGCAGGCCCAGCGGCTGCTGGAGACCTCCGACTATTCGGTGGACGAGGTCGCCGGCCGCTGCGGGTTCCGGTCGCCGGTCGCGCTGCGCGGCCACTTCCGGCGCCAGCTCGGGGCCTCGCCGGCCGCGTACCGTGCCGCCTACCGTGCGCGCCGGCCGCAGAACGGTGCGCCGGAGACCGCGCTCAGACCGGAGCGGGCCGAGCGCGCCGAGCGGCCGGAGCGCGAGCGGGCGGCGCTCGGGGCGGGCGCGGGGTTCTCCGCGGCCGCGCTGGCCGGTCACGGTCTGGCGGAGGCGGCCGAGGCGGCCAAACCGCCGTCGGACGCGTACGCCGCCCGGCTCCCGGAGACCGCGGGCCGGACTGCAGGGCGCCCCGTGCTCCCCGGACAGCGCGAGCGACCCGTAGGGTGAGATGTATGAACGATCGCATGGTGTGGATCGACTGCGAGATGACCGGTCTCTCGCTGGCGAACGACGCGCTCATCGAGGTGGCCGCACTGGTCACCGACTCCGAGCTGAATGTGCTGGGCGACGGGGTGGATGTGGTGATCCGCCCCCCGGCCGAGGCGCTGCGCACCATGCCGGAGGTGGTGCGCCAGATGCACACCGCCTCCGGGTTGCTGGCGGAGCTGGACGGCGGGACGACGCTGGAGGCGGCCGAGGAGCAGGTGCTGGCGTACATCAAGCAGCATGTGCCGGAGCCGGGGAAGGCGCCGCTGTGCGGCAATTCCGTCGGCACCGACCGTGGCTTCCTGCTGCGCGACATGCCGGCGCTGGAGAGCCATCTCCATTACCGGATCGTCGATGTGTCGTCCGTGAAGGAGCTGGCCCGGCGCTGGTTCCCGCGGGCCTACTTCAACAGTCCGGACAAGAACGGCAACCACCGGGCGCTGGCGGACATCCGTGAGTCCATCGCGGAGCTGCGCTACTACCGGGAGGCGGTCTTCGTGCCGCAGCCCGGCCCCGACTCGGACACCGCGAAGGCCATCGCCGCCAAGCACGTCCTGCCGGCCGAGCCGGCGCCGGAGTCCGCGCCGCCGGCCGCACCGCAGGCCGCGTCGACGTCGTGATCCACCCCGGGCGGGGGGGAGGGCGCGGGACCCGGGCCGCGCACCCCCCCACAACCCACTCCCAACGAAACC
>NZ_JBHWDV010000095.1:0-16794 GCF_042734445.1 Streptomyces sp. NPDC059649
TCGGGGTATGGATCAACAACCAACGCACCCGAGCCACAACCCTGACACCAAAACGAGCGGCTCAGCTGTCCGCCATCGACATGCAATGGACATAGAAGTCACAAACTCCCCTACCGGCAAGCAATCGACCGCTCACCAAGAAATAGAGATGCAAAGCCCGGACCAGGCAAGGGATGAGGCCACTGAGCGCGCTGGTTGGCCCGTGCGGCCAAGTGGAACGCTCAGCTGAGGTCAAGTTGACGTCAGCCGAACCAGACGACGAGCCGCACGTTGGATGCGCCGTGCAGGTGGCTCAGCGTGCGCATCACGCTCCAGGCGGGGCCCCAGTGTGAGGCGTCGCCGGCCACCTCAGCCCGGCTTCGCGTACCGGAGCTGTCGGTCTCCTCCCAGTCGGCAGAGAGCAACCCCGACCAGGTGATCCATGTGGTCCCGTGCGCCCCTACGGGCGCAGAGGCGTGTTCGGCGGTCAGGGCGTCGGATGCATCGGCCGGAAGTCCCCGGCTTTCCGTGAGCGGCCGGAAGCCGTAGGTGTTACGGATTCCAAAAAGGCAGGCAAGCGCGTCGTAGGCGTTGCCGATGTTAAGAAGCCACAGATCGATCGCGGCGTGCCATGCCGAGTCTTCGTCGTCACAACCCCAAAGACGGGCTCCCGGACGACACTCGATCATGCCGTAGACCTCGGTAGACATACCTCAGCTTCCACACCGCCAACGTCGATCCCTCCACAGGGACACTCTCCCGCACAAAGCCGCCTCAGGGAGACGAGCGAGGACTGACACCGAGGTCTGCCGACAACCCATCGACCCCTACCGGGCCGGTCATCGCCTTGCCAGTCAACGTACAGGTACCTGGTCCGGTTGGTAGATGCTCTCCCACGGCGCCTGCAGCCACGGACTGGTCGGGTTCGTCGGATCCAGCAGTCGGCGTACGGCCTGCACAGTGTCGTCCTGCGACCCCGCCCATTCACTGCCGGCGCCGCGCATCCACAGGTCGCGCCCGGCGACGAAGTCCTCGGCGAAGGCCTGCCACGATCCGTAGGTCTGCGCCACCGGCGCCGCGGTGCTGGCGAGGAGCTGCCAGGCGCCGGCTTCGTCGACGTAGCCGGCGCCGAAGCCCAGCCGGACGACCGTGACATAACGGTCGTAGTCCCACGCCAGCGGTGGTCGCCCGAGCGTCGGCGCCATCTGCACGCGATGCCCCTCGGTGGCCAGCCAGTGCAAAGTGGACTGCAGGCTTTCCGGTGAAGTGACGTCCCAGCTCTGTTTCAGGCCCACCTGACAGTTGGTGGGGTTGATCCGCTTGAGCGGGTACAGCATCAGATGGCTACGGCCCCATGAACGTTCGGCGAGGATCGCATCGAGTGAGACCATCCACCGCTGGTGCGTCGTCAACGGGGCCGGGTAGCGCTTCTTCGCCGACGGCCCGAACGCCATCTTCCACAACGCTTGAACCAACATCCCACCACTCATGGCAAGTTATCTTCACAGCCGCCATCAGACAGGTCAAAAGGAACGGCCTCCCCTTTGCCCCGTCCGGCTGCCGCCTTCTGGCCTCGTAAAATCTTGATCCGTCGGCTCGGGCATGGGAAGCTCCAGACCGTGGCCAAGAGAATCGAGTCTTCCGTCCGCCGGTGAGCGAGACGACCGGGACGGAAGTGCCCGGATCACAGACAACGCTGTTTGAGTACGCCCTACAGCTGCACCGCCTGGCCCCGGATGAGCCACTGCCGCGAGACGGGGAACCGTATCCCGACGATGCGGCGCACCGCCGCCGGCATCGGCCGAAGGCGCCGCAGGATCGACGCTTTGCCGGCAAAGACCCGGCGCTCATCCTGGACGCGCATCTTGCTCGTAGCAGTGCTCTTCCCAGCGCATTGGTCGACGCCTTCCACGACGTCTACGTTCCGATTCACCACAACGAACACATCGCCGCCGTGGCGCAGCGGGCGGACAGAGATCGCGTGCGTGAAACGGGCCGCTGGCTGGTCCGGCACGGGACCGATCGGTGCGCGGTCACCATAGGGATTGCCTTGGTCGCTGCTGTCGGAACGGCTGACGACGTTGCGTTGATTCAGACGATCGGGCTGCTGTCCGATCACTTCGGGCCCTTGGCAGCGCACGCTCTCGAGAGGCTGCCCGGAGGAGCCGGGGCCCTGCTCTGGCTCGCCGACCGAGTATCTGGCTGGGGGCGTGTCTACGTTGTCGAAGCCCTCTGCCGGCTCGACGACCCGGTCGCCCGGCCGTGGTTGCTTCGCAGGGCTTGCGACGGCGACTCCCTCAACGGGTACTTCGCCGGCAAGGTCGCCACGGTTGCCAAGCTCCATGAGGCGCTTGGCGACCTCGATACCGACAGCGAGATGGTCGACCACGTTGGTCGCCTGCTTCACCTCATGAGCGACTGCGGCGGGATGGGACTCACCCTTGCTGACTACCCCCACTCCGCGGCGGTCCTGGAGGCTCATGCTCGTAATGTGGCAACGCTGAGCCCTACCGTCGAGCGCTACTCCACTATCGCCCTGCTCACTCAACACCTCACCGCGAAATCCCCAGAGGCTGCCGGGTGTTCTGCGGAGCAGCAGGAAGCGCTGCGGGCGGCGTACATCTCGGTGCTCGATCGAGAGGAGTGGGCTCACTGTGCACGCGCCGGTCTCGCGGCGGAAGACGCCCGGATGCGATGGCTCGCGGACCACCGGGCACCGCGCCTGAGGCTGCGTGCGTTCCCCGATCGGCGGCCGCAATCCCCGCCGCCGCATTCCGGCGGGCGGTGATCGCCGCGCAAAATATCCAACGGCTCGCTCAGCAGGCTTGTGCCATTGGCCTCCCACCAGGCGGCGGCGTCGGACGGCACCCGGCACAAGGACAGTCGTCCGGCTCTGCTCATGGAGTACTCGGCGTGGCTCAGGGACCAGTACGCGCTCAGCAGCAGTTTTCTGGGGAATGAGAGCCCGGCTGCCTCGGCTCGATGGCGTCATGCTCCACCGGTAGCCTCCTGTCTCCCCGTCCGGGCTGCTTTCCGGCGCCAGATAGTCGTGGCCGGCACGGAGACGTCGGTGGACGGTGCCGGCCGCGGAGTTCGAGTCCGGTGTGGCTCTCATTCCGCCGCTGTACTTCTGGCTGGCGTCATGTTGCGCGTCCATCGTGTGTCGCGCTTAATGCTGCCCACCACCTGCTTCTGGATGTCTCCGATGCCGTAACCCACCACGTTTCCGGCGACGTTGCCGGGAGTGGGCTGGTGCCTGCCGGCAACGTTTCCTCTCACTCCCCCGCTTTGGTGTCTGCTCGCATGGTCCTCCCGTCCACCGTAAGTCGGAGAACGAACAGAACGATCAATGACCTGGAAGATCCAGCCGCTCTCTCCGAGAGCAAGTCCGGCAACCAAACCCTGAACGCCATTCGAACACACGAAGCTTCCCGATCAAGTCCCTATGAGAACCAGACCGGCTTCCTGCAATGCTTCGATGGGCGATCCGACGCCCCAAGGGGCCTTCAGGCGAGCTTTCCCAAAGAGCCGCATCTTGTAGAAGGGCCTGGCAGAGTGTCCAACGGGGCGGCTGGCTGGACTCGATGTTCCTGTCCAGTGACGGAGCAGCCGCCCCTCCTACCGCCGGGCTCGCTGTCTGCCGTATCGGCCGGGAAGCCGCTCTGTGCGCGCCGAGCAGCCTTGAGGCCGGGGCACCGCTCACCGGACGGGGGAGGCAGCACTGGCTATGAGCCGTACACCGCCCGGGGCTCGTACCCCCGGGATGCGGTCGGAGTCTTCAGTCGCTGCTCAGACCACCAAGAAAGCCCTGGTCAATACAGGTACAGCGACTGGAGCGACTGAGTTTCCCAATAGGTCGAACGAGTGTGTCGTAGTCAGGACTTGGGGAGCGTTATGCCCATCTCCCGCATGGCATCCGAGGCCGGGCCGCCTTCGGAGCGTTCGGTCTTGTAGCCCTTGGCACGGGGGCTGACCGTGCGGGGGTCGACCGCTTCGGAGGGGGCGCCGGTGGCGTAGAGGCCGTCGGGTTGCTGGTCGCGGTCGTGGGGCGCGAGCCAGAAGACGCGGCGCAGGAAGGTGCCGGAGGCGCGGGAGGCCTTGGCCGTGGCGCCGAGGACGGCGTAGCCGACGAGGCGGCCGTCGCGATGGTAGGGGGGTTGGCGGCGTCGGCTGGAGACCCGGTCGAGGGATTGACGGACGTAGTCGAGGCTGCTGGTGTCCTCGAGCCACACGAGGTCGGTTTCGTGCGTGAGGTCCTCGGGGTCGATCAGGGCGCTCACGCGTTCTCCTCGGTGATGTCGGCGATGAGACCGATGCCTGGGTAGTACTTCTTCGAGTTGGAGGTGGCCATTTCCTTCGGCGATCGCAGGCCGAGGGTCTCGCGGACCCGGCCGGCGAAGGCGCGGGAGGAGACCGGAGTAGCGCCTTCGCTTTCGCACCAGCGGGTGTAGGCGAGGTGGAGGTGCTTCTGCTCGGCGCGCAGGCCCGGGTCGATCTTGCAGCATTCGGACAGGAATCTGCCCATATGGTCTTCGGTCTCGGCGTATGCGGTCGTTGCTACACGTACCCGCTCAGGGCCGGTCAGATCCTTCTCCCCGCAGAGATAACGGCGGGCGCCGTCGACGAGCCAGGTGAGGATGCCGGGGCCTTCTTCGCGGACCAGGATGTCGGCGAGATTGTCGACCTTGCGGGCGTCGGGGACTACCCGTTCGAAGGGGATCAGGCGCATGCGGCGCCAGAAGGCGAATCCGCCGGTGCCGACTTCGGGGCGGTGGTTGCCCAGCAGGAACAGCTTGTGGGTGGGGACGAAGGAGAAGAAGTCCTGGCGCATGCGGCGGGCTTTGATGATGTCGCCGCCGGTCAGGAGTTTGACGCGGGATTCGTCGAAGCGGTCGCCGGCCTTGAGCTCGGAGCAGACGATGACGCGGCGGCCGTGGAGTTCGGCCAGGTCGGTGGGGTGGCCTTCGAACTGCTTGGCCATGAGGAAGCCGGGCGGGGCGGCGTCGGCGTAGTCGCCGAGCAGCTTGACGATCACGTCGAGCAGGACGCTCTTGCCGTTTTTGCCCAGACCGTAGAGGAAGGCCAGGATCTGGGCGCCGACGTCGCCGGTGATGGAGTAGCCCAGCAGCAGGTGCAGGTAGCGGATCATTTCCTGGCCTTCGGCGTCGTCGCCGAAGGTGTCGGAGAGGAACCGGTCCCAGCGGGGGGTGGGCATCGTCTGGGGGGCGGTGGAGGTGGAGCGGGAGTGGAAGTCGGTGTGGGGGTTGGGGGTGTGGATGATGCCGGTGCGCAGGTCGACGATGCCGCCGGGGGTGCACAGGACGTAGGGGTCGGCGTCGAGGCGTGAGGCGTCCAGGAGCATGCCGTGGGCCGAGCGGGCCTGCTGCAACATGGACTTGATGCCGGAGGTGGACATCGCTCGGCGGCGCTCGCGGCGCAGTTCGGCGTCGGTGTGCAGGCCGGTGGGATCGGTGTGGGCGAGGGACTCGGCCATGTCGCCGGCGGCCCACACCACGGTCTCGTGCTCGTCGGGCTCCCACCGGTATTCGGCCCACTTGTACCAGCCCAGCCCGTTGACGTGCCGGTAGTCGCCCGCATACAGGTGCGCGAAGGACTTGGCCATGCCGCGGTCGGTCAGGGAGTCCGGAAGGATTCCGGTGTCCGTGGTGCGAAACGGCGCGCGGTCGGCCCGGACCTCCGCAGTGGTCTGGGCCGGGACCGGGGTGGGTGGTTGGGCGAGGATCTGTCGCGCGACCTCGCCCGGGTCGAAGGCTGCGGAGTTCACGGGCGGCCTCCCGGGAAGAGGGGGCGTCGGGCACCGGCGTTCAGGCCGCTGCGGATGATGGGCAGTGCCCGCCCGTGTTGGCCGGGCCTGGCGTGCTCGGCCACTGCCAGGAGGGCTTCTTCGGCGCGGGTGTGGGTGAGGTGGCCGGCGGCGACGAGACCGCCGGCGGTGTAGGCGGCGCGGTTGAGCTTGTCGGCAAAGCCGGTCCCTTCGGTCGCTGCCGCGCAGGCGGCGACTTCGGCCAGCACGGTCTCCAGGGCGCGGGTTGCCGCGTCGCGGCCGCCGCCCGCAGCCGCGACGGCCTGGCGGGCCCGGGACGGGGTCCTGCGCGCGGGGACGGCTCGGGTGGTCGGGACAGGCTCGTCGAGGTGGCCGGTGCGGGTGAGCTCCTGGGCCAGCCAGTCCGGGAGGGGCGCTGGTGTGCGGCAGGTACCGAGGGGGGTGTAGGTGCCATCGGTCGTCGTGGTGCCCGGGGCAACGATGTAGCCGCCGGTGCTGCGGACGTCGACTTGCCAAGCCAGGGCCCGGCCCGTGCTGCTTCCGCTGCTGCACAGCCACGTACGGCCAGCTCCGGCCTGGTACCACACGTGCAGGCCTCCCGAGGGGGTACGCACGCGCAGGGTCTGCTCGTCCTCGGCCGGATCCGGGGCACCGCGCAGAGCGGCGAGAACCGCCAGGGTGTGGAAGCCGTTTCGAAGCCCGGCCAGGTCGACGTGGTCGTGGATGGGGATGCCCGGAAGGAGCCGGTCTCGCCCAGGAAGGGAGTGCTCATGGGCGTCGATGTCGATGACGATCAGACCCGCTGCGCCACACGCCACACCGACGCCTGGGGCAGGGCGCGCGGACCACCACTTCCGGATCCGGTCCGGGTCGGTGGTTGCCGCATGGAAACCGTGGCACCAGCGACCGTCCCTGAGGCAGGGGCATGCTAGGTGGCTGTGCCCCTTTTCTGTGCATGCACGGCAGTTGCCGGCCGGCGTCTTGCGTCCGGGGGCCAGGGGATGCACAGGCCAGCCCGCCGCCGCACACCACTGAGCGACGGTGAGCATGTCCGGACTGGGCGTGGGAGAGATGGTCGGCCTTCTGTGCGCGGTGGTCTGGCTTCAGTCGCTCCACAAAACTGCTGGTCAGGCACTGCCCAGACGAGAAGTAGCGACTGAAGCGACTGAAGTCTTGGATTGAGTCGACCACAGAGTAGCGAATAGATCTACGTATCAACTCCAAGGGCGCGGCGTGGCGCGCCCCTTCTCCTAAGTTCGGTCGCTTCGGTCGCTCTTGCCGGCGCGGCAGCGACCGAAGCGACCGAGTAACCGAACTGAACCGCATCGCGCTCTACCGTGCCACAGACCAGTTCTGGGTCTCAGTCGCTTCAGTCGCTGTTACACGGCCATTGCACTCCTTTGGACACGGCGGGCGGCCACTTGGTCCAGCCCGGCGGGAGGTTTCAGTCGCTGCGAGAGGCGCTCGCGTCGGGCAGTACTGAAGGCCAGCGACTCTGATTGCTTCAGTCGCTGCTCTTCAATACTGGCAAAAGACCAGGTCAGCGCGATGCACACCGCTGCCGAGCGACTGAAGCGACTCAAGGTCGGCACTATGAAGACATTCCCGAGCGCGCGCGCGTGTCATAGATACGGACCTTCAGTCGCTTCAGTCGCTGATTGCGATAGACCCCTCCGCTGACCTGGGCTTTTTCGTAGCGACTCAAGCAGTGACTGTAGTCAGCTCGGTCGCTGGCTTCTGGTTTCGGTCGCTGTAGTCCAGGCTCTGGACCCACCACGCATGGAGTCCTCCCGAGAGACAGCCTGATGACAAAGGTGACGGCGCTCGGATGGCACCAGGTAAAGATGCGTGCGGCGGAACGATCAGCTCCTTGTTGGAGCCCAGCGCCGTGCAGCAAGGGCTGGCGCACGGCAGTTTCGCTTGGTCGCTGCCTACCGAGCTGCCTGGATGCGCAACGTACTGGGTGCTCCACCAGCCCCGGCAGCGACTATGGAACACCAAGGGAAGAGAGATCGCCTTGGGGCCTGCACCTGGAAGGCACCGCACCATCGCGATGATGGTGCGCAAAAAGCTGCTCCAGCTCGCATGGGTGGGCTCTGCAGAGGGAGTTTAGGTCAGCGACCTCGCAGCCGGAGCGGGTCGGGAACGGATGCAGCACCCACGCTGAGGCCGGCTCATAAGGCTGCCTTCGATCGATGTGGCCTGGAGGGGTGTCGTCCACGGGACTCGCCAAAAGCATCTCGGGCCCCTTCGACCCGGGCCAAGGACGGCTGGCAAAGCCGAATGATGCGGAATCCCCTAGAAACCTGCTTTTCCTTAACCTATGGGGGCGGTATGGCCGTGGGAGAAGTCCCTGCTTCTGGCGGGTTCTTCCCGGGGGCCAGCGTCTGCCGTCCGGATCGGACAGCGACTGGGGTTGAGAAGGCGGGGCGTGAGAAAGTTGCTGCCCTGATCTTAGATGGGGAGCGGGGGATGGCGATGCTGCAAGAGCAGCACCAGCAGGGATGGAAGGCCGGGGAACGGCAGTCGGTCGTCCTGACTCGTACCCATCGCATCCTCATCGGTGTGGTCGTCGCCGGTGCGGCGGTGATCGCAGGCATCGGCTTCACCGGCTCCTACGCGGCGGTCCGCGCGCTGGCCGAGAAGAAGGGCTTCGGGGCCTTCTCGGTCGTCTTCCCGATCGGCATCGACGCCGGCATCGTGGTGCTGCTGGCGTTGGACCTGCTGCTGACCTGGATTCGGATTCCGTTCCCGCTGCTGCGGCAGACCGCTTGGCTGCTGACCGCCGCCACCATCGCCTTCAACGGCGCGGCGGCCTGGCCGGACGCGCTGGGCGTCGGGATGCACGCGGTGATCCCGGTGCTGTTCGTGGTGGCCGTCGAGGCGGCCCGGCACGCGGTGGGCCGGATCGCCGACATCACGGCCGACCGGCACATGGAGGGTGTACGCATCACCCGGTGGCTGCTGGCGCCGATCCCGACGTTTCTGTTGTGGCGGCGGATGAAGCTGTGGGAACTGCGGTCGTACGACGCGGTGATCAAGCTGGAGCAGGAACGGCTGGTCTACCAGGCGCGCCTGCGGTCGCGCTTCGGACGCGCCTGGCGTCGCAAGGCTCCGGTGGAGTCCCTGATGCCGCTGCGGCTCGCCCGGTACGGGGTGCCGCTGGCCCGGACCGCTCCCGCGGGTCTCGCCGCCGCAGACATCGACGAACCTCTGCCGTTCTTCACCGCCCTGCAGGCGGACGAGACTCCGGTGGCGATCGCTCCTGCCGGCCGGGCGCACCACGAGGACAGGGACTCTGGCGAGCTGAGCGGAGATGCTCCGCTTCGCCCTGGGACGCCCCCGCCCACACCCAGCGCGACAGCTGAGACCGTCGCCCCCGCGCAACCTGAGCAGGTGACGGAAGCTCTCCCGGCCGCGCACAGCACGACGCCGTCTCGTCTCGCCGCGGCGTACGAGGACTACGTCAGCACGCACGGTAGCTCTCCCAACGCGCGCCAGTTCGGCGTTTTTGCCGCTGGCGTCTACGGCATCGTGGACCCGGCCACGGGAGGCCCGCTTACGGAAGAGGAGTTGCGCCCGGTGCTGCAGGAGCTGCGCCGGTCCCAGAGGCAAAGAGCGGTGATCGATCCATCGGTCACCGGCTCCATCGGCGACAGCGCCGTGACCGATCGGATCGGTCACGGCGTGCTGGCCGATGAGCTTCGTTTCATGGTTAGCCCCTCCCCCGCGGTCGTGACCGATTCGCCCGCTGCGGCAGCAGAGCCCGTACCCGTACCCACCGCTTCGGCGGCCGGTAGCCCGTCGAGTGGCGGACGCATGCCGCAGCAGATGTCCCGCGATGACGCCGGCCGATCGGCCACACCCGAATCCGGAGGACAGGCCGAGACGTGGGAGGCATCGGTCACGGAGACCGGAGAGGCCACCGCCCGTCTTCCTGAGCCGCGCATTGACGTACCGGTGGGCGAGCTGACCGAGGGGCAACGGATCGAGCGAGTCGTGGCGTGGTTGCTGGATGCCGAGGCGGCGGGCAAGAAGCTCTCCGGTGCCGAAGTGGCCCGTCGTAACGGGGTCTCCCCCAAGACGGGCCAGCGCGACATCATCAAGGCGAAGGCGATCCTTGCCGAGCAGCAGCGCGAGCGGAGCCGTGCCCACCTCCGATCTGTCCGCTCCTGATTGACCAGTTGCATGGTCCGGACGGCCGACGACCAGCGCCCCTGGCCCAGCGGATCGGTCACGACCTATCCAGGCCCGTTACCGATGACCGAGGCCCGGGGATCGGCCATCGGTCATGACCAATTCGCCGTCATCGGCCACGACCGATCCGCCGTGTCGCCCGCCGGGCGGGCGTCGGCTCCAAGGCCACGGCGCAGCGCAGAGGCGCCCCTCATCATGTGCACGGTCCGTAGCTACGTCACGCTGCGTGTGTTCATCTGCGGCGCCTTGCCGTTTAGGCGCGAGCAATCAGGTGGAAGTGACGGGCGATGAGCCGGTACGGGTCGCGGCGTCCGGCCGCCCACTCGGCCTCTAGCACCTGAGGGAAGTCTGCCCCAGGGGACTCGTCACCAAGGTGGTCCGTGAAGCAGCGCACTCCGTACCAGCGCTGGGTGCGGACGCCGCGCTCCGCGAGAAGCCGGGCGACTTCTTGCCGGCTCACGCCGCGGCTGACCACCGCCAGGCGTCCGCGCTCCACCGGACTCCGCAAGACCTCGAGAACGCCCGACCAGTTTCGTTCCAGTGCTGGGCGCATGGCCAGGGCGGTGTCCTGCTTGGCGAGGACGGAGACCAGGCCGCCGGGGCGTACGCAGTGTGCGATCGAGTGCAACAACGGGGTCGGGTCCTGCAGATACATCAGCACCCCGTGGCACAGGACGGCATCCCACCCGGTCCCGGCCAACTGCGGTGCGTGTTCGCCAAGGCCGTGGAGGAAGGTGACCGTGCCCGCCGCGTTCTTGGCGTGCGGTTGCCACGTTGAGTGGGCCCCTTCCAGCATGTCCTCGTCCGGGTCGAGGACAGTGACGCGGTGGCCGCGTTCAGCCAGCGCCCGGGCTTGGGCGCCCGTGCCGCCTCCGATGTCGAGCACACGCTGAGGTGGCTCGGCCGGCAGATGCTCGCTGAGGGCTCGGTCGACCAGGTGATGACGAAGGACTCCGCGAAGTGTGCCGCTGTGGCGGGCGTAGAGGTCGGCGAGCGGCTCACCGCCGTGGACGGGATTGATCCAGGTGTTCATCGGCTCTCCGTGGTCAGGGCAGACGGCGTACTGGAGAACGATCCGGATCGACGTGTCGCGGGCTTTCTGCTTCAGATGGGCGTGTCGACCCGTGGCTCAGCCCTTGTATCGGTCAGGACCGAGCCCCCGTGTCGTCCACCCGGGCGGACGACGGCCCGAGCCCTGGCGCAGCGCAGGCATGCCTTGCACCGTTCGGTCTGACGGGTTGTTCGGGCATGCCTGTTGCGACCGGTGGCGGGCATGTCCGGGTCTGCCACCGCAAAGCAGAAGGCGATTTAGGCTGAACAATGCTCAGCGCGCGGGTTTGTGGCTAGCCGCGCTGCGCGTGTTCCTCTCCGGCATCGTGCCTGTGCAGGCGCGTGCGATCAGGTGGAAGTAACGGGCTGGTGCCCCGGAAGCTACGGTGCGGTGGTGAGCCACGAATCCCTTCTCGGCCGAGCCGTCCGTCTCATCCCGCTGTCCGTCGATCATGCAGAAGCGTTGTTCCCCTCTGCGTCGGATCCCGAGGTCTGGCGATGGATGCCCCGACCCCGTCCCGGCTCACTGATAGAGATACAGGCGATGATCAGCCAGATGCTGGCGGATCGAGCCCGGCGGTGCTTCGCGGTCCAGCGTCTGACGGACGAGGTGGTGATCGGTTCGACCAGTCTGTATGAGCTTGACCGCGTTGAGAGCCGCGCTGAGATTGGTGCGACCTGGTTCGATCGTTCCTGTTGGGGCGGCCCTTATAACGCCGAGTCCAAGCTTCTGCTGTTGGGGTACGCCTTTGACGATCTGAGCCTTGCTCGAGTCGCCTTGCGCACCGACAACCTCAACGTGCGGTCCCAGCAAGCCCTGGCACGGCTGGGCCTGGTCTTCGAAGGGACGTTGCGCAGCCACATGGTGCGCCAGGACGGCACGCGCCGTGATTCGCTGTACTACAGCGTGCTCGCGGATGAGTGGCCAGCCGTGCGCGACAAGCTGCTCAACCGGATCGCGGCCAAAATCACTGTCTGATCGTGCAGTTACCCCTCAGGGAGCGAGGAGGGCCCGTTTCCGCAAGGGAGCGGAGCCGGTACTGCCGGACATCTTGCTTGAGCATCTCTTGATGCGACTGACATGGCAGTCGAGCACTCCCGAGTGCCAGCACGGCATCCCCGGCCCTGGACAACTGCGGTGCGTGATTGCCACGGGCGTCTGGGAACATAACCGTAGCTGCGGCAATCTCGGTGTGCAGCTGGCAGGTTGATCGGGCCTCTTCCCGCATGGCCCGCGTCCGGATCGGTGAGCTAGGCAGTCACACTCACGGGTCCCACGGTGGACTGCACGGGCATCAACACGCAAAACTGCGACACCAGAGCCTCCTGATGCTCGGTGATTCGACACCAGCGAGCTGTTCAGGAGGGCGTGCGCCGAGCACCCGACAACCACCCGATCGGGACGACCGCTGTCCGCCTGCGTGCGGAAGTGCAGAGCCACCTACGGGTGAACGTGCAGAGGCTAAGGAGTCTGCCTCACCCACCGGCGCATACAGACCCGTGTCGAGGGATCGAGACCGTACGCGGCCTCGGCTTCCAGGACCGTCCGCAGCCCATTGGTGATCTGCGAGGGTTCCACTTCTTGGAAGCCCAAGCGCAGATAGTAGGGGGCGTTCCACGGAACTGCCCGAAATGTTGACAGGGTGGGCGCGGACAGACCTTGATCGATTGCCCAGCAGGCAACGTGATCGATCAGCCTGCGTCCCAAGCCTCGGCCAGCCACAACCGGATGGACGCTTACCTGCTCTATATGGGCACAGCCATCGAGCAGATCGACGATCACGAACCCCATCGGGTTCTCGGCGTGGTCCACACCAACCCAGGCTTGTCCGACACGCTGGTATTTGCCCAATTGCCCTACGGGGATTGAAGGGTTGTCCGCAACGTCGGCCATACCGATGCCCCGAAACGCTTCTCCTGCAGCCATCTGGAGATCCGGTAGGTGCTCCAGATCATTCGGTTCAGCAAGCCGTATCCGTAGAGCATCGGCTCCTGGCGTCTTCATAAGCCGCGACTCAATCACGCCCAAATCGCTGAGTCCACCATGCCGGTCGGGATCCCTGGGTTAGCCTCCGCCCCGACGTGCCGGGCACCCGTCAGGACGATGACACCCTCCGCGCGTTCATCGGCACGTGGCTCTGCATCTTCGCGAGCACGGCGACAACCGTTCAATCACCAAGTCCCAGGAGCGGTACGACACCGGCTACTCAGATGGCCGCGTCGACGCGTGGCTCAACCCTGGCATCAACCGTGACCGATCATCTCGCCGCACTCCTGTGACCGATGGCCAGGGTGGATCGGTCACGGCTGATCCGGTCCCATGACCGATGACCGATGGTCCGAGGCTCGGACATCGGTCATGACCGAATCACCGTCATCGGCCACGGCCCCGATCGGCTGGAGCAGTCTTAACCTGGAAGACGGCTCCGCACCATCAGTGATCGGCTGTACATGCCATAAGCGGGCCGGGCACTCTCCCGCCTGTGGGTTGGAGATGCTGGCATACCTTCAGTCAGCCTTTCCTGAGAAGAGTTCAGGGCACGGGCTGCGAGAGGACCGGTGCTGTGAACGTGACCCCGACCGGCGGGGTATTCGGTCGTCTGGACAACGAGTGGCCTGTGCTGTGCGCCGATCATGAAGGGCGCGGTGTCCTCCTCCATGAGTGGCTGATGGCCGATTGCCTGGCCGCCGAGGTCGCGGCCGTGACCGATTCCAGGGCGCGGGCCTGGGGCCAAGCAGTTGCTCGCCACGCTGCGGCCGGCCGGATCGGTCCGACGCGCTGGCCGGTGTGGTGCTGGGGTGCGTTACTGAAGCGCGCGGCCGGTCATGACCGATCGGCCACGTCGGCCGCTCGGATCGTGGTGCAGGCCATGATCCCTGCCTTGGGGCTCATTGCCCGTGGGCAGGTGAGGCCCTTCGACGGCGACTCCTTGGAAGACATCGGTCACGTCGTCATCGCCGTTGTATGAAACGGTGCGCAGCGGCCGCATCCCTCACGGCCGGAGTCGGCCGGCCGTGAACGTCGCCCTTGATGCCCTATGGGTGCGGCCGATGAGGACCGCGACATCGCCGCGCACTCTGGGCACCGCACTGGCCGACCACCATTCGACGCCGAAACCCACCAGTGGTCTCTGCGAGGAGCTGCGCGCCGTGCTGGTTTCGCTGCATGCGCTTCGTTGCGACACGAGGCGCAACTGCGCGATCGCGTTGCCGAGCTGAGCGGCCCGGTTCTTCAGGTCCTGCGGTACCCCTGGCCGATTCCCTGGTCTCCAACGGCGGAAAGCCAATAGCCGAACGGTTCACCAGCGGCAACCGCGGCGCCGTCGCTGATCGGCCACGCGGCCGCAGTCTGCCGTAGGGGTCGCCGAGGTCTGGGCAGAACCCTCGTTCGCGGGAAGGAGCCCGCGCGCCATACTCCGCACCTAGCGATAACGCCGTTATCAAGTAGGACGAGGCCCAGCCTTCAGAGGCTGGGCCTCGGGTGTCGCGGAGCCGACATAGGCGCCAGAGCACTACCTGGATACCGGTTACCGCTCCCGTCAGCTCCACCGGGCGGTGAGTCTTTGTCTCCGGCATGAGTTGCGAGATGGCGGCAGCGACGGGCGGGACAACACGCGAGTGGATCACATTCTGCGACTCACCGGCGACGGCAGCACCGCTGGCTGAGCTTCGCGATGCTGGTACGGGAGCTGCGACCTTCGTTTCGCGGTGGGGCTGAGTGATAACGGCGTTATCGCCTTCCTATCGCTGGTTGGCTGAAGTCGGAGTGATAACGGCGATACCACCAGCAGGCGGGCAGCCGGTGTGGCACCTCTACGCTCTGCCTCCTTGCCTTCAGCTTCGCGGCGCTCGCCGGCCTATCCCGTCCACGGTCGGCTCGGTGGGGATCAGACGCTCTGAGCTCATAGCGTGCCCGGGCATTCACGCCATCAGACTGAGAGCCGTTCAGGCGCAACGTCGCAGCACCACGGCGATGCCGCCCCGTCTGCGACCGGTAGTCAGTTGTTGCACACGAGGGCAGCCCACCCGTGATGCCAGCTCCTTCAATCGTTGGCCAACTGCGCCTCGTCCCCCCTCATGGGGGCGCCTCAGCGGGCCCTTGATGTAAGGGCCCCGCCATATGAGGCGGTGCTCCTGAGCGGACGGGTACCACTGCCGGACCTTGTGCATACGCACAGGCCACCGCTGGTGATACGTACGAGCCTGCTGCTCCTCCCCCGTCTCCTTCGAGCGCTGGGTGGGCACCTGTCGTGCCAGGCGTACCACCCGGACTTCGAAATCGTGCGGCCCACTCGTGGCTCGCGGATTGGCGAGGATACGGCTCACTGGCTCGGTAGTGGTGACGCCCTGCGCGACAAGTCGTCAGAACGCGAACATGTAACGGCACGCGAGGTCGTCGTTGACCACCATCAGCTCAGCCGACCGAAGAACTTCCAGATCCTGCGCCAGTTGCCAGTTGCCAGCTCCGCACGTATCGGGCCCAGAAGGCCATGGCGGCCGCCGGCCGAGCTTGCCCAGCACCAGCGAACAGGCCAGCTCCTACGCAAAGCCTGTGGTGCATCACCATTAAGCATCACCTGGTACATGTCACTGAGTACGTTGCGCACGTTGCCCGCGGCCTGAAGGCGCACCCAGGGATTGCCCGGCAGATGTTGCAGAGTATGCCCCCGCATCCTGGGTGCCTTCACGGCAGCCTGGCTGGCAGTCCATCGTCAGCGTGAACTCGGCTGTGTTCCCGCTTCCCATGGCTCGCCTTCCCCATCCCGCACCCTTCGCCGATGTCCCCCGGAGCTAGCCTCGCCGCCCTATCGACACAAGGAGCGAGTGCAGCCGACAGACCGTTCAGTCCTGCTGGATGCCCGAACACCCGCCCCTTCGATCCGTCTGCGGCGATGAGCTGCCCTGACCCGCTGAGCCTCGGTCCGAGGCGATGCTCCGCTCCCCCTGTCGTCGAGGCGTAACGGCTACCGGCAGGCGAGCAGAGGCGCATGTCTCGGGAGACATGGTGATAACGCCGTTATCGCCTTGCTGCGGCACAAACCGCGCTTGGTCGCCGAAGCTACGAGGTCCGTCCAGCGGCTGAGGCGGCGTCGCGGCGCTGTTCGGTCTTTCTTGGAAGTGAGCTTGGCGGGAGAACTCATGGCGCACGACGTCGTCTGCACAATCTGGGTATGAACGACCTCGTCGCTGCCGCCTGGCACAAGCACCTCGTTACAGCCAGAGAACCTGGCCGGCCAAGGCCTGCCCCGCTCCTGGGAGCCTCTATCACGCTCACCTGAACCGCGCATGCCGAGCCGCAGCTGCGTCAGCTGTACCCGTAGACGGGTATGTGGGAGCTGCACCTCAGAAGGTGTGCAGAGGGCCGTCCAACGTGGGAGGTCCCTTACATCGGCACTCTGGGAGACGGTAGGTACTACGTCGAGGGTCCGAGCCGAAACAGCCCTCGGATCGCCGAGACCGAGAGCGCGTGAGCTGCTGTAGGAATGGGCCTTGAGCGGCTACCGGCAGAGTGTGGACCAGCGTTCATCGGGTCTGCAGAGCAACTGGCTGCCTACGAGAGAGACGCCGCGAGTCGGAACTTCCGCGTCGGCATGAGTGAGAAGATCAAGGTGCAGGAAGGCCAACCGCGGCAGATCATCGTCGGTCATCGAAAGCGACCGACGCCCGTCCTGCGCATCGCAGCGGCCAGGCCCTGTAGTGAGGCGGTGCGAGCGGCGGGGAGGCTTCCTCTCGGGGGTATGGCAGAGGGCGGGGCCCAGCTTCGGAAGCTGGGCCCCGCCCCC
>NZ_JBHWDV010000096.1:0-16139 GCF_042734445.1 Streptomyces sp. NPDC059649
TTCGTGGACGTAAAGCGAAGCAGTCCACGAACAAGGCCCCGGAGGTCCGTCACCGCACCCAACAACCACCAGCCCGCCGCAGGCGCAACGGCGAGCAACACCCGCGGCGGGACAGACAGGTACGTGCGGGGGCGCCGCAAAGCGCAACGGCGAGAAGCCCCGCGGCGGGACAGACGAGTACGTGCGGGGGCGCCGCAAAGCGCAACGGCGAGAAACCCCGACGGCGGGACAGACAGGTACGTGGGGTTAACTTACCGGCCGCTGCCAGGCCGGACTGCGGCCCGCGAGGCCTACCACCCGGTCGAGGAGGGGCGCGCCCTCCGGTACCGGGACCACCGTGCCGAACAGCGGGCCGTTCGCGGCATCCTCCGCCCAGGAGGACAGCAGCTCGTACGACATCTGGAGGGCGTCCGGGTCGGGCACGTACTCCTGGCCGGTGGCGCGGGCCAGGTCCCACCCGTGCAGCACCAGCTCGTTGAGCGCGACCCGGCCCGCGACGGCGCCCGGGAGCGTGACGCCGCCCGCCTGGGTCTCGCCCTGCCACGCCTCCGGCGCCCGCCACGCCGCCGCCATACCCGCCAGGTTCCGGTCCAGTTCCGCGCGCCAGCCAGGGTCCACGTCCGGCCGCATCGCGTCGGGGGACAGCCGGGTCGCCGGTCCGAGGTCCTTGTGCGCCACGTCCTGGAACGCGGCGGCCAGCCCGACGAGGTGCCCCAGCAGATGGCGCACCGCGTACTTCTCGCACGGCGTGGGCGCGTCGAGCTGCTGCTCGGCCGTTCCCGCGGCCAGCCGTGACACCTCACGGGTCTGCGCCGCGAAGTCGATCATCTCGGTCATCGTGCGGTTCCTTCCGTCTGCGGAGCCCTTGTCGTCCGTCCGTCTGTCTGCCGGCTGCGGTATCCGCCGTGTCCGCCGGCCCCTCCACAGTGCAGACTCCGCGCCCCGGAGGAACTCATCGCCACACCGGACATCGGACGAGGTCGCTGCGCGCCGACCCAGGGGAACCGGACATCCGGGGATGCCCGGAGCTGTCCGGAGCCGTCCGAAGCCGTCCCGGCAGATCCGGCCGGCCGTGGGCCGAGCGGCTCACGGTCGGCCGTAACGGGCCCGCAGCGCCGCCTTGAGTACCTTGTTCAGCGGGCCGCCGCGCGGCAGCTCCGTGGTGGTCTCCAGCTGTTCCGGCAGCTTCTGCGTCATCACGCCGGCCGCGCGCAGATGGGCGGTGAGCGCGTCGAGGGTGAGCGGTGGGGCGGCCGGGTCGGCGGGTGTGATCACCGCGCAGACCCGCTCACCGCGTTCGCGGTCCGGCAGTCCGATGACGGCCGCCTCGGCGACCGCCGGATGGGTCCGCACCAGCTCCTCGACCTCCTGGGCCGAGATGTTCTCGCCCTTGCGGATGATGATGTCCTTGAGCCGCCCGGTCAGCACGAGGTGCCCGTCCGGGCGCAGCCGGCCCAGGTCGCCGGTGTGGAAGTAACCGTCGGCGTCGAACGCCTCCGCGGTCAGTGCCGGGTCGGTGTACCGACGGAACACCATCGGGCCCTTGAGGGTGACCTCGCCGGTCTCTCCGGGTGCCGCTTCGCTCCCGTCGGGCCGGACGATGCGTATCCGGGCGCCCATCACGGGCCGGCCCACCGTCCGTGCCAGCTGGTCGTCGCTGTCGTACGGCGTGCCCATCGCGATCATCGGGCACTCGGTCATCCCGTACCCGTGGACCACCGCACAGCCCAGCTCCTGCCCGGCCGCCGCGTACAGCTCCGGCGACATGGGTGCGCCGCCGCCCGACAGCACCCGCAGCGAGGGGATCAGCCGCCCGGCGTCCGGGCGGGCCCGCCGGTAGCGGCGTGACTCGTCCAGGAACGCCTGGTAGAACGCGGTGCTGCCGCCGGCCATGGTCACCCCGTACCGCCGGTAGACCGCGGCCGCCCGGCCCGGCTCGAAGGTGTCCAGCACGACCGCGGGGAACCCGCTGACCAGCATGGCGATGACGTAGTCCGGGCCGGCGATGTGCGCGTACGGGAAGGCGATCGAGCCGATGTCCTGCGCCGACATGCCGAGCGCGGTCGCCAGCCCGACGCCGCCGGCGATCAGGCTCGCGTCGGAGTGCTCCACACCCTTGGGTGCCGAGGTGGTCCCGGAGGTGTAGTAGATCCACCGCGTTCCGTCGCGATCGGGCATGTCGTCCGGCAACCCGGCGGGATCCCCTACGGGCAGCCCGCCCTCCACCGACACCACCCGTACGCCGTCCCCGGCCGCCTTCCGGGCCGTCGCCGCGTAGTCGAATCCCCGCCATTCGCCCGGTACGAGCAGGTGCTCCGCCGCCGACTCCGCCAGGATGAAGCCGACTTCGCGCTCCCGGTGGAGCGGGATGACCGGCGTCTGTACGGCCCCGAGCCGGGCCAGCGCCAGCGAGGCGATCACCGTCCCGATCCGCGTCGGCAACTGCCACGCCACCCGCGTCCCGGCCCCGATCCCCAGCCCCCGCAACCCGGCGGCCACCCGCAGCGCCTCGTCCCGCACCCCACCGAAGCTGACGCTCCGCCCCTCCGCATCGAAGAACATCGGCGCCCCCCGCGACGCCTCCGCCCGATACTCCACCAGCTCCCAGAGCGACCGCACACGACCCACTTCGAACATGACGCGCCTCCTGACCACCGGGGACGGGTGGGCGCACTGTAGCAGCGGAGCTGATGGAGCGTCAGATACTCTGCACGCGACGGCAGTGACCTATGCGACGGCGGCGACCCATGCGACGGCAGCGGGCCCATGCGTCGTGGCATGGGCCCGCTGCCGAGATGCTCAGGCGGTGCCGTCGCAGGGCTGCGCGGGTCAGGGCATGTGCTTGTCCGCCGGGGCCACGGGCGTGTGCTTGTCCGCCGGGGCGACGGGCTGGTGGTTGTCGCCCAGGGCGTCGGCGGTGCCGGACGTGACCTGGGTCCCGGTGATCGGGGCGTGGTGGTCGAACGTCGAGACGTGGCCGGATACCGGGCGGGTCGAGTCGGCCATCGCCGGTGCGGCGGCCGCACCCGCGGCGGCGACCGTGAGAGCGGTGAGAAGGACGGCCTTGTAAGCGCGGGTCATGCTGGTTCCTCCGTTAGGGATGGGGTGGCAGTGCCTCGAGCGTAGGGAGGGTTCCGCGGACTTCAGCGCATACGTTCGAGCGCATGGCCGGAAACCGGTGCAGGTCGGCCGGATTGCCGAACTCTGTGCAGATATGTGTCCGCGCGGATGTGCGTCTGCGCGGAAATGCCGCAGGGACCGTTACCGATGGCTCCCCTCCGTGCCATCGGAACGGCCCCTGCGATCCCCCGAACCCCTCCGGTGCGGTGTTACTTGGGCTCGCCCAAGGCGTCGCCGATCGGCTTGCCAATGGGCTGGTGGTGGTCCAGCGGCTTGATGATGTCCTCACCGGGCGTCACCGGCTGGTCGTTCTTGCCGACGATGCGGCGGCCGTTGGGACCGATGATGGGCTGGTGGTGGTCGAGCGGCTTGATGATGTCCCGCTCGTTGGGCTGGGTGTTCTCGGTGGCCAAGCTGATCAACTCCAGTGTTTGGGCGCTTGTTACCGGCCCACCCGGCCGGCGACTCCCCCGTGGGTCGCCGGACAGGTGCGTCGGGGCCGAACACCATAACGGTGGGGCCAACTGACCGAACCGCTTGCCCCCCGAGGCGGCGGGTCGGTGAGTAAAGACTGGCCCGACGCGATGAACGATCGATAAACGTCCGCGTCCAGCGCCGCCGCCGGCTGTTGCCGGACGCGGTTCGCGCAGGTCAGGCCGCTGCCACCGGACGCAGCAGCTGGCGCACCGCGGTTCCTTCCGGGGAATCCAGCCGCTCGTAGACGCCCAGCGCCTCCTGCCAGCACACCCGGGCCCGGCCGGTCTGGCCCACGCCGTCCAGGGCCCGCCCGAGCAGGGTCAGGACGTTGGCGTGCCACCACTCGCCGCCGATGGCCCGGAGGGCGGTCAGCGCCTGCTCCGCGTGGTTGGCGGCCTGGGCGGGGTGGCCGGCGGTCAAGTCGGCCTCGGCCAGGCGGAAGTACGTCATGCCCTCCCAGAAGCGCTGCCGGCTCGCCTGGAAGATCGCCAGGGCCTTGTTGAGCTGCTCGGTGGCGTCCTCCAGCCGTTGGGCGCGGGTGAAGGCCAGTCCGAGCGCGTACATCCCGTTGGCCAGCCGCCGGGTGGCGCCCAATTCCCGGTAGATCGCGATGCCTTCCTGCGCCAGCCGGATCGCGGTGTCCACCCGGTCGGTGGCCAGGTGGACCCGCGACAGATTGCACAGGGCGCTGGCTTCCGACGGCTTGTTGCGGTCGTCGCGGAACGCGCTGAGCGCCTGCGTGAGGTAGGCCTCGGCGTCGGCGTGGCGGTTCTGCGAGTTCGCGATGATGCCGCGGTCGTTCGGGGCGTACGAGGAGGCGAAGGCGTCCTCGGTGGCCAGGCCCAGCAGCATCGCCGACTGGGCGTGCTCGTCCGCCTTGTCGAACCGGCCCGCGAGGGTGTGCACGTTGGTGAGGGCGACATGGATGCGGGCCTGGGCGCGCTGGTCGTCCATCGCCCGGGCGGCCTCCAGCAGGGCCATGTTCACGTGCTCGTACTGCCGGGAGTCCGCACCGGATTCGGCGAGGTCCTGCGCCAGCAGCAACAGGTCCACCGCCCGCCGCAGGGTCTTCGGCCCGACCGACTGCTGGGCGCACGCCAGCAGGCACCGGGCCTCGGCGAAGAGCCACTCCAGGGCTCCTATACGGTCGGTGAACCTGAGCCCCGCGTACTGCGGGCACGCCATGTGGTCGGCCAGCCGGTCGCCCGGGCGCTCCAGGGTGTAGACCTCCTTGGCCGTCGCCAGGTAGAAGTCCAGCAGCCGGGAGAGCGCCGCGTCCCGTTCCGTGGGCGGGTGTTCGTCCCGTTCCGCGCACGCCCGGGCGTACAGCCGGACCAGGTCGTGGAAGCGGTAGCGGCCCGGTGCCGCGGACTCCAGCAGGCTGGCGTCGACGAGGGATTCGATCAGGTCTTCGGCGGACTCGACGTCCATGTCGAGCAGGGCGGCCGCGGCGGCGAGCGAGATGTCCGGGCCGTCGGCGAGGCCCAGCAGCCGGAACGCCCGCGCCTGGTGCGGCTCCAACTGTCCGTAGCCCAGCTCGAACGTGGCGGTGACCGCGAGGTCCCCGGCGCGGAGCTCGTCCAGTCGGCGGCGCTCGTCGGCGAGCTTGCGGGCGAGGGTGGAGACCGTCCACGTACGGCGCGCGGCGAGCCGGGAGGCGGCGATGCGGATCGCCAGGGGCAGGAAGCCGCAGGCGCCGACCACCGCCATCGCCGACTGCCGCTCGGCGTTGACCCGTTCCTCGCCGACGATGCGGGTGAAGAGCTTCAGCGCCTCCTCGGGGCTCATCACATCGACGTCGATGAGGTACGCGCCCGCCAGGTCGATCAGCCGGGCGCGGCTGGTGATCAGCGCCGCGCACCCTTCCGAGCCGGGCAGCAGCGGCCGTACCTGCGCCGCGTCGCGGGCGTTGTCCAGCAGGGCCAGCACCCGGCGCCCGGCGAGGGTGGAGCGGTAGAGGGCCGAGCGCTCCTCCAGACCGTCCGGAATGGAGGAGTCCGATGTGCCGAGGGCGCGTAGGAAGGCACCCAGTACGGCTTCGGGCTCGGACGGGGTGTGGCCGGCGCCCTGCAGATCGACGTAGAGCTGGCCGTCGGGGAAGTGCTCGCGGGCGGCGTGTGCGACGTGCACGGCGAGGGTGGTCTTGCCGACGCCGCCGATGCCGGTGAGCGCGGAGACGGCCATGACACTGCCCTCGGCGGTGGCCAGTTGCTTGCCGAGCTCGTCGACGAAGGCACTACGGCCGGTGAAATCGGCCACCGTGGCCGGAAGTTGCTGGGGGCGGACCACGACGTGGTCGGCGGCGTCCGGGCCGTCGATGACGACCGGCGGCGCGTCAAGATCAGTGTCCGCCCGCAGAATCCGCTGCTGCAGCTCCGACAGTGAAGCGCACGGGTCCACGCCCAGTTCGCGGTCGAGGAGCTGGCGGGTGTCGGTGTAGACCGCGAGTGCCTCCGCCTGGCGGCCGCTGCGGTACAGGGCCAGCATCAGCAGTTCGCGCAGGCGCTCGCGCAGGGGATGGGCGGCGGTGAGGGCGGTGAGTTCGGAGACCGCGTCGGCGTGGTGGCCGAGTTCCAGGTCCAGTTCGAGGCGGGCCTCGGTGAGGGAGAGCCGCCACTCGTGGAGGCGGGTGCGCTGGGTATCGGCGTACGGGCCGGCCAGGCCGGCCAGTGGCTCGCCGTCCCACAACGCCAGGGCCGCCTCGAGGAGTTCCCGGGCCCGGGCCCGGTCGCCGGCCGCCCTGGCCTTCTCCGCCTCGGAGGCGTACTGCTCGGCGTGGTCGTGGTCGAGATCCAGCGGGCGGCCGTCCACCGGCCGCAGCGCATAGCCGCCCGACTCGCTGACCAGCGCCTCGGCGTCGTCGCCCAGTGCCTTGCGGAGCCGGGAGGCGTACGTCCGCAGCGCGGCGAGCGCGGCGTGCGGCGGTTCGTCGCCCCACAGGGCGTCGACCAGCTCGTGCGCGGTGGCGGTCCGTCCGCCGCGCAGCAGTAGTGCGGCCAGCAGCGCTCGCTGCTGCGGGGAGCCCGCTGCCAGCGGCGTTGCGCCGCGCCAGGCCCGTACGGGACCGAGCACGGTGAAGCGGAGCCGCTCCCGCCCCGGACCGTCGTCCATGGTGTCCCCCTGCCCTGTGGCATCCATCCGCGCTGTATGCGCCATCTCGCTGTATGCACCTTCTCGCTGTGCGCAACGGTCAGTCTGCCTTGTCGCGGCCCCTTACGTCAGTAGGGGTCCGGACCGTGCACAAAGCCTCCCCGGCTGACGGTGCCGGGGGCGCTGGGGGCGCACGGCGGGGGCGCGGAGTGCGACGTTCCGTGCGCCCTGGGGCAGTTGACACGTGTCATGGGCATGTGAAGTGAGTGTGTGGGATCGCACGGCGGGCCCGGCCGATCCGCAGCCGGATGCCGTACCGCTCGCTCCCGACTAGCTGACGGACCGTCAGTTCCGCGCTACCGTGACCGCATGGCGACCTTCCCCAGGATCATCTCGGTGGACGACCACACGGTGGAGCCTCCCCACGTCTGGCGGGACCGGCTTCCGTCGAAGTACCAGGACATCGGCCCCCGCATCGTCCGGGCACCGCTCGCGGAAATGACCTTCGTCGGCGGCAAGTTCGCCCCGAAGATGGGCGCGCCGGGCGAGGACGGGCCGATGGCCGACTGGTGGGTCTACGAAGACCTGCACCGGCCGCTGACCCGACTCGACACCGCCGTCGGCCACGCCCGCGACGACATCAAGCTCGAAGGCATCACGTACGAGCAGATGCGGCCCGGCTCCTACAGCGTCCCCGAGCGGCTCGCCGACATGGACGTCAACCACGTGCAGTCCGCCTTGTGTTTCCCCACCTTCCCCCGTTTCTGTGGCCAGACCTTCACCGAGGCCAAGGACCGCGAGCTGGGGCTGCTGGGGGTGCGCGCGTACAACGACTGGATGGTCGAGGAGTGGTGCGGTCCGCAGGCACGGGGCCGGCTGATACCGCTCACCCTCGTCCCCCTCTGGGACGCGGAACTGGCCGCCGCGGAAGTACGGCGCAACGCGGCCCGCGGCGTACGGGCGGTCTGCTTCAGCGAGATCCCGCCCCACCTGGGACTGCCCAGCATCCACACCGACTACTGGGACCCGTTCCTGCGGGCCTGCGACGAGACCGGCACCGTCATCGCCATGCACATCGGCTCGTCGTCGAAGATGCCGTCCACCTCCGCCGACGCACCGCCCGCCGTCGGCTCGACGATCACCTTCGCCAACTGTTGCTTCTCGATGACCGACTGGCTGATGAGCGGCACGTTCGACCGCTTCCCCCGGCTGAGGATCATGTACGCCGAGGGCCAGATCGGCTGGATCCCGTACATCCTGGAGCGCGCCGACGTCGTCTGGGAGGAGAACCGCGCCTGGGGCGGCGTCGCCGACAAGGTCCTCCGCCCGCCCTCCGAACTCTTCGCCGAGCACATCTACGGCTGCTTCTTCGACGACGCCTTCGGCCTGCGCAACCTGGACGCGATCGGCGTCGGCAACGTCCTGTACGAGACGGATTACCCGCACTCCGACTCCACCTGGCCCAAGTCCCGGGAGGTCGGCGAGGCCCAGATGGGCCACCTGCCGCCGGACGTGGTGGAACGCATCGTCCGCGGCAACGCGATCGACCTGCTGGGACTTACGGCGGAGGGGCTCTGGGCGGGCTGAGCCGAAGGTCGCGCGCCCGCCGCCACGGCCCGCGGTGGGACGCCCGCCTCACGGCCCGCGGTACGACGCCCGTCCGACGGCCCCGCGCTTGGCCTCACGGCCCGGGGTGCGACGCCTGCCCCGCGGCCCCGGCGTACGACGCCAGAGGCCGGCCCCGGGATCAGAACGCGAACCCGGGCCAGTGCGGATCCTCCCAGCGGGCCTCGCCCGTGAGGCCGAGCAGCCGCACGTGGTGCAGCAGCTCCTCCGGGGCGCCCTGGGACCGCAGCCGGGCCGGCGCGTGCCGGACCAGCCAGCCGGCGAGCTCCGCACACAGCTCGTCCTCGCCCTCAAAGGCGTCCCAGGGCAGCTCGTCCCTGAGCAGCTCCTGCTCCCACTGCTCCACCGTCTCGACCAGCTGCCGGTCGGCCACCGGGCCGGTCCGCGCGGCCCACGCCGCCAGCCACGGGGTGAGCGTGCCGGACGCCTCGGCGCAGCAGGCGAGGACCTCGTACGCGGGGACGGCGGCGCGGGGGTCCGTCAGCGTGTGTGCCCACCAGGCGCGCAGGAATTCCCGCACCGCCGCGGCCTGCCCCTCCGGCCACGCCTGCCAGGTGCCGCGGGCGAACGCCCGGCCGACCTCCTCCATGCCGAAGAGCGGCTCGACCCGCCCGGCGACGAGCTCCCCGGCGAACTGCGGCAGGATCCGCCGCAGCACCGCCCCGGGAAACTCCCAGTCGACCGCCTGCCAGGTACGCCGCAGCAGATCGGGCTCCAGCGCCACGTCCGCCACCTTCAGCTGCGCCAGTTCCTCCGCGCTACCCCAGTGGCACTCACAGTTGTGCTCGTCGGGATGGGCGGTCATCCCGCGGAACGTGTCGCCCAGGCGCTCCAGCGCGACATCCAGCCGGAGGGGCGGACAGGCATCGTTTTCGTTGGCGAACACCGTGAACCGGCTTTCATGACTCCACACACCGGCTCCCACCGGGCGAAGAGAGCGACCTTACCGGACGGGGTGGCGGTTCGGCGACGCAGCGGCCTTGTCTGCTGAGGCCCCAGGCACGACGATGTCCGCGCAAGTCTGAGCTGACGGTGTGTCAGCTGAAGGGGACGTTCGGGCGGAGGCGGCGATGGGTGATGGGGGCGTGTGGCGGCCCGGGGGCGGGGGGCGGCTGGCGTATGGGATGCAGTTGCCGGTGCAGGCGCAGAGCGGGGTTTTTGCCGAGGGGTGGGAGGCCGGGGCGGGGCCGCGGGACCTGGTGGAGATCGCCCGGGCCGCGGACCGGTACGGGTTCGCGTACGTCGCCTGTTGCGAGCATCTGGCGATTCCGCGGCGGCTGGCGGGGGCGATGGGCACCGTGTGGTACGACCCGGTGGCCACCCTGGCGCATCTGGCCGCGGTGACGGAGCGGGTGCGGCTGCTCAGTCATGTGGCGGTGGTCGGGTTCCGGCATCCGCTGCTCACGGCGAAGCAGTACGCGACGCTCGACCGGTTGTCGGGCGGGCGGCTGATCCTGGGCGTGGGTGCCGGGCACGTGGCGGAGGAGTTCGCGGCGCTCGGGGTGGATTTCGCGCGGCGGGGCGCGGTGCTCGACGAGACGATCGATGCGCTGAAGGTGGCGCTCGGACCGGAGGAGTTCCCCGAGTTCGCGGGGGAGCGGTTCGCGTTCGAGGGGCTGGGGCAGGCGCCGCGGCCCGTACAGACGCCCCGGCCGCCGATCTGGGTGGGCGGCTCCTCGCCCGCCGCGGTACGCCGGGCCGCGGAGCGCGGGGACGGCTGGCTGCCGCAGGGGGACCGGCGGGAGCAGCTGCCCCGGCAGATCGCGCGGCTCCGGGCGGCGCGGGAGGCGGCGGGCGTCACGGAACCGCTGGTGATCGGGGCGATCGCCGAGCCGGTGTACGTGGGGGAGCCGGGCTGGGACGTCGGGCGGCACACCCTCCGCGGCAAGCCGGAGGCCGTCGCCGAGTCGCTGCGGGCGTACGGGGAGATGGGCGTGCAGCAGATCCAGGTGCGGTTCCGCAGCCGGAGCCGGGCCGAACTCATCGAGCAGATGGCGGCGTTCGCGACGGAGGTCGCCCCGCACCTTGGTGGGTGACGAGCGCCTGCGGGAGTGACACGGCTCCGCACCTTCATTCAGTGGCTCCGCACCTTCATTCAGTAGGGAGTACCGGCATGGGCAAGCTCGACGGGCGGGTCGTTCTGATCACCGGGGCGGCGCGTGGGCAGGGTGAGCAGGAAGCACGGCTGTTCGCGGCGGAGGGGGCGGGGGTCGTGCTGGCCGACGTCCTCGACGAGCAGGGCGAGGCCGTCGCCAAGGAGATCGGCGACGCCGCGCGCTATGTCCACCTGGACGTGAGCCGGGAGGAGCAGTGGGTGGCGGCGGTGGCGGCCGCAAAGCGGGCGTACGGGAAGGTCGACGGGCTGATCAACAATGCGGGGATCCTCCGGTTCAACGAGCTGACCGCCACCCCGCTGGCCGAGTTCCAGCAGATCGTGCAGGTCAACCAGGTCGGGGCGTTCCTCGGGATCAAGACGGCCGCGCCGGAGATAGCGGCGGCCGGCGGCGGCACGATCGTGAACACGGCCTCGTACACGGGCGTGACGGGGATGGCGTACGTCGGGGCGTACACCGCGACCAAGCACGCGATCGTGGGGCTGACCCGGGTCGCGGCCCTGGAGCTCGCGCCGCGGAAGATCCGGGTGAACGCCGTCTGTCCGGGCGCGATCGATACGGCCATGAGCAATCCGGCCCAGCTCGACCCGACGGCCGACGCCGACGAGGCCGCGGCGGCGCTGGACGAGCTCTACCGCAAGCTGGTGCCGCTGGGGCGGGTGGGGCGGCCGGAGGAGGTCGCCCGGCTCGCGCTGTTCCTGACGTCCGAGGAGGACTCGGCGTACATCACGGGGCAGCCGTTCGTGGTGGACGGGGGATGGCTGGCCGGGGTGAGCGTCATCTGAGGGGAACTGATCCGCGGCGATTGATCCGCGGCCGATTGATCCGAGGACGACTGATCCGAGGACGACTGATCCGAGACAAGTGATCTGACGTTGCGTCAGGTATGCCTTCCGGTGCTCTTGACGGTGCCGGGTGGTGGTGGAACAGTCGGCGCAATCGATAGCTGACGGTTCGTCAGATAGTCGTCGGGTGAGCGCCCCGGGTGAGCGCGTCAGGTCGCGCCGGCGGCAGATACAGGGACGGTGATCCACTGTGGAATTCGGCCTCTTCGTACAGGGATACGTGGGCAAGCGGGCCAGGACCGATCCGCTCGCGGAGCACAAGGCGCTGATGGAGGAGACCGAGTACGTCATCCAGGCGGACGCCTCCGGGTTCAAGTACGCCTGGGCGTCGGAGCACCACTTCCTGGAGGAGTACTCCCACCTCTCCGCCAGTGACGTCTTCCTCGGTTACCTCGCCCACGCCACCTCGCGGATCCACCTCGGGTCCGGGATCTTCAACCCGCTGGCGCAGGTCAACCACCCGGTGAAGGTCGCCGAGAAGGTCGCCATGCTCGACCACCTCTCCGAGGGGCGCTTCGAGTTCGGCAGCGGACGGGGCGCCGGTTCGCACGAGATCCTCGGCTTCCTGCCGGGGATCACGGACATGAACCACACCAAGGAGATCTGGGAAGAGACCATCGCCGAGTTCCCGAAGATGTGGCTCCAGGAGGAGTACCCAGGGTTCCGGGGCAAGCACTGGCAGCTGCCGCCGCGGAAGGTCTTCCCCAAGCCGTACGGGGCCTCGCACCCGGCGATGTGGTACGCGGCCGGGTCGCCGTCCTCGTACGCGATGGCGGCCCGGAAGGGGCTGGGCGTGCTCGGCTTCAGCGTCCAGAAGGTCGCCGACATGGAGTGGGTGCTGGAGCAGTACAAGACGGCGATCCGGGACGCGGAGCCGGTGGGCGACTTCGTCAACGACAACGTGATGGTGACGTCCACGGCGATCTGCGCCGAGACGCACGAGAAGGCCGTGGAGATCGCCGTCAACGGCGGGCTCAACTACCTGCAGTCGCTGGTGTTCCGGTACCACGACACCTTCCCGCGGCCGGAGGGCATTCCGGAGTGGCCCGAGCTGCTGCCGGACTACACCGCCGAGATCATCGAGCTGCTGATCGCCGAGGAACTGATGATCTGCGGCGACCCCGACGAGGTGCTCCGGCAGTGCAAGCGCTGGGAGCAGGCCGGCGCCGACCAGCTGAGCTTCGGCCTGCCGATCGGCATCCCGTACGAGGACACCATGAACACGATCAAGCTGATCGGGGAGCACGTCATCCCGAAGATCGATACCGACCCGGTGCACCGGACGACCCGATTCCGCCAGGCGGCCGGCACCTGAGCGACCCGGAGAACACGGCACCGCCGGGCCGCTGACGGGACCGGCACCGCGCCGGCCGCGGGCCGGCAACCGAAGGGAGGCACGTGCCGCCATGCTCGACCACCTGATCAAGGGCGCGACCGTCGTGGACGGTACGGGCGCGCCCGCCTACCGCGCCGACGTCGGCATCCGGGGCGGCCGGATCGCCGTCGTCACCGGCCCGGGCGGGGTGAGCGAGGACTCGCGCTCGGAGGAGGACGCGACCGGGCTGGTCCTCGCCCCCGGCTTCGTCGATCCGCACACCCACTACGACGCCCAGCTCTTCTGGGACCCGTACGCAACGCCCTCGCTCAACCACGGGGTGACGACCGTGGCGGGCGGCAACTGCGGTTTCACCCTCGCGCCCCTGCACCCCGCCCGCCCCGAGGACGCCGACTACACCCGGCGGATGATGTCCAAGGTGGAGGGCATGTCCCTGGTGGCGCTGGAGGAGGGCGCACCGTGGACCTGGCACTCCTTCGGGGAGTACCTGGACGCCCTGGAGGGGCGGATCGCGGTCAACGCCGGCTTCATGGTGGGACATTGCGCGCTGCGCCGGTACGTGATGGGCCCGGACGCGGTGGGCGGGCAGCCGACCGGCCGGCAACTGGCGGAGATGCTCGCCCTCTTCCACGAAGCCATGGACGCGGGCGCCTGGGGGCTGTCCACCACCCAGTCGTCCACCCACTCCGACGGTGACGGCCGGCCGGTCGCCTCCCGGCACGCCGGGCCGGACGAACTGCTCGCGCTGTCCCGGGCGGTCGGCGAGCACGAGGGCACCCAGATCGAGGCGATCGTGGCCGGCTGCCTCGACCGGTTCAGCGACACCGAGATCGACCTGCTGGTGGAGATGAGCGCGGCGGCCGGGCGCCCGCTGAACTGGAACGTGCTGACCATCGACGCGGCCGTACCGGACCGGGTGCCCCGGCAGCTGATACCGAGCGAGCGGGCCCGTAAGGCGGGCGGCCGGATCGTCGCCCTCACCATGCCGATCCTCACGCCCATGAACATGTCGCTGGGCACCTTCTGCGCGCTGAACCTGATCCCCGGCTGGGGCGAGGTCCTCGGGCTGCCGGTCGACGAGCGGATCGCCCGGCTCGCCGACCCCGCGGTCCGCGCGGAGATGCTGCGGCGCGCGGCCAGCGAGGAAGCCGGCGTCTTCCGCCGGCTCACCGACTTCGGCCGGTACGTCATCGGCGACACCTACTCCACCGCGAACAAGGGCCTGACCGGCCGGGTCGTCCGGGACATCGCCGCCGAACGCGGCCAGGAACCGTTCGCCTGTCTGGTGGAGATCTGCGCCAACGACCGGCTGCGGACCGTCCTTTGGCCCATGCCCACCGACAACGACCCGGACTCCTGGGCACTGCGCGCCGAGACCTGGCAGCACGAGGACGTCCTGCTGGGCGGCTCGGACGCCGGGGCGCACCTGGACCGGATGTGCGGGGCGCCGTACACCACCCGGTTCCTCGGCGACTGTCTGCGCGGCCGCAAGCTGGTGGGGCTGGAGCAGGCGGTGAAGATGCTGACCGACGACCCGGCGCGGCTGTTCGGACTGCGGGAGCGCGGCCAGATCCAGGAGGGCTGGCACGCCGACCTGGTCCTCCTCGACCCGGAACGGATCGACGCGGGGAAGGCCACCCTGGTGCACGACCTGCCCGGGGACAGCCCGCGGCTGGACTCGAAGGCGATCGGTGTCACGGCGGTGTGGGTCAACGGCGTCGAGGCGATCCGCGCGGACCGGGTGACGGGCGCGACACCCGGCACGGTGCTGCGGTCGGGCCGGGACACCAGGACGGTGAGCACCCGGTGAGCGGCACCGTGGGTGTGTGGAAGCGGGCGGTGAGCACGCGGTGAGCGGCAGCGTGGGCGGGAGGAAACCGGCCGTGGGTTCCCGGTGGCGGAAGCGGGCGGTGAGGTCCCGGTGACGGCGGCCGGGCAGCGGCTCTACATCGGTGGCGAGTGGGTCGTGCCGGACGGCGGTTATTACGAGGTGATCGACCCGGCGACCGAGGAGACCGTGGGGCTCGCGCCCGAGGCGAGCCGCGACCAGGTCCACGCGGCGGCCGCGGCGGCCCGGGAGGCCTTCGCGGCGTGGTCCCGGACCAGCCCGGAGGAACGCGCGGCCGTCCTCTCCCGGGCCGCGGACCTCATCGACCGCAACGCCGCGGCGTACGCCGAACTGGCGCAGGCGGAGAGCGGCGCCACGACCGCGACGGCGCGCGGGATGCAGGTCGCGGTCGCGGTGGCCCGGTTCCGGCGGTACGCCAAGGGGGCGCTGGAACCGGTCGAGACACCGCTGCCCCCGCAGATCAACGAGGCGGGCCCGATGGGCCGGGGCGGTGTGCTGGGCGCCCTCGCGGTCCGGCAGCCGGTCGGCGTGGTCACCTGCATCACCTCGTACAACAACCCGTGGGCCAACCCGGCCGGCAAGGTCGCCCCGGCCCTCGCCATGGGCAACACCGTCCTGGTGAAGCCCGCCCCGCAGGATCCGCTGTCGGTGTACCGGATGGCGGAGGCGCTGGACGAGGCGCTGACGGAGGCCGGGATTCCGCCGGGCGTGGTGAACGTCGTCAGCGGGACCGCGGTCGCCGTGGGTGAGGCCGCCGTCGACTCGCCCGACGTCGACATGGTCAGCTTCACCGGCTCCACGGCGGTGGGGCAGCGCATCGCCGAGGTGTGCGGGCGCGGGATGAAGCGGCAGTTGATGGAGTTGGGCGGCAAGGGCGCGGCGATCGTCTTCGACGACGCCGATCTGGACTCCGCCGTCGCCGGGATCGGCACGACGTACGCCTTCTACAGCGGGCAGATCTGCACGGCGCCGACCCGGGCGCTCGTCCACCGCTCCGTCCACGACGCGTTCGTCACCAAGCTCACCGCGTACCTCCGGGCCCTGAAGGTCGGTGATCCGCGGGCGCGGGGGACCGTCGTCGGACCCGTGATCTCCGGCGCGCACCGGGACCGCGTCGAGGCGTACGTGGAGCTGGGGCGCAAGGAGGGCGCCACGGTCGTCGCGGGCGGGGAGCGGCCCGCGCACCTCGATACGGGGTTCTACGTGGCGCCGGCACTGCTCGCCGACTGCACCCACGAGATGCGCGTGGTCCGGGAGGAGATCTTCGGGCCGGTGGTCGCCGTGGTGCCGTTCGACGGCGACGAGGACGAGGCCGTCGCGCTCGCCAACGACAGCGACTACGGCCTGATCGACTACGTCTGGTCGGCCGATGTGGCCCGCGCCTTCCGCGTGGCCCGTCGGCTGCGGGCGGGGGGCGTGGGGGTGAACACCATCGGCCGCAACATGGAGGCGCCGTTCGGCGGCTTCAAACGGAGCGGAGTGGGCCGCGACGTCGGGTCTTACGCCCTCCATGCCTACAGCGAACTGCAGTCGATCGTCTGGGCGGGGTGAGGGGAGGGGGCGGGGGGGAGGAGGCGTCGGGGTGGGGGCGGAGGTGAGGAGGGGGCGGCGGAGGTGAGGAGGGGGCGGCGGAGGTGAGGAGGGGGCGGCGGAGGTGAGGAGGGGGCGGCGGAGGTGAGGAG
>NZ_JBHWDV010000097.1:0-16030 GCF_042734445.1 Streptomyces sp. NPDC059649
CCGTCGCGCGGCCCGCGTCCGCCGCCCGCACCGCCGGCCGCACCGCCGCGGCGTTCGCCGCCGGCCGCGGGGGCGCCCTTGCCGGGCTCGTCGTCCAGGCGCAGCGTCAGCGAGATCCGCTTCCGCGGGATGTCGACGTCGAGGACCTTGACCCGCACGATGTCGCCCGGCTTCACCACGTCCCGCGGGTCCTTGACGAAGGTCCGCGACATCGCCGACACGTGCACCAGACCGTCCTGGTGGACGCCGACGTCCACGAACGCCCCGAAGGCGGCCACGTTGGTCACCACACCTTCGAGGAGCATCCCCGGCTCCAGGTCGCCGATCTTCTCGACGCCCTCCTTGAAGGTCGCGGTCCGGAACACCGGACGCGGGTCCCGGCCGGGCTTCTCCAGCTCCTGGAGGATGTCGGTCACCGTCGGCAGCCCGAAGGAGTCGTCGACGAAATCGGCCGGCTTCAGGGTGCGCAGCACCGTCGTGTTGCCGATCAGCGAACCGACCTCGGTGCCCGCCGACGTCACCATCCGGCGCACCACCGGATACGCCTCCGGGTGCACGCTGGAGGCGTCCAGCGGGTCGTCGCCGCCCCGGATCCGCAGGAAGCCCGCGCACTGCTCGTACGCCTTCGGGCCGAGCCGCGCCACGTCCTTGAGGGCCTTGCGGGAGCGGAACGGGCCGTTGGCGTCGCGGTGCGCGACGATGTTCTCGGCCAGGCCGGAGCCGATGCCCGACACCCGCGAAAGCAGCGGCGCGGAGGCGGTGTTGACGTCCACGCCGACGCCGTTGACGCAGTCCTCGACCACCGCGTCCAGCGAGCGCGACAGCTTCACCTCGGACAGGTCGTGCTGGTACTGGCCGACCCCGATCGACTTCGGGTCGATCTTGACGAGCTCGGCCAGCGGGTCCTGCAGACGGCGGGCGATGGACACCGCACCGCGCAACGACACGTCCAGCTCCGGCAGTTCCTGGGAGGCGAAGGCGGACGCGGAGTAGACCGAGGCGCCGGCCTCGGACACCATCACCTTCGTCAGCTTCAGCTCCGGCTGTGCCGCGATCAGATCGGCCGCCAGCTTGTCGGTCTCCCGGGAGGCGGTGCCGTTGCCGATCGCGATCAGCTCGACCCGGTGCTCGCGGGCCAGCTTCGCCAGGGTGGCCAGTGAGGCGTCCCACTTCTGCTGCGGCACGTGCGGGTAGATCGTCTCGGTGGCGGCCACCTTGCCCGTGGCGTCCACGACCGCGACCTTCACGCCCGTACGGAAGCCGGGGTCCAGGCCCATCGTGGCGCGGGTGCCGGCCGGCGCCGCGAGCAGCAGATCGCGCAGGTTC
Organism: Streptomyces sp. NPDC059649; assembly: GCF_042734445.1. Taxonomy (NCBI): domain Bacteria; kingdom Bacillati; phylum Actinomycetota; class Actinomycetes; order Kitasatosporales; family Streptomycetaceae; genus Streptomyces; species Streptomyces sp. NPDC059649. Next base: position 1,327 of record NZ_JBHWDV010000097.1, read on the forward strand.
GACGCGAAGACCCGGACCGCCTCGTCCTCGGCGGCCTGCCGCAGCCGGAGCCGGAGGTCGATGCCGAGATGCACCTGGACGCGGGTGCGCCAGGCCCAGCGGACGGTGTCGAGCAGCCAGGGGTCGGCCGGGCGCCCGCGGTCCGCGATCCCGAACTTCGCGGCGATGGACCGCTCGTAGGAGCTCGGCCCCTCGGTGACCGCCGACGGGTCCTCCGGCTCCAGGGTGAGGTCGAGGACCTCCTCCTTCTCCCCGCGGAACATCGCCAGCACCCGGTGCGAGGGCAGCTCGGTGAACGGCTCGGCGAAGTCGAAGTAGTCGGCGAACTTCGCGCCGGCCTCCTCCTTGCCCTCGCGCACCTTCGCGGTCACCCGGCCGCGGGACCACATCCGCTCCCGCAGCTCACCGATCAGGTCGGCGTCCTCGCTGAACCGCTCGGTCAGGACGGCCCGCGCACCGTCCAGGGCGGCCGCCGGATCGGCGACGCCCTTGTCCGGGTCCACGAACGCCGCGGCGGCCGCGGCCGGTTCCACGGAGGGGTCGGCGAGCAGCCCGTCGGCGAGCGGCTCCAGACCGGCCTCCCGCGCGATCTGCGCCTTGGTGCGCCGCTTGGGCTTGAACGGGAGGTAGATGTCCTCCAGCCGGGCCTTGGAGTCGGCGCCGCGGATCTGCGCCTCCAGGGCGGCGTCCAGCTTGCCCTGGGTCCGTACGGACTCCAGCACCGCGGTGCGCCGCTCCTCCAGCTCCCGCAGGTAGCGCAGCCGCTCCTCCAGCGAGCGCAGCTGCGCGTCGTCGAGCGTCCCGGTGGCCTCCTTGCGGTAGCGCGCGATGAACGGGACGGTCGAGCCACCGTCGAGCAGTTCGACCGCGGCCTTCACCTGCCGCTCCTTGACGCCGAGCTCCCCGGCGATCCGCGCTTCGATGGTCCCGAGGGTCCCGATGGGCTCAGTGGCTGCCGTCACGTTGATCCTGCCCGCCTTCCAGCTCTTGCCTGAGCCTGCATTGTGCCGGGTGACCGAGCGGACTGTCGCGCCGCCCAGCCGGTGGGCGGCACCGGGGTGCGCGCGGTGCGGCGCACCCCGGTGGCCGCGGCGGCCTACTTGCCGAAGAGCGTGGCGGGGAACGCGCCCGCCTCCATGACGGCGGTGGTGAAGCCGGTCGCCAGCTCGGTGAGGCGGGCCACGCCGGCCGCGCCCAGGTGCTCGTACGGGGCCCGGTCCAGGCGGTCGGTGGTCTCCTCCAGCTGCTTGCGCAGCCGGGTGCCGGCCTCGGTCAACTGGCCCTCGTCGTCCAGGAGACCGCGGGACCGCAGCCGCTCCTGGGCGGCCCGCCAGTCCTCCTCGGTCCAGCCGCGGGTCGCCAGGACGCCGCGGGGGCTCATCCCGCGGCCGGTGGCGGTGTGGGTGACCAGCGCCTCCAGTCCGTCCAGTTCGACGTCCAGCAGCGCCATCAGGTGGCCGTCGCCGCGGTGTTCGCGCAGCAGCGTCGCGGCGTGCCAGTAGGCCAGGTGCGGGGCGTCCGGCACGGGCAGGTCGGCGTGCGCGGCGTACAGCGGCCGGGCCCGGCGGGTACAGGCCTCGGTGGCGCGCAGGGCCAGCTCGGCGGCCTCCGCCATCTCCGGCGAGGCCACCGCCTCGTCGCCGAGCAGCCGGCGCAGGGTGGCGTCGGCGGCCCGCAGCCGGGCGTCGAGCACGTCCTGCGGGGTGGTCTTCCGCCACGCCTCCGGCAGGTGCCGGGCGATCAACTCGTACTTGAAGTTGTAGAAGGTGGCCGCGACGGTGCCGGGGCCGACCGCCCCCATCGCCGCGCTGCGACAGACGAAATAGCCGGCCCGGGCGTCGTCGACGCCGACCTTGGCCATCTCGGCGGGCAGCTCCGGGGCGAAGTAGTGCGTGGAGTGGAAGGGGTTGATGACGTTGTGGCACGTGCGGCCGGCCCGCTCGGGCAGTGCGCTGTGAGAGGTCATGCGGGCAGGGTACCGACCCGTCGGTATGGCGTCGGCGGCAGGGCCCGGACGACCGCCCGGACGACCGACCGGGCGGCTTCCACGCAGGCCCCGACCAGGCAATGGCAGGAAAGGTGGGAAACCCGTCATTGCCGCCATCGGTGCCGCTGCCCAGGATGGACGGCATGGAACAGCGCGAGGTGCTGGTCGTCCTCTTCGACGGCGTGCAGGCCCTGGACGTCACCGGGCCGGTGGAGGTCTTCAGCGGCGCGGCGCAGGCCGTCCCCGGCGCCTACCGGCTCCGTACGGCCGCCCTGGACGGCGGCCCGGTGCGCACCACCAGCGGACTGACCCTGGTCCCCGACACCACGCTCGCCGCCGCCGGGCCGCCGCACACCCTGCTGGTCCCCGGCGGCCAGGGCACCCGCGCCCCCGACCCGCGACTGGTCGACTGGCTGCGGGACAACGCCCACCGGGCCCGGCGCAAGGTCTCGGTGTGCAGCGGGGCGATGCTGCTGGCCGAGGCCGGGCTGCTGGACGGCCGGCGCGCGACCACCCACTGGATGCTCTGCGACGACCTCGCCGAACGGTTCCCCGCGGTGCGGGTGGAGGCCGACCCGATCTACGTGCGGGACGGCGACCTGGCCACCTCCGCGGGCGTGACGGCCGGCATCGACCTGGCGCTGGCCCTCGTGGAGGAGGACCTCGGCCGGGACCTCGCGCTCAGCATCGCCCGCCACCTGGTGGTGTTCCTGCGCCGGCCGGGCAACCAGAAGCAGTTCAGCGCCCAGCTCGCCGCCCAGACCGCACAACGGCGGCCGCTGCGCGACGTCCAGCAGTGGATCACCGAGCACCCGGCCGCCGACCTGTCCGTCGACGCCCTCGCCGCCCGCGCCGGGCTCTCCCCGCGCCACTTCGCCCGGGCCTTCCGCGACGAGGTCGGCATGACGCCGGGTCGCTATGTCGACCGGGTACGGCTGGAGGCGGCCCGCCGCTGTCTGGAGGACACCGCCGACGGCATCGCCCAGGTGGCCCGCCACTGCGGCTACGGCACCCCCGAGGCGATGCGCCGCGCCTTCCTCCGCGCTCTGGCCGCCTCCCCGGCCGAATACCGCCGCCGTTTCCAGCCTGCCCCCACGGGCCGCTGAACGGCCCCTTCCGAGCCACTCCTCCCGATGAGCCACTCCTCCAGATGGGAACCGCCATGCAGATCGCGATCCTCCTCTACGACCGCTTCACCACCCTGGACGCCATCGGCCCCTACGAGACGCTCAGCCGCCTCCCGGCCGCCGAGACGGTGTTCGTCGGCGAGCGCGCCGGCACGTACCGCAGCGACCTCGGTTCCGTGGGGCTGGTCGCGGACGCCACGCTGGACGACATCACCGCGCCCGACGTCCTCGTCGTCCCCGGCGGCCCGGGGCAGATCGCGCACATGACGGACGGGCCGGTGCACGACTGGCTCCGCGCCGTGGACACCGCCACCACCTGGACCACCTCGGTGTGCACCGGCTCGCTGATCCTGGCGGCGGCCGGCCTCCTCAAGGGGCGCCGGGCCACCTCCCACTGGCTCGCGCTGGACCAGCTGCCGGCCCTGGGCGCCGAGCCGACCGGGGAGCGGGTGGTCTTCGACGGCAAGTACGTCACCGCGGCCGGGGTCTCGGCCGGCATCGACATGGGCCTCGCGCTGGCCGGCCGGATCGCCGGGGACACCGCGGCCCAGATCATCCAGCTCGGCATCGAGTACGACCCGCAGCCGCCCTACGACGCGGGCTCCCCGGACACGGCACCGGCCGAGGCCGTCGCGGCGCTGCGGAGCCGTACCCGGTTCGTGCTCACCGGGGAGGACGTACGGCAGGCGTAGCGCCCCTCACTTCGCGGGCCAGGTGAACCGCGGCGGCCGGCGCTCCAGGAAGGCGGCGGCACCCTCGGCGGTGTCGCCGCTCGCCCGAGCCTCGGCGGCCCAGTGGGCGCCGCGCTCCTCCGCCTCGTCCGGCGGCACGTCCCAGGTCCCGTTGGCCAGCTCCTTCGCCGCCGTCTGCGTCAGCAGCGACCGGCTCGCCAGTACGGCCGAGAACTCCGCGACCCGCTTTCCCAACTCGCCCTCGGCCAGCACCTCGTCCACCAGCCCGGTCCGCAGCGCCCGCGCGCAGTCGATCAACTCCCCCGAGAACAACAGGTACTTGGCGGCCGACGGCCCGACCAGCCGCACCAGCCGCCGGGTGGCGGACGCCGGGTAGACCACCGCCAGCTTGGCCGGCGTCACCCCGAACAGCGCCCCCTCCTCCGCGAACCGCAGATCGCAGGCGGCCGCCAACTGGGCGCCGCCGCCCACGCAGTAGCCGCGTATCGCCGCCAGCGTCGGTTTCGGAAAGGCCGCCAGCGCCTCCTCGGCCGCCACCGCCAGCCCCTGTGACTCCGCGGCCGCTCCCCGCAGCGAGCCGATGTCCGCGCCCGCGCAGAACGTCCCGCCGGCACCGGTCAGCACCAGCGACCGCACCGCGCGGTCCGCCGCCAGCCGCGCCAGCAGGGGCGGCAGATCCCGCCACATCTGGACGGTCATCGCATTGCGCTTGCCCGTGTTGCTGATGGTGACGGTCGCTGTGCCGTCGCTGAGGTGCGTCGTGAGGCCCGGTTCCATGCCCGGATATTAGAGCGACCGCGGTCCGCACGGCCGGTTACGATCGGCAGTCTGATGTCAGCAACCCTCGTCGCCAAAGACCTCGCCGCCGGCCACGGCGAGCGCGTCCTGTTCTCCGGCCTCGATCTGGTCGTCGCCCCCGGGGACGTGATCGGCCTCGTCGGCGCCAACGGCGCGGGCAAGTCCACCCTGCTGCGCCTGCTGGCCGGCCTGGCCACCCCCGAGGAGGGGGCGCTCTCCCTCAGCCCGCCCTCCGCCACCGTCGGCCTCCTCCCGCAGGAGCCCGACCGCCGCCCCGGGGAGAGCGTGCGGGCCTTCCTCGCCCGCCGCACCGGCGTGGCCGACGCCCAGCGCGCCCTGGACGACGCCACCGAGGCCCTGGCCGCGGAGCGCCCCGGCGCCGACGATGCCTATGACACGGCCTTCACCCGCTGGCTCGACCTCGGCGCCGCCGACCTCGACGAACGCGCCGAGGAGACCGCCGCCCAGCTCGGCCTCACCGTCGGCCTCGACCAGCCGATGACCGCACTCTCCGGCGGACAGGCCGCCCGGGCCTCGCTGGCCTCCCTGCTGCTCTCCCGTTACGACGTCTTCCTGCTGGACGAGCCGACCAACGACCTGGACCTGGACGGGCTGCAGCGGCTGGAGGAGTTCGTCACCGGACTGCGCGCCGGCACCGTCCTCGTCAGCCACGACCGCGAGTTCCTGACCCGCACGGTCAACCGCGTCGTCGAACTCGACCTCGCCCAGCAGCAGGTCAACAGCTACGGCGGCGGCTATGCCTCCTATCTGGAGGAGCGCGAGCGGGCCCGGCGCCACGCCCGCGAGCAGTACGAGGAGTACGCCGAGACCAAGGCCACCCTGGAGACCCGCGCCCACACCCAGCGCAACTGGATGGAGAAGGGCGTCAAGAACGCCCGCCGCAAGGCCCCCGACAACGACAAGATCGGCCGCAAGGGCCGGGTCGAGGCCACCGAGAAGCAGGCCGCCAAGGCCAAGCAGACCCAGCGCATGATCGAGCGGCTGGACGTGGTGGCGGAGCCCCGCAAGGAGTGGGAGCTGCGGATGGAGATCGCCGCCGCGCCCCGGGCCGGCGCGGTCGTCGCGACCCTGCGCGGGGCCGCGGTCCGGCGCGGCGACTTCCGCTTCGGCCCGGTGGACCTGCAGATCGACTGGGCGGACCGGGTCGCGATCACCGGTCCCAACGGCTCCGGCAAGTCCACCCTGCTGGCCGCCCTGCTCGGCCGGCTGCCGCTGGACGCCGGCCAGGCCACGCTCGGCCCCGGCGTGGTGGTCGGCGAGATCGAGCAGGCCCGCGGCCGGCTCTTCGGCGGAGGGCAGCTGGGCGACCGGCCGCTGATGGACGCCTTCCGGGCCGCCGTGCCGGACCTGCCGCCCGCCGACGTCCGCACCCTGCTCGCGAAGTTCGGCCTGAAGGCGGCCCATGTGCTGCGCCCGGCGCACACCCTCTCGCCCGGGGAGCGGACCCGGGCCGCGCTGGCCCTCCTCCAGGGCCGCGGGGTGAACCTCCTCGTCCTGGACGAGCCGACCAACCACCTGGACCTGCCGGCCATCGAGCAGCTGGAGTCCGCGCTCGCCTCGTACCCGGGCACGCTGCTGCTGGTGACGCACGACCGGCGGATGCTGGACGCGGTGCACACCACGCGCCGGATCGAGGTCGAGGCCGGGCGGATCACCGACCGGGCGGTGTGACCCGGCAGCCGGGACGCGGCGCGGCACCTGCCCGGCGGCCGGTCGGTTTATCGATTTGGATCTGCGGCGGTCGCCCCGTAAGGTGGGGGAAACCGACGCGGGGTGGAGCAGCTCGGTAGCTCGCTGGGCTCATAACCCAGAGGTCGCAGGTTCAAATCCTGTCCCCGCTACTGCACACACGGCAGGCCCGGTGCCCCGGCACCGGGCCTGCCGTGCTGTCCGCCCCCGATGGCCGGGCGGCGCGGGCCCGATGGCGGGATCGTGGGGGTGCCGTCCCGGGGGAATCCATGAACCCGGTACAAAGAGAACAGCCCCGGTCCGCAGCCCGCGGGAAACTCTCGTAATCCGCCAAAAGCCGTCGATAGACGCTGACTTGTGTTCAGCAGGCCGGTACGGACCAGCGCATTCTCAACACTCTTCCTGTGAGGATGCCTTCCGGACCCCCCGCAGAACCCCCCGACGAGCTGACCTCCCCGCTCGCGTACGAAGGTGTCTGGCGCTTCACCGCCCCGGCACTGGAGTCCTCGGTGCCGCAGGCCCGCCACGCGGTCCGGGACCTGCTCGCCGAACAGCACGTGCCGGTCGCCGCCGACATCATGGACGGCCTGCTGCTCATCGTCTCCGAACTGGTCACCAACGCCGTCCGGCACGCCGCCCTGCTCTCGCCCCAGATCGCCGTCCAGGTCACCATCGGCGGCAACTGGCTACGGGTCGCCGTCGAGGACGACCACCCCTACCGCCCCAAGGCCCTGGAGGCGGAAGAGGGTGACGTCGGGGGGCGCGGGCTGTGGCTGGTCAAGACCGTCACCGCTGAGGTGGGCGGCACCTGCGATGTCGCGCACACGCCGGGCGGCGGCAAGGCCATCTGGGCCGAGCTGCCGCTCACCCCGCTGGCTACCAGCCCGCCGACCGTCCGGTGAGCTCCCGCACCGCCGGGCGCGCCGCGTCCAGCACGGTCATGAACCACGCGGAGAACGGTGCCTCGGCATGCCGCTCGGCCAGTTCCTCCGGCGTCACGAACGCGATCTCGCCGATCTCCTCCGGGTCCGGCGCCGGCTCGGCCCGCACCAGGCCCACGAACAGGTGGTTGTACTCCTGCTCCACGAGCCCGGAGGACGGATCGGGATGGTTGTAGCGCACCGTGCCCGCCTCGGCCAGCAGCGCGGGTGCCACGCCCAGCTCCTCCGCGGTCCGGCGGGCCGCGGCCGCGAACGGCGCCTCACCGGGATACGGGTGACCGCAGCAGGTGTTGGACCACACACCGGGGGAGTGGTACTTCCCCAGCGCCCGGCGCTGGAGCAGCAGCCGGCCCTTCTCGTCGAAGAGGAAGACCGAGAACGCCCGGTGCAGCTGCCCCGGGGGCTGGTGCGCCGCGAGCTTCTCGGCGGTGCCGATCGTCGTACCGTCCTCGTCGACCAGCTCCAGCATGATCGGTTCGGCGGCGCCGCCCGGTGTGCGCACCGCCGCGTCCTCGGCGGTCTTTGCGTTGGCAGGTGTGATCGGCATGCCCATCCTTGTCGTCGGTCTACGACGCCAAGTCTGCCCTAGCCGGGTCCGCATCACCGGCAGAGCGGGTGCGCGGCGCCACACCTCCCGCGCGTCCGGCCGGGAGTGCGCCCACCTGGGCCCCACCGTGAGAGGGGCCACATCACAGGCCCGCCCGCAGGCATCCCGCGAGGCACTCCCGGGCCCCCGGGACGGGTCACCGGACCGGCCCGCGACGCTCACCACGGACCGGCATGGCCCTCGCCACACCACCCCCGGCACAACCCGCCCGCCCCGTGACCAGCCCGCTCATAACCGGCACCGGACCGAGGGCCCCGGTCGCGGGCCAGTTGTTCATGCGCCACCCGATCCACCATGATGATCGCGGCAGGCGCAGCCGTCGGTCACTCGATCGTGCGGTGAATGCGCGGTGAACGGCCGCATCCGGCGATCCGATAGCCTCTGCCGACGTGCCACCCGGCCTCCGGGCCCCCGGTGTGTCACGCCCGCTGCCCGGGTAGTCCGTATCGAATGCGGATCGACCGGCGCTGCCTTGTCAGCCTCCAAGGAGTGAGTTCGTCTGTCGACCGCCATCCTCACCGGTCCGCCGGTCGCCGGGTCGCCGCTCGAAGCCGACCTGCGCACGCTGGGCTTCGACGTCCGTACGGCGGACGACGCCGCCTCCGCCGCCGCGCTGCTCGCCGAGGTGCCCGCACAGGAGCGGGTCGCCCTCGTCGACCCCCGCTTCGTCGGCCATCTGCACGCCCTGCGGCTCGCGCTGACCGACCCCCGCTTCCCGGCCGCCGCCGTGCCCGGCGCGCTCACCGCGCAGGCCGCGGCCCGCCCGGCGCTGGCCCGCGCGGTCGGCCGGATCCCGGTCGGCGCCGGCACCGCCCACCTCACGGACGTCCTCACCGAGACGCTCACCGACTCCCTGGACCGCGACGACACCGGGCTGCACCGCGTCGAGCTGGGCAGCCTGGTCGCCACCGTCGCGCTCACCCCCGCCCAGCGCGCGGAGGCCATGGAGGCGGTCGCGGCCGTCGACGACGAGGCGATCCGGCTGCGCACCGCGGTGAAGTCCCGCGACGGCTTCTTCACGACCTTCTGCATCAGCCCGTACTCCCGCTACCTCGCCCGCTGGTGCGCGCGCCGCGGCCTCACCCCCAACCAGGTCACCACCGCGTCCCTGCTCACCGCACTGATAGCGGCGGGCAGCGCGGCCACCGGCACCCGCACCGGCTTCGTCGCCGCCGGAGTGCTGCTGCTCCTCTCCTTCGTCCTGGACTGCACCGACGGGCAGCTCGCCCGTTACTCCCTGCAGTACTCGACGCTGGGCGCCTGGCTGGACGCCACCTTCGACCGGGCCAAGGAGTACGCCTACTACGCGGGCCTGGCGCTGGGCGCCGCCCGCGCCGGGGACGACGTATGGGCCCTGGCGCTCGGCGCGATGGTCCTGCAGACCTGCCGGCACGTCGTCGACTTCGCCTTCAACGAGGCCAACCACGACGCCACCGGCAACACCAGCCCGACCGCCGCGCTCTCCGACAAGCTCGACAGCGTCGGCTGGACGGTCTGGATCCGCCGCATGATCGTGCTGCCGATCGGCGAACGCTGGGCCATGATCGCCGTCCTCACGGCGCTGACCACCCCGCGCATCGTCTTCTACGCCCTGCTCCTCGGCTGTGCGCTGGCCGCCTGCTACACCACGGCCGGCCGGGTGCTGCGCTCGCTGACCAGGCGGGCCCGGCGCACCGACCGCGCCGCCCGGGCGCTGGCCGACCTCGCCGACTCCGGGCCGCTCGCCGAGCTGATCGCCCGCGGTGCGCACGGCCGCGGCCGGACCGGTTCCTTCCTCGCCCCGGCTATGGCATTTCTCTCGGCCGCGGTACTGCTGGTCTGGGTGATCTTCGAGGCCGACCCGGCGTCCTGGCTCACCGTGGGCGTCGCCGTCTGCTCCGCGCTGCTGGCCGGTGCGGCGGTGTCCCGGCCGCTCAAGGGCGCCCTCGACTGGCTCGTCCCGCCCTTCTTCCGGGCCGGCGAGTACGTCACGATCCTCGTCCTGGCGGCCCGCGCGGACGTGCCCGGAGCGCTCCCCGCGGCGTTCGGGCTGGTCGCGGCCGTCGCCTACCATCACTACGACACCGTCTACCGCATCCGCGGTGGCACCGGGGCCCCGCCGCGGTGGCTGGTCCGGGCAACCGGCGGCCACGAGGGACGCGTCCTCGCAGTGACCGTCCTGGCAGCCGCGCTGTCCCCTGAAGGTTTCACAATCGCGCTCACGGCACTGGCCGTGGTCCTGGCGCTGCTGGTGCTCATCGAGAGCATCCGCTTCTGGGTCTCTTCCGGAGCACCCGCCGTACACGATGAAGGAGAACCCGCATGATCGGCCTCGTGCTGGCTGCCGGCGCCGGACGGCGTCTGCGCCCCTACACCGACACTCTGCCCAAGGCCCTGGTGCCGGTTGACGGGGACACCACCATCCTCGACCTGACCCTCGGCAACTTCGCCGAGATCGGCCTGACCGAGGTCGCGATCATCGTCGGCTACCGCAAGGAGGCCGTGTACGAGCGCAAGGAGGCCCTGGAGCAGAAGTACGGCCTCAAGCTCACCCTGATCGACAACGACAAGGCCGAGGAGTGGAACAACGCCTACTCCCTGTGGTGCGGCCGTGACGCCCTCAAGCACGACGTGATCCTCGCCAACGGCGACACCGTGCACCCGGTCTCCGTCGAGAAGACCCTGCTCGCCGCCCGCGGCAACGGCCAGAAGATCATCCTCGCGCTGGACACCGTCAAGCAGCTCGCCGACGAGGAGATGAAGGTCGTCGTGGACCCCGACAAGGGCGTCCAGAAGATCACCAAGCTGATGGACCCGGCCGAGGCGACCGGTGAGTACATCGGTGTCACCCTCATCGAGGGCGAGGCCGCCGCCGAGCTGGCCGACGCCCTGAAGACCACCTTCGAGCGGGACCCCGACCTCTACTACGAGGACGGCTACCAGGAGCTGGTCAACCGCGGCTTCAAGGTGGACGTGGCACCGATCGGCGACGTCAAGTGGGTCGAGATCGACAACCACGACGACCTGGCGAAGGGCCGTGACATCGCATGCCAGTACTGACCCGCCTCATTCCGTCCCCGGTCGTCGTCGACATCAACGCCGGCGCCCTGGACGACCTGGCGGGCCTGCTGGCCGATCAGCGCATCTCCGCGTCCGGCAAGCTCGCCATCGCGATCAGCGGCGGCTCGGGGGCACGGCTGCGTGAGCGGCTGGCCCCCGCGCTGCCGGGCGCCGAGTGGTACGAGGTCGGCGGCGGCACCCTGGACGACGCGATCAAGCTCGCCGACGCCATGAAGAAGGGGCACTACGACGCGGTCGTGGGCCTCGGCGGCGGCAAGATCATCGACTGCGCCAAGTTCGCCGCCGCCCGGATCGGCCTGCCGCTGGTCGCCGTCGCGACGAACCTGTCGCACGACGGCCTGTGCTCGCCGGTCGCCACCCTCGACAACGACGCCGGCCGCGGCTCCTACGGTGTGCCGAACCCGATCGCCGTGGTGATCGACCTCGACATCATCCGCGAGGCCCCGGTCCGGTTCGTCCGCTCCGGCATCGGCGACGCGATCTCCAACATCTCCGCGGTCGCGGACTGGGAGCTCTCGCACCGCGAGACCGGCGAGGCGATCGACGGACTGGCCGCCGCCATGGCGCGCCAGGCCGGCGAGGCGGTGCTCCGGCACCCCGGCGGCGTCGGCGAGGACTCCTTCCTCCAGGTGCTCGCCGAGGGGCTGGTCCTCACCGGCATCTCGATGTCGGTGGCCGGCGACAGCCGCCCCGCCTCCGGTGCCTGCCACGAGATCAACCACGCCCTGGACATCCTCTACCCCAAGCGCGCGGCGAGCCACGGCGAGCAGTGCGGCCTCGGTGCCGCCTTCGCCACGCACCTGCGCGGGGACAAGGAGACCCGGGACCTGATGGTCGAGGTGCTGCGCCGGCACGGACTGCCGGTCACGCCGGGTGAGATCGGCTTCACCGACGAGGAGTTCGTCGAGGCCGTCGCGTACGCACCCAAGACCCGCCCCGGGCGCTACACCATCCTGGAGCACCTCGACCTGTCCACCGACCAGATCAGGGACGCTTACGCCGACTATGCACAAGCCATCGGTAGCTGAGCTCCGGCCGGTCGTTCACCCCGCGGGGGTGAAGGACCGGCGGAGCGGCGAGCACTGGGCCGGCCGGCTCTACATGCGCGAGATCTCGCTGCGCATCGACCGGCACCTGGTGAACACCCGGGTCACGCCCAACCAGCTGACCTACCTGATGACCCTCTTCGGCGTCCTCGCCGCCCCGGCACTGCTGGTGCCGGGGGTCTGGGGTGCCGCGCTCGGCGTGCTGATGGTGCAGCTGTACCTGCTGCTCGACTGCGTCGACGGTGAGATCGCCCGGTGGCGCAAGCAGTACTCGCTCACCGGTGTCTGGATGGACCGTGTCGGCGCGTACCTCACCGACGCCGCCGTGCTCGTCGGCTTCGGCCTGCGCGCCGCCGACCTGTGGGGCTCGGGCCGGATCGACTGGCTGTGGGCCTTCCTCGGCACGCTGGCCGCGCTCGGCGCCATCCTGATCAAGGCGGAGACGGACCTGGTCGGCGTGGCCCGCGCGCAGAGCGGCAAGGAGCAGGTCAAGGAGACCGCGTCCGAGATGCGCTCCTCCGGTATGGCGCTGGCCCGCAAGGCCGCCGCGGCGCTGAAGTTCCACCGGCTGATCCTCGGCGTCGAGGCGTCCCTGCTGATCCTGGCCCTCGCGGTGGTGGACCAGATCCGGGGCGACCTGTTCTTCTCGCGGCTGGGCGTCGCCGTGCTCGCCGGCATCGCGCTCGTCCAGACCCTGCTCCACCTCGTGTCCATCCTCGCCTCCAGCAGGCTCAAGTGACGGGGGCGTCCCAGATGCGCGTCGGTGCGGTGATCATCACCATGGGCAACCGCCCCGAGGAGCTGCGTGCGCTGCTGGACTCGGTGGCCAAGCAGGACGGCGATCCGATCGAGGTCGCCGTCGTCGGCAACGGTTCGCCGCTGCCGGAGCTGCCCGAGGGCGTGCGGACCGTCGAGCTCCCGGAGAACGTCGGCATCCCGGCCGGCCGGAACGTCGGCATCGAGGCGTTCGGGCCGGCCGGCCGCGAGATGGACGTCCTGCTCTTCCTCGACGACGACGGGCTGCTGGCCCGGGAGGACACCGCCGAGCTGTGCCGCGAGGCGTTCGCCAAGGACCCCGAGCTCGGCATCATCAGCTTCCGGATCGCCGACCCGGACACCGGCGAGACCCAGCGCCGGCACGTTCCCCGGCTGCGCGCGTCCGACCCGATGCGCTCCTCGCGGGTGACCACCTTCCTCGGGGGTGCGAACGCGGTGCGCACCAAGGTCCTCGCGGAGGTCGGCGGGCTGCCCGACGACTTCTTCTACGCCCATGAGGAGACCGACCTGGCCTGGCGGGCGCTGGACGCCGGCTGGATGATCGACTACCGGTCGGACATGGTCCTGTACCACCCGACGACGGCACCGGCCCGGCACGCGGTCTACCACCGGATGGTGGCCCGCAACCGGGTCTGGCTGGCCCGCCGCAACCTCCCCGCCGCACTGGTTCCGGTCTATCTCGGTGTCTGGTTCCTGCTCACCCTCGCCCGCCGCCCCTCGCGGCCCGCGCTGCGGGCCTGGCTCGGCGGCTTCAAGGAGGGCTGGGCCACTCCGTGCGGTCCCAGGCGCCCCATGAAGTGGGCTACCGTTTGGCGACTGACCCGACTGGGTCGCCCTCCCGTCATCTGACAAGCTCGTATCTGAGAGCATCAGGCGCGAACCGGGGCGTGGCCCCGGCAGCGCACCTTGAGGACGAAAGTGTCAACTGTGAGCGAGACCACGCACGACAGTGCGGTCGCCATGAGTGCCCCGGCAGCTTCCGACGAAGGGCTGACCGCGGCGCAGCGGGCCCAGAAGTACGGGCTCGCGCAGAGCGGGGCGCGTCCGAGCCTCCCCGAGTACGTCCGGCAGCTGTGGCACCGGCGGCATTTCATCTCCGCCTTCGCCAGCGCGAAGCTGACCGCTCAGTACAGCCAGGCCAAGCTGGGACAGGTCTGGCAGGTGGCGACGCCCCTGCTGAACGCGCTCGTCTACTACTTGATCTTCGGTCTGCTGATCGGCACGAGGAAGGGCGTCCCCGACTTCGTGCCGTTCCTGGTGACCGGCGTCTTCATCTTCACCTTCACCCAGAGCTCGGTGATGGCCGGTACCCGGGCGATCTCCGGCAACCTGGGCCTGGTGCGGGCGCTGCACTTCCCGCGGGCCTGTCTGCCGATCTCGTTCTGCCTGATGCAGCTGCAGCAGCTGCTGTTCTCCATGGGCGTGCTGGTCCTGATCCTGCTCGGCTTCGGGCAGCTGCCGACCTGGTCGTGGCTGCTGGTCCTCCCGGCGCTGCTGCTCCAGTTCGTCTTCAACACGGGCCTGGCGATGGTCATGGCGCGGCTGGGTTCCAAGACCCCGGACCTCGCGCAGCTGATGCCGTTCATCATGCGGACGTGGATGTACGCGTCCGGCGTGATGTTCAGCATCGACCTGATCCTGAAGGGCAAGCACGTCCCGCAGTTCGTGGAGGTCCTGCTCAACGCCAACCCGGCGGCGGTCTACATCGACCTGATGCGCTTCGCGCTGATCGACAGCTTCACGGCGGACAAGTTGCCCCCGCACGTGTGGGCGTCCGCCGGCGGCTGGGCGCTGCTGATGGGCGTCGCCGGCTTTGTGTACTTCTGGAAGGCTGAGGAGCGGTACGGACGTGGCTGAGCAGAACAACGGCGTGCGGCCGACGGCGGCCGCCCAGGAGCGGATCCCGACCGTGATCGCGGACGATCTGCACATCGTCTACCGCGTCTACGGCACCGGCGC
>NZ_JBHWDV010000098.1:0-15534 GCF_042734445.1 Streptomyces sp. NPDC059649
CCCCGGAAGACTCCCGGGGGCGGCCGCGGCGTACGGCACCGTCGGACTCAGCCGCCGTACGCCCCGCTCGCCGTCAGCCGCAGGGCGGTGTCGATCAGCGGAACGTGGCTGAAGGCCTGCGGGAAGTTGCCCACCTGGCGCTTGGCCTTGGGGTCCCACTCCTCCGCCAGCAGCCCCAGGTCGTTACGGAGCGAGAGCAGCTTCTCGAAGAGCTGGCGGGCCTCGTCGACCCGGCCGATCATCGCCAGGTCGTCCGCGAGCCAGAACGAGCAGGCCAGGAAGGCACCCTCCTCGCCCTCCAGACCGTCCACACCGAGTTCGCCCTGGCCGGCCGTCGGGTAGCGCAGCACGAAGCCGTCCTCGGTGGTCAGCTCCCGCTGGATCGCCTCGATCGTGCCGATGACGCGCTTGTCGTCCGGCGGCAGGAAGCCGACCTGCGGGATCAGCAGCAGCGAGGCGTCCAGCTCCTGCGAGCCGTAGGACTGGGTGAAGGTGTTGCGCTCCTTGTCGTAACCCTTCTCGCAGACGTCCCGGTGGATCGTCTCGCGCAGGTCCTTCCAGCGCTCCAGCGGCCCGTCGACGTCCCCGGACTCGATCAGCTTGACCGTGCGGTCCACCGCGACCCAGGTCATCACCTTGGAGTGCACGAAGTGCCGGCGCGGGCCGCGGACCTCCCAGATGCCCTCGTCCGGCTCGTCCCAGTGCTTCTCCACCCACTGGATCAGCTTGAGCTGCAGCAGCGAGGCGTAGTCGTTGCGGGCCAGGCCCGTCATGTGCGCCAGGTGCAGGGCCTCGGTGACCTCGCCGTAGACGTCGAGCTGGAGCTGGCCCGCGGCGCCGTTGCCGACCCGCACCGGACGCGAATTCTCGTACCCGGGAAGCCAGTTGAGCTCGTTCTCGCCGAGCTCGCGCTCACCGGCGATGCCGTACATGATCTGCAGGTTGTCAGGGTCGCCGGCCACCGCCCGCAGCAGCCATTCACGCCAGGCCCGGGCCTCTTCGCGGTAGCCGGTGCGCAGCAGCGAGGAAAGGGTGATCGCCGCGTCCCGGAGCCAGGTGAAGCGGTAGTCCCAGTTACGGACGCCGCCGAGGCACTCGGGCAGGGACGTGGTCGGCGCGGCGACGATCCCGCCGGTCGGCGCGTACGTCAGCGCCTTCAGCGTGATCAGCGAGCGGACCACGGCGTCACGGTAGGGGCCGTGGTACGTGCACTGCTCGACCCACTCGCGCCAGAACTCCTCGGTGGCCTCCAGCGCCCCCTCCGGGTCCGCCACGGCCGGCGGCTGGTGGTGCGAGGGCTGCCAGCTGATCGTGAACGCGATCCGCTCGCCCGGCGAGACGGTGAAGTCGGAGAACGTCGTCAGGTCCTTGCCGTACGTCTCCACCTCGGTGTCCAGCCACACGGAGTCCGGGCCGGCGACCGCCACCGTCCGCTCGTCGATCTTGTGCACCCACGGCACGACCCAGCCGTACGCGAACCGCATCCGCAGCTCCGAACGCATCGGGACGCGTCCGCTGACGCCCTCCACGATGCGGATCACCTGCGGCGCGCCGTCCCGCGGCGGCATGAAGTCGATCACCCGGACGGTACCGCGCGGGGTGTCCCACTCGGATTCCAGCACGAGTGAATCGCCCCGGTAGCGGCGCCGGTCGGCGGGCTGCGGCCCGTCCTCCGAGCCGGTCACCGGCCCCATCCGCCAGTAGCCGTTCTCCTCCGTGCCCAGCAGCCCTGCGAAGACCGCCGGCGAGTCGAAGCGGGGCAGGCACAGCCAATCGACCGTCCCGTCCCTGCACACTAGAGCGGCGGTCTGCATATCGCCGATAAGTGCGTAGTCCTCGATGCGCCCGGCCACGTGCATCTCCCGTCGAACTGGAGTCACGCCCCCCATGGGACGTTGTGATCTGTCCGTCCTGCCCATGAAACGTCGCCGAGCAGCTGGACCGGAAATCGGGCTGGGGGCCCCGTCCAGCGGTAGCTGGGGGAGGGGGGTGCCTTCCCGGCGGCTCGTTGCGAGTGTCCGAGCAGGATACGACGCACGCGGGTGATCCGCGCGACCCTCGCGACGAGTGAGCTGCTCCGAACGGGTGGCCTCCGTCACGTGACAGCGTCAAGCCCGTTCGTCACACATCGTGACGGGGAGGCGTCGCACGAGGTTCCGGTGCGTGGCCGGGCGCGACCATGCCGCGGCGCTGATAGCCTGGTACCCCGTGGACCGGTGGGCCCCGGCAACATGTCACGGCACCCCGACCGCAGCGACGGCACCCCTCACAGACGCGGGACGGCGCCGCTTCGCACCTCTCCACCTCGCGACCACGGGAGCTCCCTCTTGGCCATGCCAGCCAAATCCACGACGACCAAGCACCTCTTCGTCACCGGGGGCGTCGCCTCCTCGCTCGGCAAGGGGCTCACCGCCTCCAGCCTGGGTGCTCTCCTCAAGGCGCGGGGCCTGCGGGTCACGATGCAGAAGCTCGACCCGTACCTGAACGTCGACCCCGGAACGATGAACCCGTTCCAGCACGGTGAGGTCTTCGTCACCAACGACGGTGCCGAGACCGACCTGGACATCGGCCACTACGAGCGGTTCCTCGACGTCGACCTCGACGGCTCGGCGAACGTCACCACCGGCCAGGTCTACAACACCGTGATCGCCAAGGAGCGCCGCGGTGAGTACCTCGGCGACACCGTGCAGGTCATCCCGCACATCACCAACGAGATCAAGCACCGCATCCGGCGGATGGCGACCGAGGACGTCGACGTCGTGATCACCGAGGTCGGCGGCACCGTCGGTGACATCGAGTCGCTGCCGTTCCTGGAGACCGTCCGCCAGGTCCGCCACGAGGTCGGCCGGGACAACGTCTTCGTCGTGCACATCTCGCTGCTGCCGTACATCGGCCCGTCCGGTGAGCTCAAGACCAAGCCGACCCAGCACTCGGTCGCGGCGCTGCGCAACATCGGTATCCAGCCCGACGCGATCGTGCTGCGCGCCGACCGCGAGGTGCCCACCGCCATCAAGCGCAAGATCTCGCTGATGTGCGACGTCGACGAGGCCGCGGTGGTCGCCGCGATCGACGCCCCGTCGATCTACGACATCCCCAAGGTCCTGCACGCCGAGGGCCTGGACGCCTACGTCGTGCGCAAGCTCGACCTGCCGTTCCGCGACGTGGACTGGACCCAGTGGGCCGACCTGCTGGAGCGCGTCCACAACCCCGACCACGAGGTCAACGTCGCGCTGGTCGGCAAGTACATCGACCTGCCGGACGCCTACCTCTCGGTCACCGAGGCGCTGCGCGCCGGCGGCTTCGCCAACAAGGCCCGGGTCAAGATCAAGTGGGTCACCTCGGACGACTGCCGGACCCCGGCCGGTGCCGCGGCGCAGCTCTCCGACTGCGACGCGGTCTGCATCCCCGGCGGCTTCGGCGACCGCGGTGTGGACGGCAAGGTCGGCGCGATCACCTACGCCCGCGAGAACAAGCTGCCGCTGCTCGGCCTGTGCCTGGGCCTGCAGTGCGTGGTCATCGAGGCGGCCCGCAACCTCGCCGGCATCGAGGGCGCCAACTCCACCGAGTTCGACCCGGCGACCGCCCACCCGGTCATCTCCACCATGGCCGAGCAGCTGGACATCGTCGCAGGTGAGGGCGATATGGGCGGCACGATGCGGCTGGGCATGTACCCCGCCAAGCTCGCCGAGGGCTCGATCGTCCGCGAGGTGTACGGCGACCAGGGGTACGTCGAGGAGCGCCACCGCCACCGCTACGAGGTCAACAACGCCTACCGCGGTGAGCTGGAGAAGAAGGCCGGGCTGCAGTTCTCCGGCACCTCTCCGGACAACAAGCTCGTCGAGTACGTCGAGTACCCGCGCGAGACCCACCCCTACCTCGTCGCCACCCAGGCGCACCCGGAGCTCCGCTCCCGCCCGACCCGCCCGCACCCGCTCTTCGCCGGGCTGGTGAAGGCCGCGGTCGCGCGCAAGACGGGCGCCGCGAAGTAGCACCCACCGCGCCGGTTACGGTTGCCGGGGTACGGCCTCTTCTCCGAGGTCGTGCCCCGGTTTCCGCGTTGTGAAGGCTCATACAGGAGGACGCGCCATGGCGATCAAGGACACCCCGGAGGAGTGGACGGTCACCGCCTCCACCACGCCGTTCACCGGGAACAAGACCAGCGTGCGCACCGACGAGGTCGTGATGCCGGACGGCGCCAAGGTCACCCGCGACTACCAGGTCCACCCCGGCTCGGTGGCCGTCCTCGCCCTCGACGAGGAGGGCCGGGTGCTGGTCCTGAAGCAGTACCGCCACCCCGTGCGCATGAAGCTGTGGGAGATCCCCGCCGGGCTGCTCGACGTCCCCGGCGAGAACCCGCTGCGCGCCGCCCAGCGCGAGCTGTACGAGGAGGCGCACGTCAAGGCCGAGGACTGGCGGGTGCTGACCGACGTCTACACCACCCCCGGCGGCTGCGACGAGGCCGTGCGGATCTTCCTCGCCCGGGACCTGTCCGAGGCCGAGGGCGAGCGCTTCGAGGTCGCCGAGGAGGAGGCCGACATGGAGCTGGCGCGGGTGCCGCAGGACGAGCTGGTACGCGGTGTGCTCGCCGGGGAGCTGCACAACAACTGCCTGGTCGTCGGGGTGCTGGCGCTCACCGCCGCGCAGCGCGGCACGGGCCTGGACGCGCTGCGGCCGGCCGACGCGCCCTGGCCGGCCCGCCCGTTCGAGGCCTGACCAGGACCTTCCGCCCCGGTCTGCGGCCGGCCGGCCCCGATCCGGTCGGGTGACCCAACCGCCCTGCTCCGTACGGCACGTGACGCCCCGTGAACTACGCTCGTAAGGGTTCCCGCCCGCGCCTGCGGCGGGTTCGTACGCGCAGGTGGACGGGAGCGTGACCGGTGACGGACCAGGCGGTGGGCACAGGGCGGCTCGCGCCGGAGACGGCGGCGGCCCCCGCCGCCGCGGGCCGCACCCCCACGGCCGGCTTCGCCGGGCGCCGCCGCGAGCTCAAGGCGCTGCACGCCGACATCGCCCGGGCCGGTCTGGACACCCTCTCCGGCCGCAAGGGCGCCCGCAGCCGGGTACTGCTGATCGCCGGCCGCCCCGGCTCCGGGCGTACCGCGCTCGCCGAGCGGCTGCTCGACGAGCTGGCCGGCGACCACCCCGACGG
The DNA here is from genome assembly GCF_042734445.1 of Streptomyces sp. NPDC059649. Classification (NCBI taxonomy): domain Bacteria; kingdom Bacillati; phylum Actinomycetota; class Actinomycetes; order Kitasatosporales; family Streptomycetaceae; genus Streptomyces; species Streptomyces sp. NPDC059649. Next base: position 5,150 of record NZ_JBHWDV010000098.1, read on the forward strand.
AGTGCTGCGCGCCACCCTGACCGGACCGGGCGGGGAGGTCGCAGACACCGGCCGCACCGCGCGTGAGCTGCTGACCGCGCTCGGTGCGGACGCCCCGCCGGGAGCCGCGGAGGACGAGCTGACCGAGCGGCTGCGCGGGGCCCTCGCCGGCCGCCGCGCGCTGCTCTTCCTCGACGACGCACCGGGCGCCGAGGCCGTCGAACCGCTGCTCCCGGACGCCCCGGGCTGCCTGGTCGTGGTCGTCTCCCAGGGGCCGCTGACCGGCATCCCGGACGTCCGGCCGTGCACCCTGGGCGGACTCGACGGGGCGGCCTGCGTGGAGGTCCTGGAGCGCTACGCCGGGCCGATCCGGATCACCGTCGACCCGCGGACCGCCGACAGCGTCGCCGAGGAGTGCGGCGGCCAGCCCGCCGCACTGATCCTGGCCGGTGCCTGGCTCGCCGCCCGCCCCACCTCGTCGGTGGCCGATCTGTACCAGGCGCTGCGGGCGGTCCCGGTGCCGCCGGACCTGCCCAGCGGTGCCCGCCCCCTGTTCCGGGCCTTCCGGCTCTCCTACGAGGCGCTGCCGGCGACCGCCGCCCGGATACTGCGGCTGCTCACCCTGGCCCCGGCCGGCCTCGTGGACGCGCACACCGCCTCCGCGCTGGCCGGCTGCTCGATGCCGACGGCCGCCGCCGCGCTCGCCGACTTCGCCGTGCTGGGCCTGCTGCGGCCGGTCCCGGCGGACCCCGGGGCCCCGCCCGCCGGGGCCGGCACCGCGGACGCCGCGCTGCACCCGCAGTACCGCGTCCCCGGCTGCCTCGGCCCGCTGCTGCGCGAACGGCTCGGGGAGCACGAGCGGCCGGCCGAGCTCCAGCTGGCCCGCGCCCGGGTGCTGGAGCGGACCGTACGGCTGCTGCAGTCGTGCCGGGCGATGACCGAACCGGCCGGATCCACCGCCCGCCAGAAGGTCGCCGGACTACCCCGGTCGCTGCGCTTCAGCTCCCGGGGCACCGCGGCCCACTGGCTGCGCAGCCGCCGCCCGGTGCTGCTCGACGCCGCCCGCGCGGCCGCCGCGGACGGTCAACTCGACACCCTGGACCGGCGGTTGATGGCCACGCTGACCCGCACCCTGCTCGCGCACCAGGGCCCCGAGGCGGCCGCACCGGACCTCTATACCGTGCACACGCTCGTCCTGCAGGCCGCCGAGCGGCGCGGACTGGCGCGTGAGCGGGCCGCCGCGCTGCTGAACCTCGCGGACCTGGACAGCGGCGCCGGGCGGACGGCCCAGGCGCTCGGCCGCTACCGGGGTGCGCTGGAGGCCGCCCGGTCGGTGCCGGACCCGGTGGCCACCGTCCGGGCGATGGAGTCCCTGGGCGGTACGTACGCCGAGCTGGGCGACGGGGTGCGGGCCGCCGACTGGTACGGGCGGGCGCTGGAGCTGCGGCTGGCGCGCGGCGAGGCCGCCGACGCGGCGCGGCTGCACGGGCGGATCGGCGCGGCGCTGATGTCGTACGGCCGGTGGGGCGAGGCGCTCAAACAGTGGCGGGCGGCCGCCCGCACGTACCGCAGGCTGGGCGATCTCGCCGGCCAGGCGCGGGCGACGGGGGAGGCGGCGCGGGTCCAGGAGTACGCCGGACGCCCCGAGGAGGCGCTGGGGACCTGTCTGGAGGCCCTCGAACTGGTCCGGAAGACGGACGACGGACGGCTCCAGGCGGCGCTCCAGCTGCGGATTGCGGACACCCTCGAACGGCTCGGGGACCCGGCCGCGGCAGGGCTGCACCGTGCCGCGGGGGAGCGGCTCCTGGAAGATCACCCCGAGTGACCTACGAAATCGGTGGCGTTCCTTCCAAGATTTAATGCTTTGCAAGGCTAGACAAGACGAGGTCCTTCAATAGACTGGCTGGGCCGCGTACGGCGCGGTCAGTTCCGTCATGCATCGCATGAGGGGATAATTCCTCCTGCACCCTCTCTTTCAAGGACCGTGATCGACGTGAAGGTCGGCATCCCCCGCGAGGTCAAGAACAACGAGTTCCGCGTGGCCATCACGCCCGCCGGAGTCAACGAACTCGTCCGCCACGGCCACCAGGTCTTCATCGAGAAGGACGCCGGCCTCGGCTCGTCCATCACCAACGAGGAGTACGTCTCCGCCGGCGCCACCATCCTGGACACCGCCGACGAGGTCTGGGGCACCGCTGACCTGCTGCTGAAGGTCAAGGAGCCGATCGCGGAGGAGTACCACCGCCTCCGCAAGGACCAGACCCTCTTCACCTACCTGCACCTGGCCGCCTCCCGTGAGTGCACGGACGCCCTCCTGGAGTCCGGCACCACCGCCATCGCCTACGAGACCGTCGAGACGGCCGGCCGCCAGCTGCCGCTGCTCGCCCCGATGTCCGAGGTCGCGGGCCGGATCGCCCCGCAGGTCGGCGCGTACCACCTGATGCGCCAGGCCGGCGGCCGCGGTGTGCTGCCCGGCGGTGTCCCCGGTGTCGCCGCGGGCAAGGCCGTCGTCATCGGCGGTGGCGTCTCCGGCTGGAACGCGGTGCAGATCGCCGTGGGCCTCGGCTTCCACGTCACCCTGCTCGACAAGGACATCAACAAGCTCCGCGAGGCCGACAAGATCTTCGGCACCAAGGTGCAGACGATCGTCTCCAACGCCTACGAGCTGGAGAAGGCCGTCGTCGAGGCCGACCTCGTCGTCGGTGCGGTCCTGATCCCGGGCGCCAAGGCCCCCAAGCTCGTCACCAACGAGCTGGTCGCCAAGATGAAGCCGGGCAGTGTCCTTGTCGACATCGCGATCGACCAGGGCGGCTGCTTCGAGGACTCCCGTCCCACCACGCACGCCGAGCCGACCTTCGAGGTGCACAACTCGGTCTTCTACTGCGTCGCCAACATGCCCGGCGCGGTGCCGAACACCTCCACCTACGCCCTCACCAACGCCACGCTGCCCTACATCGTGGAGCTGGCGAACCGCGGCTGGGTCGAGGCGCTGCGCCGTGACCCGGCGCTGGCCAAGGGCCTGAACACCCATGACGGCAAGGTCGTTTACGGCCCGGTCGCCGAGGCCCACGGTCTCGAGTGCACCGAACTGCGCACCCTCCTCGGCTGAGACGTCAACGGAGCGCGTCAACGCTGAACCTCCGGCCGGGCCTTGTCGACAGGGCCCGGCCGGAGGCGTGTGTGACGCACGGTGCACGCCGTTCCGGAACGTCGTCTCTCAACTCGCCGTGAACGTAACCCTTTAACCGATTCGCGCACCCCCGAAACATCGGTCCGATCCCGCTTGCGCCCTTGACATCGGGGGGTCCGGTTACCGACACATCGTGCCGGGTCCGGTGGATTGTGTTGCTGCGGACGCCCGACACGCCATAGAGTCGCCAACCGTCGGCATGGTGCCACGCTGACCTATCGATAAAGTTTCCTGGTCACGTCCAAGGAGGTAAGACGACTTGTGAATGAGTCGACATTTACTCCCGGGGGTGGTCAACCAGGAGCGGTTGCACGGGGCCAGGGTCCCTCGGGGTTCGAGGCTGTCGGCTCCGTCGCGGTCCACACCTTCGCAGCCCATCAGAGCATTTCCACGACAGCCCACCAGAGCATGGACGGCCATCACGTGAACGCCATGGCCGGCGACCGGGGCAGTGGAGAACCCGCCCGTTTCGCCGACTACGACGACCTGCCCGAGGGGCACTTCTACGATCCGGACGCGGAGTACGAGCCGGACCCCGAATACGCCGCGACGCTCGCGCCGGACGCCGCGCGCCAGCGCCGCGAACGCGTCGGCCCGACCGGACGCCCGCTCCCTTACTTCCCCATCCCGGGACCGCTGTCGGACCACGGCCCGGCCAAGATCATCGCGATGTGCAACCAGAAGGGCGGGGTCGGCAAGACCACCTCGACCATCAACCTGGGCGCCGCACTCGCCGAATACGGACGACGGGTCCTGCTCGTCGACTTCGACCCGCAGGGCGCCCTGTCGGTCGGCCTCGGCGTCAACCCGATGGAACTCGACCTGACCGTCTACAACCTGCTCATGGAGCGGGGCATGTCGGCCGACGAGGTCCTGCTGAAGACCGCGGTCCCCAACATGGACCTGCTGCCCAGCAATATCGATTTGTCGGCGGCAGAGGTGCAGTTGGTCAGCGAGGTCGCGCGCGAGTCGACCCTGCAGCGCGCCCTGAAGCCGCTGCTGGCCGACTACGACTACATCGTCATCGACTGCCAGCCCTCGCTCGGCCTGCTCACCGTCAACGCCCTGACGGCGGCTCACAAGGTCATCGTGCCGCTGGAGTGCGAGTTCTTCGCGCTGCGCGGTGTCGCGCTGCTCACCGAGACCATCGAGAAGGTCCAGGAGCGGCTCAACCCGGATCTGGAGCTGGACGGCATCCTGGCGACGATGTACGACTCCCGCACCGTGCACAGCCGTGAGGTCCTCGCGCGCGTCGTCGAGGCCTTCGACGACCACGTCTACCACACCGTCATCGGCCGTACGGTCCGCTTCCCCGAGACCACCGTCGCGGGCGAGCCGATCACCACGTACGCCTCCAACTCCGTCGGTGCCGCCGCCTATCGCCAGCTCGCCAGGGAGGTGCTCGCCCGGTGTCACGCCGAGTGAGTCTGCCGGGAGCCGACGAACTGTTCCGCACCACCGGGGGAGTGGCGCTGCAGCCCTCCACCCCCCGCCGTACGCCGGGCGGTTCGGCGGCCGCGGCCAACGGCGAGGCACCCCGGGTGCCCGCGCCGGCCGGCGAGTCCGACCCGGCCTCGGAGGGGCCGGAGACGGCCCCCGCACGCCGGCGACGCACGGAGAACGACGGTACGGACGCACCGGCCACCGCCGGTGACGGCGGACCGGCCACCCCGCCCCCGGTGCCGCCGGTCACCCCCGCGGCCGAGCACGGCGGGCGCGAGGCGGACGGCGCCGGCACCGCGTCCCACCGCACGCGCGCCTCCCGGCAGGGCGCTCCGGAGGCCGGCGCGGCCGCCACCGGAGCGGCCACCGACCGGCGCCGGGGTACCCGGGGCGCCAACCGCCGCCCCAGCGGCCGGGAACGGCACGACGAGAAGATCACCGTCTATGTCTCCGCCGAGGAGCTCATGGACCTCGAACACGCGCGGCTGGTGCTGCGCGGCGAGCACGGCCTCGCCGTGGACCGCGGCCGGATCGTCCGCGAGGCGGTCGCCGTGGTCCTCGCCGACCTGGAGTCGCGCGGCGAGGCCAGCATCCTGGTGCGGCGGCTGCGCGGCCGCTGAGGCCCACCGGCTCCGCCGCGCGGCGCGTCCGCCGCGGTGCCGAAACGTCACACCACGCGGCGCGGGATAGCCTGCCACCGCGATGCCGATGAACCATGACGACACCCCTCCGCCCCGCGCCCGCAGACCACTCGGGCGCGGGCCGGGGACCGAGCGGGACGCGCAGCCGGGCGCCGAGCCGGCCGCCGAGCCGGTGGGGCAGGCGGGGCCGGCGACCGCGGTGCCGGTCGGGCCGGGGCCGGTGACCACGGTGGCGGTCGGGCCGGAGCGGGCGGCCGCGGGCCCGTCGGGGCTTTTGACGCCTGCCGCCGACCGGGCCGCCGAGCCTGAGGAGATCGTTCAGGCTGCCGAGGCGCCTGACGGCACGCCCGCCGAGGACGGGCCGGAGCCCGGGCACGGGCACGAGGCCGAGACAGGTGACGGGCTCGGGGACGGGACCGAGGGCGGGCCCGGTGACGGACCCGAAGGCGGGACAGGTGACGGGCCCGGCGGTGACGGGAAGTTCACGCTCCGGCTCGACAACTTCGAGGGCCCCTTCGACCTCCTGCTCCAGCTGATCTCCAAGCACAAGCTGGACGTCACCGAGGTCGCGCTGTCCAAGGTGACCGATGAATTCATGGCGCACATCCGGGCGATGGGGCCGGACTGGGACCTCGACCAGACCACCGAGTTCCTGGTCGTCGCGGCCACCCTGCTCGACCTGAAGGCGGCCCGGCTGCTGCCCGCCGCCGAGGTGGAGGACGAGGCGGACCTCGCCCTCCTGGAGGCCCGCGATCTGCTCTTCGCCCGGCTGCTCCAGTACCGTGCGTACAAACGGATCGCCGACATCTTCAGCGACCGGCTGGCCGTCGAGGCGCGGCGCTACCCGCGCACCGTCGGGCTGGAGCCGCAGCACGCCGAGCTGCTCCCCGAGGTCGTGATCAGCATCGGCGCCGAGGGCTTCGCCAGGCTCGCGGTGAAGGCGATGCAGCCCAAGGCCAAGCCACAGGTCTACGTCGACCACATCCACGCGCCCCTGGTGAGCGTGCGGGAGCAGGCCGAGGTGCTGCTGGCGCGGCTGCGGGAGACCGGCGAGACCAGCTTCCGCGAACTGATCGCGGACGCCCCCGACACCCTCACGGTCGTCGCGCGCTTCCTGGCCCTTCTGGAGCTCTATCGCGAGCGGGTGGTGGCATTGGACCAGGAGGAGGCGCTCGGGGCGCTCACGGTGCGCTGGACGGCCGCTGAGGGGGCCGTACCGGTCGTCACCGACGAGTTCGACCAGGAACCGGGTCCACTGGAGCCGGAGCAGCAACCGGAACGGCAACAGGAACCGGGGCGGGCCGGGCGAGCGGAGGAGGAGCAGCCATGAGCGGCGTGGCCGAGGACGACACGTATGACGTCACGGAGGCCGGGGCGGACGGAGGGGGGCCGGCGGACCGGCCGGGGCCGCCGGCCGGTGCGCTGGGCGTGGCCGAGCTGGAACTCAAGCCGGCGCTGGAGGCCGTCCTCATGGTCGTCGACGAGCCGGCGACCGAGGAACACCTGGCCAGGGTCCTGCAACGGCCCCGCCGCGCGGTCGCGCTGGCACTGCGCGAGCTGTCCGACGACTACGCCCGCGAGGGCCGCGGATTCGATCTCCGGCTGGTCGCCGGCGGCTGGCGGTTCTACTCCCGGGCCGAGTACGCGGACGCCGTCGAGAGCTTCGTCCTGGACGGCCAGCAGGCCCGGCTCACCCAGGCCGCCTTGGAGACTCTGGCCGTGGTCGCGTACCGTCAGCCGGTCAGCCGTTCCCGTGTCTCGGCCGTTCGCGGTGTGAACTGTGACGGCGTGATGCGCACGCTCCTCCAGCGCGGCCTGGTGGAGGAGGCGGGGACGGAACCTGAAACAGGTGCGATCCTGTACAGGACGACGAACTACTTTCTGGAGCGGATGGGCCTGCGCGGCCTGGACGAGCTCCCTGAGCTCGCACCGTTCCTCCCGGAGGCGGACGCGGTCGAGGGCGACTCCGCGGAAGGTATCCCGTCGTTCGACGTAGACGACAGCGGCGACTCTCAGACGGATCATTGATGCGAAGCAGCGGTAGGAACAACAGGGACAGCGGACGCGGCAACTACCGCGGCGCAGGCAACAGCAGGGACGAGAAGCAGCAGCGCGCCGGCCGCCCCCGTCCCGAGGAGCGCCGCTACGACGTGGGCGGATCCGGGAGCGCGGGCGACGGCAAGGACGAGCGCCGGGGCGGCGGCCCCAAGGCGGGTGGCAGCCGCGGTGCGGCGGCCCGGGGCGGCGCCAAGGGTGGCCCGCGTACGGGCGCGGCCGGCAAGGCGGGGCGTACCGGCGGCAAGGGCGGCCCCCAGCGCGGCCGCGGCCAGGCACCCGCGCGGCCGCGCGAGTACGACGCCCAGGTCGAGGAGCGCAACCGCGCCCGGCACGACAAGCCGCAGATCAAGACCCCCAAGACGTTCGGCGAGCAGGAGGGCGAGCGGCTGCAGAAGGTGCTGGCCCGGGCCGGCATGGGCTCGCGGCGGGCCTGCGAGGAGCTGATCGACCAGGCGCGGGTCGAGGTCAACGGCAAGATCGTGACGGAGCAGGGCGTCCGGGTCGATCCGGAGAAGGACGAGATCAAGGTCGACGGCCTCACGGTCGCCACCCAGTCGTACCTCTTCTTCGCGCTCAACAAGCCGGCGGGTGTCGTCTCCACCATGGAGGACCCCGACGGCCGCCCCTGCCTCGGCGACTACGTCACCAACCGCGAGACCCGGCTCTTCCACGTCGGCCGGCTCGATACCGAGACCGAGGGCATCATCCTGCTCACCAACCACGGTGAGCTGGCCCACCGCCTCACGCACCCGCGCTACGGCGTCCGCAAGACCTACCTCGCCGCCATCCAGGGCCCGCTCCCGCGCGACCTGGGCAAGCAGCTCAAGGACGGCATCCAGCTCGACGACGGCTACGCCCGCGCCGACCACTTCCGGGTCGTCCAGCAGACCGGCAAGAACTACCTCGTCGAGGTGAGCCTCCACGAGGGCCGCAAGCACATCGTGCGCCGCATGCTGGCCGAGGCCGGCTTCCCGGTCGACAAGCTGGTACGCACGGCCTTCGGCCCGATCTCCCTGGGCGACCAGAAGTCCGGCTGGCTCCGCCGCATGACCAACACGGAGGTCGGCATGCTGATGCGCGAGGTCGAGCTCTAGCCCACGGGGGCGGCGCTGGGCTCAGCTGCCGCGCGGGGGCCGGCTGCAGTGCGGGTCCGGTCGCCGCGGCGGTCCGGATGCGGCGGGGGCCCGGGTGTCGCGGCGGGTCCTGTTGTTGCGCGGGTCCGGTTGCCGCGGCGGGTGCTGTTGTGGCACGGGCCTAGTTGCCGCGGCGGGTCGGGATGCGGCGGCGGGCCCTGTTGCCGCGGCGGCTCTGCTCTTGCACGGGCCCGGTTGCCGCGGCGGCCCTGCTCTTGCACGGGCCCGGTTGCCGCGGCGCGTCCCGCTGCCGCGCCGGGCCCGGAACCGTTTGGCGCGCCGGGCCTGGCACCGATTGCGCGCACGGGGGCCGGAACCGTTGCGCGCGCCGGAACCTCACCACCTCACCCGCCCACCCCCCGAAGGGGGGTGGGCGGCGGGGGAAAAAGAGACCCACGCAGAAGAGCGGCGGGGACAAGAGGCCAGGCAGCAGCAACGCGGCCCAGATACGGGCCACGCGGGCCAGGAGCGCGGCCATGCGGCCCAGAAGCGCAGGGACGAGGGCCAGAAGCGAGACCGCGCGGGCCAGAAACGAGGCCACACGGGCCAGAAGCACCGGCCAGAAAAGAGGCCACGCGGGCCGGAAGCGCGGCTCACCAGGTGCACTCCAGTACGCCAACTCGCTTGCGGCGTCGGCCCGTCACCCCTTAACGTCACCATGACGATTAAGGGGTGTTTTTCATGGGGAACGCAAGCTCCGCAGGCTCGGCAGCACCGGGCCAGGGTGTGGGCACGGGCAGGGCCACCGGCGCGATGGTCGGCCTCGCGCTCGGTGATGCGCTGGGCTTTCCGACCGAGTTCAACGACGTACCGGCGATCGAGGCCACATGGGGCCCCTGGCGGCAGATGGCACTGCCCGATCCCGCCTTCGTCACCGACGACACCCAGATGACGCTGGCACTGGGACGCGGCCTCCGCGCGGCCATGGACGCCGGCGAGCTGACGCCGGAGCGGCTCGTCGGCCCGGTGCGCACCGAGTACGTCGCCTGGTGGCGCTCACCCGACAACAACCGCGCACCCGGCAACACCTGCCTGCGCGCCTGTCAGTTGCTCAGCGACCAGGACCGCCACTGGGCCGAGGCGAGCCAGATCGGCTCCAAGGGGTGCGGCGCCAACATGCGGGTCGCCCCCATCGGGCTCGCCCCGGGCCTGAGCCCCCAGCAGCGCTCCGGCGCCGCCCAGCTCCAGTCCGCCCTGACCCACGGCCATCCGACCGCACTCGCCGCGAGCGACCTCACCGCGTACGCCGTCCGCGCCCTCGCCGACGGCGCGGCCCCCGCGGAGCTGCCTGCCCTGCTCCGTACGTACGCGTACGACCAGCGGACCGTCTACCGGGAGGACTGGCTCGGGGACCTGTGGCGGCGCAGCCAGGACGCCTCCGCCGCCGCCTTCATCGCCCGCGGCTGGGACGACTGCCTCGGCATCCTGGACCGGCTGGACGCGGCGCTCGCCGCCCCGGACCGGGAGACCGACCCGTGCCTGGCCACCGGCGCCGGCTGGATCGCCGAGGAGGCGCTGGCCACCGGCCTGCTGTGCTTCCTCCTCTTCCCCGCCGAGCCGCTCACCGCCCTGCGCCGGGCCGCCTGCACCTCCGGCGACTCCGACTCGATCGCCTGCCTCACCGGTGCGTTCGCCGGCGCCCATCTGGGCGCCGACGCATGGCCCGCGGAGTGGGCCGCCCGCATCGAGTACCGCCACGAGCTCCTTTCGCTGGCGGAGCGGTGGGATTCATAGCCCACGTACCCGTCTGTCCCGCCGTTCCGCTGCGCTTTGCGGCGCCCCGTACGTACTTGGCCGTCCCGCCGTCGGGGTTGCTCGCCGTTGCGCGCTTTGCGGCGCCGCGCAGGTTGTCGGCTGTCCCGCCGTTGGGCGTGTTCGCCGTTGCGCCTGGCGGCGGGCGTGGTGTTTTTGGGTGCGGTGCCGGCCCTCCAGACTTCGTCC
>NZ_JBHWDV010000099.1:0-14172 GCF_042734445.1 Streptomyces sp. NPDC059649
TAACGCTACGCAGTCCACACAACCGGCCCCGGAGGACCGTCACCGCACCCAACACAACCCAGCCCGCCGCAGGCGCAACGACGAGACGCCCCGCGGCGGGACGGCCGACAACGTGCGGGGCGCCGCCAAGCGCGCAACGACCCGCGGCGCCGCAGACAGGTACGTGGGAGGCGCCGCCAAGCGCAGCGCCCACCGCGGGTCAGCCAGGTACGTGGGCCGCATCCAGCCGACGTGCGCCGACGTCCGTCAAGGAGCCGTGCAACCGCAGTCGGGCGATCCCGCCGTCCGGGTAGATGTCGAGCCGGACGTGGGTGACGGCGGGGGCGCCGTCGAGAAGGAAGCGGTGGACGGAGTCGGGCTGGAGCCGGGTGCGGGGCAGGAGTTCGGTCCAGTCGCCGTGCTCGCCGTCGCGACCGTACAGGGCCGCCCAGCCGGCCGCGTTGCCCTTGAGGTAGCCGGTGTCGATCTCCACCGCGCGGATCACGGACTGCTCCGTGAGCCGGTAGCGGACCCAGTCGTTGCCGGTGCCGCGGCGGCGCCGGGTCTCCCAGCCGTCGTCCATCTTGCGGGAGCGGCCCGGCTGGATGGTGTGGGTGGGCGAGGAGTAGAAGCGGTCCGAGGCGTCCTCGACCCGGCCGCCGTTCTCCAGCGCGACGAGGTCGAAGGTGCCGAGCGCGGCGAGCCAGGCGGGTGCCGGGACGACCGCGCCGTGGACCCGGAGGCGGGCGATGCCGCCGTCGGGGTGCTGGTTGAGCCGCAGGTGGGTGAAGCGCCCGGTGGCGTCCACGGCGAAGCCGTTCGCGGCGTGGCCGCCGATGGCGGTGCGCGGGACGAGCGGCGTCCAGGTCACGTCGGGGGCGAGGAGTTCCTCGGGCGAGGGCGTGCCCTCGACGTGGGTGCCCTCGATGCTGACGGACTGCGGGTAGTTGCCGCGGAAGTGGGCGGTGTCGACGACGATGCCGTGGATCACGCCGGGCGCGCCGAGCCGGATGAGCGCCCAGTCGTGGTCCTCGTCCGCGGGGAACGGGTGCGCGCCGTCGGTGCCGCGGCGGCGCCGGGTCTCCCAGCCGTCCATGATCTTGCCCTTGTGCCCGAACAGTTCGGGGTCGAAGTGGGCGGGCTCGGGCTTGAGGAGGTTCTCCCGTTCGGCGAAGAACTCGTCGTTGGCGGCGATCACGCCGGCGCCGAGCCGGCGGTCGGCGAGGTCGGGGAGGTGGGCGAAGGGGAAGCCGGCCGCGCCGGGGGTGCGGTAGTCGGCGTACGGGTCGCCGCCCTGGTAGGGGCTCGCGTCGCCGGTGTAGTGGGGTATGCCGTCGGTGGTCATGCGCGGTGCGGCCTTTCGAGCAGTTCGCCGGTGGGCTCGGCGAGGGTGGTGCCGTCGTTGATCTGCCGGCCGCGCAGCCAGGTGGACCGGACGACGCCGTGGAGGGTCTTGCCGGCGTACGCGGTGATCTTGTTGCGGTGTTGGAGGGCCTGCGGGTCGACGGTGAAGGTCTCGTCGGGGGCGAGCACCGCGAAGTCGGCGTCCCGGCCGGCCTCGATGGCGCCCTTCCGGTCGAGGCCGACGAGGGCGGCGGGGGCGGTGGACATCCAGCGCACGACGTCGTCGAGGCTGTGGCCGCGCGCGCGGGCCGCGGTCCAGATGGCGGGCAGGCCGAGCTGGAGGGAGGAGATGCCGCCCCAGGCCGCGCCGAAGTCGGCGGTCTTGAGGTCGGCGGTGGAGGGCGAGTGGTCGGAGACGATGCAGTCGATGGTGCCGTCGGCCAGGCCCTCCCACAGGGCGTCCTGGTTGGCGGCCTCGCGGATCGGCGGGCAGCACTTGAACTCGGTGGCGCCGTCCGGTACTTCCTCGGCGGTCAGGGTGAGGAAGTGCGGGCAGGTCTCGACGGTGACCTTGACGCCCTCGCGCTTGGCGGCGGCGATCAGCGGCAGCGCGTCGCTGGAGGACAGGTGCAGTACGTGGACGCGGGCGTCGAGCTGCTTGGCGAGCACGATGAGCCCGGCGATGGCGTCGTTCTCGGAGATGCGGGGGCGGGAGGCGAGGAAGTCGGCGTACTTGGGGCCGTGCGGCTGGGGGGCCTCGTCGAGGTGGCCGGGGTCCTCGGCGTGCACGATCAGCAGTCCGTCGAAGCCGGCGATCTCGCCGAGGGCGGCGGCCAGCTGCTCCTGGTCGACCTCGGGGAACTCGTCCACGCCGGAGGGCGAGAGGAAGCACTTGAAGCCGAAGACACCGGCGTCGTGCAGGGGGCGGAGGTCCTTGACGTTGCCGGGGATGGCGCCGCCCCAGAAGCCGACGTCGATATGGGCCTTGCTGCGGGCGACCTCGCGCTTGGTGTCGAGGTGGGCGGTGGTGGTCGTCGGCGGCAGGCTGTTGAGCGGCATGTCGACGAGGGTGGTGATACCGCCGGCCGCGGCCGCGCGGGTGGCCGTCCAGAAGCCCTCCCACTCGGTGCGGCCGGGGTCGTTGACGTGGACGTGGGTGTCGACGAGGCCGGGCAGCAGGACGTCGTCGCCGAAGTCCGTGAGCCGGGCCCCGGCCGGTACCTCGGCGTCGTGCGGCAGCACCGCGGCGATCCTGCCGTCCTTGACGGCGACGGACGCGGCGCGCGTGCCCTCCGGCGTCACGACGCGCGTGGAGCGCAGCACCAGCTCGATCTCGGACACCCGGTCCCCTCCTCGTATCGTGTCTTCATGGTCGCGTGGCGGCGCGGCGGAATACCGCCGGCGGCGCAGCAGAATCCGAATTCGGAATCTGGAATTCAGGATTCAACAGTCTGTTGAATGAGTCTTCACTCCGGACCCCGGCCCGTCAAGACCCTTCCGGCACCACCGGCGCGACCGCCGGGCCGGCGACCCGTGGACCGTCGGTCGGCGCCCCCACTGCCGGGCTGACCTGCGTCGGGATGATTTCCTCCGGGATCGGACCGGTCCCGGCCGGCATCCGCCCCCGGCGGGAGACCGCGGCGTAGATCCCGCCGGACAGCCCCATCCCGAAGATCCAGGAGAACGGCGCGACCGCGTCGAAGGCCGGCACCAGGGCGAGCGCGGCGGAGACCGCGGCGGCCGGGAGGAAGGCGATCACGGCCTTCGGGTTGTAGCCCCGGCGGTAGTAGTACGCGCCCGCGGCGTCGGCCGAGAAGAGCGCGTCGACGTCGATCCGGCCCCGGCGCACCAGGTAGTAGTCGACGAGCAGGATCGCCACCAGGGGGCCGAGGAAGGCGCCCAGCGCGCCGAGGAAGTACTGGATCACCAGCGCCGAGGAGTACAGCTTCCAGGGCATGACGAGGACGGCCAGCACGGCGGTGATCATGCCGCCGCGCTTGAAGTCGAGGTACTTGGGCGCGAGGTTGGCGAAGTCGTAGGCGGGCGAGACGAAATTGGCGACGACATTGATGCCGATGGTGGCGACGATGAAGGCCAGTGCGCCGATGACGGTGACCACCGGGTCGTCGATCTTCTGGATCACCTTCACCGGGTCGTAGATCGCCTCCCCGAAGACCGCGATGGTGCCCGCGGTGACCAATACGGCGACCACCGCGAAGGCGGTGAAGTTCACCGGCAGCCCGATCAGGTTGCCGCGGCGGTAGGAGCGGTGGTCGGGCGTGAAGCGGGCGAAGTCGGCGTAGTTGAGGACCAGGGTGAGGAAGGTGGCGACGGTCAGGCTGACCGCGATCAGGCTCTGGTGGAGCTGCGCGGAACCGCTGAGCCCGGTGAGACTGCGGGTCAGCGAGATCTCCCCGTGCGCCTTGACCACCAGGTACACGGCGAGCGCCAGCACCACCAGCCAGACCACCGGCCCGGTCGCGAAGTCCTGGACCTTGCGGATGAACTCCATTCCCCGGGTCAGCAGGACGGCCTGCAGCCCCCACATCGCCATGAACGCGATCCAGCCCAGGGTGGACAGGCCCAGCACCGAATTGTGGTTGTACGCGTCCAGGCCCGGCGCGATCTGCAGGGTCAGCAGGACCACGGCGGTCGAGGCGAGCCAGGTCTGGATGCCGTACCAGGCCACGGCCATCACCGCCCGGAGGAGGGCGGGGATGTTGGCGCCGTAGACGCCCCAGCTCGCGCGGGCGAGTACGGGGTAGGGGACGCCGGTCCGGTGGCCGGCATGGCCCATGCGGTTCATCAGCCGGTAGACGATCGTGATGCCGACCAGCAGGGCCAGGAACACCTCCCAGGCCGGCAGGCCCAGCACGAAGAGGCTGGCGGCGAAGGCGTAATTGCTGATCGCGTGGGTGTCGGACATCCAGAGCGCGAAGATGCTGTACGTGCCCCAGGTGCGCTCGGGGGCCGGCGCGAGGTCGGCGTTGAAGAGCCGCGGGTCCGGCTGCGGGTGCTGCGGGGGTGTGGTCACGTGTCCTCCCAGGCAGGTTGGGTGGAGCTTAGAGCGAGGTTGTCAGATGTCTGATGTCTGTGCGGAAAAATCTGCGTGACGTGGAGAACCCTGGGCCCGCCCCAGGCCGAGGTGGGCACTCAGCGGCCAGGAGCCGATGGCCTTGGGGCGGGGCGGGGCGAAACTGCGCGCCCTGCTGGTGGTCAGCCCGAGCCCGACGACCGCCTCGGCGAACTTCACCGCCGCCGCGACCCCGTCCACGACCGGCACTCCGAGCTCCGCGGCGACCTTCTCGTCCAGTCCGGCCATCCCGCCGCACCCGAGGCAGATGACCTCGGCGCCGGCCCGGACGACCGCACGGGCGGTCTCGATGATCACGTCGACGGTGCGTTCCGGGTCCTCCTCCAGCTCCAGCACCCCGAGCCCGGTGCCCCGGACGCCGGCGCAGCGCTGGAGCAGCCCGGCGGTCAGCAGCCGGTCCTGGATCTGCGGTACGGCGCGGTCGAGGGTGGTGACGATGCCGTAGGAGTGGCCGAGCATCATCGCCATCTGGGCGGCGCTCTCGGTGATGTCCAGTACGGGAACGTCGAGCAGTTCCTGGGCGCCCTCCCGGCCGGGTTCGCCGAAACCGGCCATGACCAGGGCGTCGAAGGGGGTGTCGAAGGTGGCGAGCCGGTCGAGGACGGCCGCGGCGCTGAGGTAACCCTCGAAATGTCCCTCGATCGACACGGGTCCCCACAGGGGTTCCGTGGCGAGGATCTCGGTACCCGGGGCGGCGGCCGCGGTGGCGGTGGCGCGGATCGAGGCGGTCATGGAAGCCGTGGTGTTCGGGTTCATGACGAGAATGCGCATGACGCTCCAGCCATTTGGAGGATTCCACAGAATGGACAGTAGGTTTCGCGCAGCAGAACGTAGCTATGGCCACTGGCACCGTCAAGGGATCGCGGCTACCCGCCTGCCCGACAGCCCCTACGGTGGGACAAAGAGGGCCTGACCGGCGAGAACGAGTGTGCGAAGGGCGATGTGTCAACGTAGGGGGACCGGTAGGCTGCTGCGGTCGGGCCCGGCGCCCGCAAGTCCCCAGCCGAGACCGATCTGACCCGCCCCGAAAGGAACGCGACGTGCCGCCGTCCAGCGCCAGCACCTCCGCCGCCGAAGCCAAGCCCGCAGGCGCCAGCGGCGGCGTCCAGTCCCTCGAGCGCGCCTTCGACCTGCTGGAGCGGATGGCCGACGCCGGTGGCGAGGTCGGCCTGAGCGAGCTGGCCAGCAGCAGCGGACTGCCGCTCCCCACCATCCACCGCCTGATGCGCACGCTCGTCGCCTGCGGGTACGTCCGTCAGCAGCCCAACCGCCGGTACGCGCTCGGCCCCCGGCTGATCCGGCTCGGCGAGAGCGCCTCCCGCCTCCTGGGCACCTGGGCCCGGCCGTTCCTGGCCCGTCTGGTCGAGGAGACCGGCGAGACCGCCAACATGGCGCTGCTCGACGGTGACGAGATCGTCTACGTCGCCCAGGTCCCGTCCCGGCACGCGGTCCGGATGTTCACCGAGGTCGGCCGCCGCGTCCTGCCGCACTCCACCGGCGTCGGCAAGGCCCTGCTGGCCAACCACCCGCCCGAGGAGGTCCGCGCGCTGCTCGGCCGTACGGGCATGCCCGCCGCGACCGAGAAGACGATCACCGACCCGGACCGCTTCCTGGACGCGCTCGCCGACGTCCGCCGGCTCGGCTACGCGGTCGACGACAACGAGCAGGAGATCGGCGTCCGCTGCCTCGCGGTGCCGGTGCCCAACTCCCCCACCTCCGCCGCCATCTCGATCTCCGGCCCGACCGGCCGGGTGACGGAAGCGGCAACGGACAAGATCGTGCCGGTACTCCAGGACGTCGCCGCCCAACTGTCGATCGCCCTGGCCAACCAGACCCCGGCTTAGGCGTAACAGCCCGTCGGCTCCCCGGCCGGGGCAACGGAACCGGCCGGCCTGACGACGGAACCGGCCGGGCGATCGGGGCGCGGCCGGACGATCGGGCGGCGGCCGGACGATCGGCCGGCGGGACCGTACCGGTCACCGCCGCCCTTGGCCATCGGCCTTACTGATCACTGAGCTTCCCCGTTCCCTGCCCCGTCACCGTCACCGTCACCGGGCGCCGGGTAGCGGGCCGAATCGGTCGATGCCCGCGCGCACCTCGCTCAGCGCGGGCGACAGCGCGCTCACCGAACCGACCGCCCCGGCGATCAGCAGTAACGAGCGACGCAGCCGGGGCACCTCCGGCATCCCATGACTGACCATCGCATCCAGCGCGGCCAGCTCCTCGTCGGCGGCCGCCCGGTCCGGTAACTCCCCCGGCAGCACGGCCAGTTGACGCCGCAGCCGGGCCACCGCCCCACGCAGCTCCGCCACCCGCGGGTCCCCGTCGACACCGGTCACCCGTACGTCCCCCTGCAGCTGTTCCACAATGACGGCGCCCTCCCAGGCCGTTACCCGTCCCACAATGCGGGACAGTTAACGCCACTCTGTGCTGCCTGCGCCACACGGAGCGCGAAAAAACCGCCGCGGCCAAACCTTCGAGAGCGCCGAGCCCGTGCCGCTCCCCCGGTTTCCGCACCGTGCGCACGGCCGGCGCGCCATGGTCGCCGCGGGCCCACGCACGGTCCTGCGGCTCCTCGTAGGCGCGCCGGGATTCCGCAGTTCCTCGTAGGGACGTCGAGATGCCGAAGCTCCTCGTAGGCACGTCGAGATGCCGAAGCTCCTCGTAGGCGCGCCGGGATACCGCGGCTCCTCGTAGGCCGTCGAGATACCGCGGCTCCTCTGTTTCCCCGCCGCCCACCCGCCTCTTTGTTTGTTTTTCCCCGCCGCCCACCCCCCTTCGGGGGGTGGGCGGGTGAGGAGGGGCGGTCTTCGTGCGGCGCGGGGCGGATGGGCGCGTCACGGCGTGCGGTGTTCGTGCGGTTCGGCTTCCGCGTTAACGGTGCAGCCTCCACGAGGGAGGGGAACGCCACGGGGACGGTGCAGTCCCCGTACGCCCACCCCGACGAATCAGCCCCGCGAGGCGGCCCTACGGAACAGCCTCCGTGAGGCGGCCCTGGGAGCAGTCCCCCGTGGGCCGGCCCGGCCGCACGGGAAACAGCCTCCGCGAGGCGGCCCTACAGGAACAGCCCCCGTGGGGTGACCCCATGGCGTCACCCGGTGGAGTGCCGCCCCCCGGAGTGCCCCAGGAGTGACCCCGCGAACCCACCCCGCGGACCCACCCCGCGAAGGCCAACGCCCGCCCGGTCAGTCCTGCTTCGGCTGGACCGCGTTGCGCCAGACGCGGACGTCGATGGTCATGTAGCTGCTGGGGTCCGACTTGGGGGCGAAGCCCTTGAAGGTGATCAGTGCGAGATGGCCGTAGTCCGTGGTCAGGCAGATTTGCGCGCCCTTGGTGAGCTGCTTGGTCAGGATGTTCTCGGTGAACCGGGTCTCGTTGCGGCAGGTGTCGAGCGAGCCCTGCTCACCCGGGTTCAGCAGCACCAACTTGCCGTTCTCGGTGGAGACCTGGTCGTCCGAGTAGCTGTTGTCCTGGTAGGAGAGGTCGACGTCGGTGTCGTTGTCCGAGTTCGTCGGCTTCATCGACTCGTCGGCCATCGACAGGTGGTAGTCGTCCGGCAGGTTGATGTTCTTGAAGTCGACCGGCGTCGGGTCCTGCACCGGCGCGGCCGGCGTGCCCGTGCTGTCCCCGCCCGGCGTGGCGGTCGGGTCCGTGCTCGGCGTCGCCGAGGCGTCGCTGTTCTTGGCCTTGGTGCCGCCGTCGGCCTGCTTGTTCTTCGCCTGCCCGGTGTCCTTCATCAGCGCGTAGACGACGCCGCCGCCGGCACCGGCGAAGGCCAGCAGGCAGACCACGACCAGCGTCGTGACCAGGCCCTTGCGCTTCTTCTTGGGCGGCTGCGGGGCCGGCGCCGCGGCAGCCGGGTAGGCGGCGGTGGGTCCGGTGGCCGTCGGCCCGCCAGGGCCGGCACCGGTCGCACCGGTCGCGACGGGCGCGGTGGGCGCGGTGGGCATGGTGGGCGTCGGGCCGGTGGCGGCCGGTGCGGCGGCCGGCGTCCCCTGCGCGGTGGCGCCGACGGTCGGCGCGTAGGCCGCGGGGCCGAAGCCCGGCGGCGGAGTCTGCGGGTGGTTCAGCTGGGTCGGCACCGGCGGTACGGCGGGCGCCGGCTGGACCGGAGGCTGGGCGGGCGGCGCGGGCGGCTGCGTCGGCTGGGCCGGGGCGCCCGCGGTCGGGGCCTCCAGCGGGGGCGGCGGGGCCTGTGCGGGCGCCGGGGCCGCGGTCCGCGTGGTGATGTCGGCGGCGACGGCGCTGGGCAGCCAGTCCTCGGGGCGGCGCAGCTGCGTCTGCCCGGAGGCGGCCCCGCACAGCTCGATCACCTCGGCCACCGACGGCCGGTCCGCGGCGTCCTTGGCCAGGCAGCGGCCGACCAACTCCCGCAGTTCCTCGGGGAGTCCGGTCAGATCCGGCTCCTCGTGGACGATGCGGTAGAGCACGCCGTGCGAGGTGCCCTCGCCGAACGCCGGGGTGCCGATCGCCGCGTACGCCGCGACCTGGCCCAGCGCGAAGACATCGGTGGCCGGGCTGATGGTGCTGCCGGCGGCCTGCTCGGGCGCCATGAAAGTGGGCGTACCGACCGTGACGCCACTACTGGTGAGCGACGTCGCGTCGGCGGCCCGGGCGATACCGAAGTCGATCACCCGCGGGCCGTCCGCGGCCAACAGCACGTTGGACGGCTTGAGGTCGCGGTGCACGATGCCCGCGCCATGGATGACCTGCAGCGCCTCGGCGATGCCGGCGACCAGCAGCAGGACCGTGGGGACCGGGAGCCGGCCGTGTTCGGCGACCGCCGCGGAGAGCGAGGGGCCGGGGACGTAGGCGGTGGCGAGCCAGGGGCTCGGGCCGTCCGCGTCGCTGTCGATGACCGGCGCGGTGAACAGGCCCTGCACCCGCTGCGCGGACTGCACCTCCTGCTTGAAGCGGCGGCGGAACTCGGCGTCCTCGCTGAACTCGGGCCGGATCACCTTGATGGCCACCGGCCGGCCGCCGGGCGTGTACGAGAGGTAGACCTTGCCCATACCGCCGGAACCGAGCTTGGCCGTGAGGCGGTACCCCGCGATCACCCGCGGGTCGTCGCCCTCCAGCGGCTGGAAGATCCCGGACGAGCCCACACTGTTCACCACGAACGTCCCCCGACTTCAGAAAAAGGCCCGGTCTGCCCCACCGGCAGCCAGCCACGATTGCCCGCAACGGGGCAGAACCTTATCCGGCCGCACGCCGCACCGTGACATCGCCGACCGGCGGGCGGGCGCCTTGTCCGAAGAGCCGGTTTCGCGACCGCTTTTCGCGGCAACTCCGACCCGATCAGGGGCTGGGCGACGGCCACAACGGGCGCACCGACATACCGTCAGGCACCCCTGCCGCGCACTGAAATGACCGCCCCTACCCTTGCACGGAACTGAATCGACCGATCGACCGATCGACCGACCGCCCATACCCTGCCGACCGACCGCCCATACCCCGCCCCGAACTGACCATGCGTCACGCGCCCCGTGCACATACGTTCCCCCTGACACCCATTGGCGTGGGCGTGGCCGAACTGATGCGTACAGGGGGGCAAGTTGGAGCATTCTCCCTTCCAGGGAAATATCCGGCATATCACTGGATCGGAGAACAGCATGGAGCCCCACACCGGCCCCGGCACCGGACCGCATCGCCGCGACATCAGCGTGGTCCAGCTCATCTGCCGCGCGTACGGCCTTTCCGACGCGTCGGAAATCACCCTGGAGCACATACACCGTTACGTGGCCGAGCGGCGGCGCGTGGAGGAACGCACGCATCATCTGCGGGACCGGTTCCGGCCGAGCATCCCGCGCCAGCGTGCCGCCGACGACGCGGCCTGACGGGCGCGGGCCGCGACCGCCAACGACCCCCGCCCCGCGGTGTCATGAGGTAAGCAGTCCCCATGGCACCGACATCGCCGAGCGGAACCTCCGAAGCCAACGAAGTCAACGAAGTCACGAAAGCCAACGCAACCCCCGAAGCGAACAAAGCCTCCGAAGCCTCCGAAGCGCCACAGGCGGCGCGCACGGCGACACCCCGGCCCGAGGGGAGGGTGGCCGGTCTGCTGCTCGCCGCGGGCGGCGGCCGGCGTCTGGGGGGACGGCCCAAGGCGCTGCTCGACCACCGGGGACGGCCGCTGGTCGAGCACGCCGCACGGGTCCTGCGGGACGGCGGCTGCCGGCCGGTGCACATCGTGCTCGGTGCGGCCGCCGACTCGGTACGGGCCCGGGCCGACCTCACGGCGTACGGCGTCTCGGTCAACCCCGACTGGGCGCAGGGCATGGGCTCGTCGCTCCGGGTGGGGCTCGCCGCGCTGGCCGACGAGGGCGCGGACGCCGTGGTGGTGTCCCTCGTCGACCAGCCGGGCATCGGCGCGGCGGCGGTGGCCCGGCTGATCGAGGCGTACGCCGCGGGCGCGGACCTGGTGGCGGCCGCGTACGACGGCCGGCGCGGCCATCCGGTCCTCTTCGGGGCCGGGCGCTGGGACGGGATCGCGGCGACCGCGGAGGGCGACCGGGGCGCCCGCGCCTACCTCCAGCAGCACGTGAACGCGCTCACACTCGTCGAGTGCGGGGACATCGCCGAGCCGTACGACATCGACACACCGGAAGACCTGTACCGCTTGGAGTGAGGCCCCGTCGGCGGGGTTCACCAGCTCCCTCGTGACTGAAGTGGCCTGTCATCGAGAGTGATCGGGGTGGCACCGAGAGCCAGTCGATCACGACTTCTGTCGACTCTGAGAATCTCGATATCAACAAACCATTGAAGTTCCGCGATAAGGAAACTAGTCTCCACTGGTCAGAAGCGCCCTGAATCCAGACGGCGCCCGCGACCGTATCTCGGAGCCCGCGGCACCCCGTGCCGCCCGGCGTCCCGGCGGCCGCCAGGCACCGCCGCTGAATGGAGTGACAGCTCATGTCCGCACCAGCGCCGTCCCCGCTGGCCATCGTCGAAGTCGACCCCGCCCACACCCCGGAACGGCAGGACGAGGTCCTCACCGACGCCGCGCTCGCCTTCGTCGCCGAGCTGCACCGACGGTTCACCCCGCGGCGTGACGAGCTGCTCGCCCGCCGCGCCGTGCGCCGCGCGGAGATCGCCCGGACCAGCACGCTGGACTTCCTCCCGGAGACCGCGCACGTCCGCGCCGACGACAGCTGGAAGGTCGCCGAGGCGCCCGCCGCGCTCAACGACCGGCGGGTGGAGATCACCGGTCCCACCGACCGGAAGATGACCATCAACGCGCTCAACTCGGGCGCCAAGGTCTGGCTCGCCGACTTCGAGGACGCCTCCGCCCCCACCTGGGAAAACGTCGTCGGTGGCCAGATCAACCTGATCGACGCCTACGAGCGCCGGATCGACTTCACCGACCCCACGTCCGGCAAGTCGTACGCCCTCAAGCCCGCTGAGGAGCTCGCGACCGTCGTGATGCGCCCGCGCGGCTGGCACCTGGAGGAGCGGCACCTGCAGTTCGAGGGCCGCCCGGTCCCCGGCGCCCTGGTGGACTTCGGCCTGTACTTCTTCCACAACGCCAAGCGGCTGCTCGACCTCGGCAAGGGCCCGTACTTCTACCTCCCGAAGACCGAGTCCCACCTGGAGGCCCGCCTCTGGAACGACATCTTCGTCTTCGCGCAGGACTACGTCGGCATCCCCCAGGGCACCATCCGCGCCACGGTCCTCATCGAGACCATCACCGCGGCGTACGAGATGGAGGAGATCCTCTACGAACTCCGCGACCACGCCTCCGGTCTGAACGCCGGCCGCTGGGACTACCTCTTCTCCATCGTCAAGAACTTCCGTGACGGCGGCGAGAAGTTCGTCCTGCCGGACCGCAACGCGGTGACCATGACCGCGCCGTTCATGCGCGCCTACACCGAACTGCTGGTCCGCACCTGCCACAAGCGCGGGGCGCACGCGATCGGCGGCATGGCGGCCTTCATCCCCAACCGCCGCGACCCGGAGGCCAACGAGAAGGCGCTGGCCAAGGTCAAGAACGACAAGGACCGCGAGGCCGGGGACGGCTTCGACGGCTCCTGGGTCGCCCACCCCGACCTGGTCCCGGTCGCCCGCGCGTCGTTCGACGCGGTCCTCGGCGACAAGCCGCACCAGAAGGACCGGCTGCGCGAGGACGTCTCCGTCGCGGCGGCCGACCTCATCGCGATCGACTCGCTGGACGCCAGGCCGACCTACCAGGGCCTGGTGGACGCCGTCCAGGTCGGCACCCGCTACATCGAGGCATGGCTGCGCGGTCTGGGTGCCGTCGCCATCTTCGGCCTGATGGAGGACGCCGCCACCGCCGAGATCTCGCGCTCGCAGATCTGGCAGTGGGTGGACGCCGGGGTCACCTTCGAGGACGGCCGGAAGGTGACCGCCGACCTGGTCCACAAGATCGCCGACGAGGAACTCGCCGCCATCCGCAGCGAGATCGGCGAGGACGCCTTCACCTCCGGCAAGTGGCAGCAGGCCCACGACCTCCTGCTGAAGGTCGCCCTGGACGCGGACTACGCGGACTTCCTGACGCTGCCGGCGTACGAACTGCTCGGCTGAGCACCCCGCGGCAACACCGAAGGGTCGGTACGGACCGACGTACCGGCCCTTCGGCACGCCGCCGGTGGCCGGGTGAGTGAGCCTGCCACGTACGCTTGGCCCGTGACGATGCACAAGGCTGTCGAGGTGAGTGTCGACGCGATGCTTGAGGACCTCAGGACACTCGTCGAGACCGAATCTCCCTCGCGCGACCTCGACGCCTTGCGGGCATCGGCGGAAGCGGTCGCCGGCGTGATCGAGAACCGCCTCGGCGGGCGGGCCGTCCTGGTGGAGAGCGAGGCCGGACCGCATGTCCGCTGGTCAGGTGGTGGCGATCCGAAGGTGCTGATCCTCGGGCACCATGACACGGTGTTTCCGCTCGGCACCCTGGAGCGCCGCCCGTTCCGGGTCGAGGACGGGCAGGCGACCGGGCCCGGGGTCTTCGACATGCTCGGCGGGCTTGTGCAGGCCGTGCACGGCCTGGCGGCGCTCGACGACCGGTCGGGCGTCGAGATCCTGGTGACCGCCGACGAGGAGGTCGGCTCCCGTTCCTCTCGTGCGCTGATCGAAGAACGTGCGCTGGCGTGCGGCGCCGTGCTGGTCTTCGAGGGCGCGGCGGACGGCGGGGCCCTGAAGACCCGCCGCAAGGGCTGCGGCACGTTCCAGGTCCGTATCAAGGGCCGAGCGTCGCACGCCGGACTGGAGCCCGCGGCGGGGGTCAACGCCCTGGTCGAAGCGGCACACCAGGTGCTGGACATCGCGGCGCTCGGCCGGCCCGGGATCGGCACGACCGTCACCCCGACCGTCGCGTCCGCGGGCACCCTCGACAACGTCGTTCCCGCGGAGGCGACCGTCGTCGTCGACGTCCGGGTCGAGTCGGCCGACGAGAAGGAACGCATCGAGTCCGCGTTCGCGGCACTGGCTCCGCATCTGGACGAGGCGGAGGTCACGGTGGAGGGCGGCATCGGCCGCCCGCCGATGCCCGAGTCGGCGTCGGCCGAACTCTTCACGCTGGCCCAGCGGCTGCTTCCCGGCCTCGAAGCCACGGCGGTCGGCGGCGGCAGCGACGGCAACTTCACGGCCGCACTAGGGGTGCCCACGCTCGACGGCCTCGGAGCGGTCGGCGGCGGCGCGCACGCCGACCACGAGTACCTGGTCGTCGACACCATGGCGGAACGGGCGCACCTCGTCGCCGGACTGGTGAAGGCGATTCAGCAGGCGTAGGAGGGGAACGC
>NZ_JBHWDV010000100.1:0-14147 GCF_042734445.1 Streptomyces sp. NPDC059649
CCGCTTCGCTTTCGCTTTTCGGCCTTTCCGACTCTATCAGATCTTGTTCGTTCCGTTGCCGGTCCGAATTCGTTTCCGATTCCCCGTCGGAGGGGCTGCCATTTGGCTTTTCCGACTTTATCAGAAGCGTTTCGGGCGAATTGAATCGGCCGGGGCTTCCGGTAAGTGGTCGGTTGCGCTTCGTCGAATTCAGGATTCTGAGCGAAGCGGAGAAGAGACTAACCGTCGCTGATGAACTTGTCCAGTTCGTTGCAACCGTTCGAATCTACCTCCCCCGGCTGCTCGTGTCAACGGTCGCCGGGGCGAAGAGGAGATTAGCAGGTCAGCGGGGCTCTGCGCACATCAGGCGGCGATGGGGAGGGTGGCGTCGCGGTCAGCGGGATCGACGTCGCCGGTGGCGCCGGCGCGTACCGCGCGGCCGCCCAGCACGTGCACGTAGAGCAGGAATGCCAGCTCGGTGGCGGTGCCGATGCCGATGCGGGCCCAGGTGGGCAGGCCCGAGGGGGTGACGAAGGCTTCGAGGGCGCCGGAGACGAAGAGGACGGCGGCGAGTCCTATGGCCACACCGAGGGCCGAGCGGCCCTCCTGGGCGAGGGCGGCACGTCGGGTGCGGGGGCCCGGATCGATGAGGGTCCAGCCGAGGCGGAGGCCGATGCCGGCGGCGATGAAGACGGCGGTCAGCTCCAGGAGACCGTGCGGAAGGATCAGGCCCAGGAAGGTGTCGAGGCGGCCCGCCGAGGACATCAGGCCGATGCCGACACCGAGGTTGAGCATGTTCTGGAAGAGGATCCAGAGGACGGGGAGGCCGAGGAAGGCACCGAGTACCAGGCACATGGCGACGGCCTGGGCGTTGTTCGTCCATACCTGGGCGGCGAAGGAGGCGGCGGGGTGGCTGGAGTAGTAGGTCTCGTACTCACCACCGGGGCGGGTCATGGCACGGAGGTCGTCGGGGGCGCCGATGGCCGCCTGGACCTCGGGGTGGGCGGCTATCCACCAGCCGAGGAGCGCGGCCACCACGGTGGAGAGGACCGCGGTGGGGATCCACCAGTGGCGCAGGCGGTAGACCGCTGCCGGAAAGGCGGTGGTGAAGAAGCGGGCGGTGTCCCGCCAGGAGGACTTGCGGGCCCCGGTGACCGTACTGCGGGCGCGGGCCACGAGGGAGGTCAGGCGGGTGGTCAGCGCGGGGTCGGGGGCGCTGGAGAGGAGGAGGGAGAGGTGGGTGGTGGTGCGCTGGTAGAGCGCGACCAGTTCGTCGGCCTCGGCTCCGGTGAGACGGCGCTTGCGGTGCAGGAGCGCGTCGAGTCGGTCCCATTCGGCGCGGTGTGCCGCGATGAAGACATCGAGGTCCATACGGGGTCGCTCCTCGTAGCGCCGTAGTGGGTGAGTGCGGAGTCAGCTTGGCAGACTGGCCGGGCCCGGCGTGGTGCGGGCGGGGTTTCGGGGAGCGAGAGGGAGTGGGCGCGGCGTGAGTGAGCTCGTCACGGGTGAAGCGGTGGTGTTGGGGCTGCGGCCGGCGAGGCTGCCGAGCCGGGGGCTGGCGGTCGCGGTCGATGTGGCCGTGGGCTGGAGTGTCTACATAGCGGTGTCGATGGTGCTGGTCAGCGCGACGTCGTCGATGGACAGTGCGGCGGTGGCCGCCGTGTCGGTGGCGACGTTCCTGTTGGTGCAGGTCGGGATTCCGATCGTGATCGAGACGCTGAGCCACGGTCGGTCGCTGGGCAAGGTGATCTGCGGGTTGCGGGTCGTAAGGGAGGACGGCGGGCCGATCCGGTTCCGGCACGCGCTGGTGCGGGGCGCCATGGGGGCCATCGAGATCGTGCTCACCATGGGGGTGGTGGCGGCGATCGCCTCGCTGGTGTCGGCGCGGGGTCGCCGGGTGGGGGACGTGTTCGCCGGGACGCTGGTGATACGGGAGCGGATGCCGGCGGCCGAGGTGGGGACGGCGCTGCCGCCGCCACCTCCGTGGCTGGTGGCGGAACTCGGGGCGCTGGATCTGTCGCGGGTACCGGATGCGTGGTGGCTGACCGTGCGGCAATATCTGGCGCGGATGGGGCAGCTGGACGCCCAGGTCGGAGCGGCGATGGCGGGGCGGCTGGCGGAGGACCTCCGGGCATTCACCGGGGTGCCGGTGCCGGCGGGGGTGCATCCGGCGGCGTACCTGGCGGCGGTGGCCGGGGAGCGGCAGGGGCGGGAGTCGCGGCGGGCGTTCGGGACGGCGTCCGCGAGCCTTGGGGCGGCCGGTGCGGCCGGTGGTGGGGTGGCGTCCTACGGGGCCGAGGCGGGGGGCTCGGCGTCGTATGGCTCGCCGTACGCCTCCTCGTATGGCCCGTCGTACGCCTCGCCGTATGCGGCTTCGTCGGCCCCTCCGGCTGGGGTTTCGCCGGGGGCTTCTTGGTCGCCGCCGTTGTCGTCTCCGTCGCCGTCGTCGCCGTCTGTGCCTTCTTCGTGGTCGTCGCCCTCGGTGGCTTCCGCGCCATCGGCTTCCCTTCCCCGGCCGGCTGCCTCTTCCGCTCCTTCTGCTTCTTCTTCGCCGGGGTCTTCCGGGTCGGCCTCTTCGGCGGCTGCGGGGTCGGCTGCCTCGGCCTCCTCGTCGGAGTCGCGGCCGCCGCGTACGGGGTTCGCGCCGCCGAGGTGAGGGGCGGGGGCGGCGGTCGGCTCAGGTGAAGGTGGACGGCGGGGACTCGAGGGATTCGAGTTCGATGCCGGGGGCGGAGAGGACCACGTCGCCGGCGAGGTGGACGGTGTGCTGTTCGCCGGTCTCCAGGTCGTTGACCTGGTATTCGTCCGCGATGAGGGGGGCGTTGTCAGTGGCGTGTGGTGTGCTGTTGAGCAAGGCCCAGGACTGATCGAGGGTGCGGGGGGCGAGGACGGGGGGTGTGAAGGCGACGAGGCGGGCGCGGACGGCGCCGGCGCCGAGGGCGGGGCGCAGCAGCCGGGCGGTGGCGATGAGGAAGGCGGGGGACGCGCCGGTGAAGGCGTGGGCGCGGACGTTGCCTTCGGTGGCGTGGGTGCCGGTCGGGTCGGTGCGTACCCAGGTGACGCCGTCCAGAGCGGCGCCGCGCACCTGCCAGGCAGAGGCGTGGAGTTCGAGTCGGATGGGGCGGCCGAGGTCGTCGAGGGTGAGGTCGACGGAGCCGATGTGGTCGCCGGAGGGGTTGGTGATCTGGGAGACGTAACGCCAGCCGGAGGGGCCGGTGGCGCAGTGGAAGTGTTCTTCACCTAGGGGGGTGTGATCGTGCGGATCGTGGAGGGAGTAGCGACCGCGGGGCATGAGGGGTGCAGTCCTTCGAGCGGCGACGGTTCGGTGCGTCGGGGGCGGTGCGGTAGGGGGCCGGTACGGGCCAGGCCCCCGCCGTGAGTGGCGAGGGCCTGGGTCAACCGGCTGCTGGAGCGGTAGGGCTCGGTATCAGTAGCGGTAGTGGTCGGGCTTGTAGGGGCCCTCGACCGGGACGCCGATGTAGGCGGCCTGGTCCGGACGGAGCTCGGTGAGCTTGACGCCCAGGGCGTCGAGGTGGAGGCGGGCGACCTTCTCGTCCAGGTGCTTGGGCAGGACGTAGACGTCGGTCGGGTACTCCTCCGGCTTGGTGAACAGCTCGATCTGGGCCAGCGTCTGGTCCGCGAAGGAGTTGGACATCACGAAGGACGGGTGACCGGTGGCGTTGCCCAGGTTGAGCAGGCGGCCCTCGGACAGCACGATCAGGACCTTGCCGTCGGGGTGGGTCCAGGTGTGGACCTGCGGCTTGACCTCGTCCTTGACGATGCCGGGGAGCTTGGCCAGGCCGGCCATGTCGATCTCGTTGTCGAAGTGGCCGATGTTGCCGACGATCGCCTGGTGCTTCATCCGCGCCATGTCGGAGGCGAGGATGATGTCCTTGTTGCCGGTCGTGGTGATGAAGATGTCGGCGGTCTCGACGACGTCTTCGAGGGTGGTGACCTGGTAGCCGTCCATGGCGGCCTGCAGGGCGCAGATCGGGTCGATCTCGGTGATGATGACGCGGGCGCCCTGGCCGCGCAGGGACTCGGCGCAGCCCTTGCCGACGTCGCCGTAGCCGCAGACGACGGCGGTCTTGCCGCCGATGAGGACGTCGGTGGCGCGGTTGATGCCGTCGATGAGGGAGTGGCGGCAGCCGTACTTGTTGTCGAACTTCGACTTCGTCACGGCGTCGTTCACGTTGATCGCCGGGAAGAGGAGGTCGCCGTCGCGCTGCATCTCGTAGAGACGGTGGACGCCGGTGGTGGTCTCCTCGGTGACACCGCGGATCTCGGAGGCCAGGTTCGTCCACTTCTGGGGCGACTCGGCGAGGGTGCGGGTGAGCAGCTCCAGGATGGAGCGGTGCTCGTCGCTCTCGGCGGTCTCGACGGCGGGGACCTTGCCGGCCTTCTCGTACTCGACGCCCTTGTGGACCAGGAGGGTGGCGTCGCCACCGTCGTCCAGGATCATGTTCGGGCCGCCGGTGGGCGAGTTCGGCCAGGTCAGCGCCTGCTCCGTGCACCACCAGTACTCGTCGAGGGTCTCGCCCTTCCAGGCGAAGACCGGGACGCCCTGGGGGTTGTCCGGGGTGCCGTTCGGGCCGACGGCGATGGCCGCGGCGGCGTGGTCCTGGGTGGAGAAGATGTTGCAGGACGCCCAGCGGACCTCGGCGCCGAGGGCGACCAGGGTCTCGATCAGGACGGCGGTCTGCACGGTCATGTGCAGCGAGCCGGTGATCCGGGCGCCGGCCAGCGGCTGCGCGGCGGCGTACTCCTTGCGGATCGCCATCAGACCGGGCATCTCGTGCTCGGCGAGGGTGATCTCCTTGCGGCCGAAGGCGGCGAGGGACAGGTCGGCGACCTTGAAGTCCTGGCCGGTGGCTGCTGTCGTCATGCGGGCTGCTCCTCGAAGCGTCGCGTGGTTTCGGGCTGGGCAGTCTGCGGCGCGGGCATGGGTTCGCCAGCGGTAGCTGACGGAAGGAGCGTACGCAGAGGCCGACTCGCCTCTCCGGACACACCTGTCCCCTGGCCGCAGCGCAGTCCGTCGGAGGCCCTCTCTCCCTCGGCCGGTCCGCGGGGCGGGCCGACCGACCGCCATCAGCAGCGACGTCTGGCACTGGTGACGAATCTACACCGATCGGCCCAGTGAACCCCAGCCCGAGGGGGGCCGGAGGGGCCGGTTCCGTGCGGTATGGGCGAGGAGGGGGTGAGTGGTGTGGGGGGGCGGGACTGAGGGCCGGGGGCCGGGGGTGCTTCGAGCCGGGGGTGGGGTGGTCTGACGGGGGTGGGGCGGTACGCGGTGGTGGGGCGGTACCCGGTGGTGGGGCGGTCCGTGCAGTGGTCGGGTGGTCAGGACGGTGGGGCTGCGGGAGGGAGTACGAGGGGCGGAGGGGGGTGCCGCAGGGCTTGTGAGGGAGTGCGGGAGGGGTGTGAGAAGGCTTTGCGGAGGCGGGGGCGTCGTGCAGGATGCCTGGAGCGCGAGGACACCGGAACGTCTGCATGACCGCGCATGCCCGCAGGACCGCGCATGTTCGTGAGGAGAACCACGTGACCACGAGTCCAGCTGATCCCCCCAAGGGCGCGGGGACGGACGGGCAGGGGCTGAAGCTGCTTGCAGTGACGGCCTGCCCGACCGGTATCGCCCACACGTATATGGCCGCGGAGAAGCTGGCCCAGGCGGCCCGGTCGCTCGGCCATGAGCTCAAGGTGGAGACGCAAGGCTCCATCGGGGCTGAGAACGTATTGTCTGACAACGATGTCAGAGACGCGGACGGGATCATCATCGCGGCGGACAAGGACGTCGACCGCAGCCGGTTCGCCGGCAAGAGGGTCCTGGCGGTCGGGGTCGCCGAGGGGATCCACCACCCCGAGCAGCTGATCGAGCGGGTGCGGAGCGCGCCGGTGTACGGGGGCGGGGACGGCGGTGGCGCTGGTGCGGGCGACCGCGTGGCGTCCGGTGCGGCGACCGCGGCCGGGAGCGGCGGCAAGGAGCGCAGCGTCGCGTACAAGGCGTTGATGAACGGGGTCAGCTACATGATCCCGTTCGTGGTGGTCGGTGGGCTGCTGATCGCGATATCGCTGGCGCTGGGCGGGCATCCGCAGGCGGACGGCGGTCTGGTGATCCCGGACGGTTCGTTCTGGAAGCACGTCAATGACGTCGGGGTCATCGGTTTCACGCTGATGGTGCCGATCCTGTCCGGCTACCTCGCCTATGCGATCGGCGACCGGCCGGCGCTGGTGCCGGGCATGATCGGCGGCTGGATCGCCAATACGGGCGCGCTGTACGACTCCAAGGCGGGCGCGGGCTTCATCGGCGCGATCGTCACCGGTTTCCTGGCCGGCTATCTGGTGCTGTGGATCAAGAAGGTCAGGGTCCCGAAATTCGTCCGGCCGATCATGCCGATCATCGTGATCCCGATCGTGGCAACCACGGTGCTGGGGCTGTTCTTCATCTACGTCATCGGCAAGCCGGTCGCCTGGGTTTTCACGCACCTCACGGGGTGGCTCGGTGGGATGACCGGGTCGAGCGCGGTCCTGCTCGGCGCGATTCTTGGGCTGATGATCGCGTTCGACATGGGTGGTCCGGTCAACAAGACCGCGTTCCTGTTCGGCGCGGGACTGATCGCGTCCGGCAACCAGACGGTGATGGGCATGTGTGCCGCGGCGATTCCGGTCATGCCGCTGGGGCAGGGGCTGGCCACGCTGGTTCGCCGCCGGCTGTACTCCGAGCAGGAGCGGGAGACGGGCATGGCGGCGCTGTTCATGGGGCTCTTCGGGATCTCGGAGGGCGCGATTCCGTTCGCCGCGGCCCGGCCGGCGCAGGTCATTCCGGCGAACATGCTCGGTGGCGCGGTGGCCGGTGCGGTCGCGGGGATGACCGGGGTGACGGACGCGGTGCCGCACGGCGGGCCGATCGTGGCGGTGCTGGGAGCGGTCGGCGGGGTGCCGGCGTTCTTCCTGGCCGTGGTGATCGGTGCGGTGGTCACGGCTCTGACGACGGTGACGCTGGTGGACCTTTCGGAGCGGCGGAAGGGCGGGGCGGCTGGCGCAGCGGGCGGCGCTTCGGAGGCTGGGGGCGAGTCGATGGGGGTGGCCGAGCTGGTTGCGACTGGTGTGGCCTCTGGTGACGCGTCGGCTGGGACTGCCGGGTCTGCGGGAACTGCCGCGTCGGCTGGGACTGTCGGGTCTGCGGGGGCTGCGGGGGCTGCGGGGGCTGCCAGGGATGATGTGGCTTCTGGGCCTGCGGCGGCTGTCGAGTCGGGTGCGGCTGTCGAGTCTGGTGCGGCGCCCGCTGCGGTGGCGTCGGAAGTGGTGTCGTCGGGAACGGGAACCCCTCCAGCCCCTACGGAATCCCCTAGGGAAGTCTGCACCGATACGGGAGCCTGCACCGACGCCCCGGACGGTGTCCCCGATGATGTGCCCACCGAGGTGCTTTCGGGGTACCTCACCGCGGAGACCGTCAAGACGCAGCTCGCCGCCGACGACAAGGAAGCGGCGATCCGTGAGATGGCGGAGCTGGTGGCCGGCACCGGCCGGGTGACGGACGTGGCCGAGCTGGTCCGGGTGGCGCTGGCGCGGGAGGCGCAGGGCACGACCGGGCTCGGTGAGAAGATCGCCATCCCGCACGCCAAGACGGACGCGGTGAGCGCGCCGGTCGTCGGGTTCGCGCGGTCCGCGGAGGGCATCGACTGGGGTTCGCTGGACGGCACGCTGGCTCGGCTGGTCTTCCTGATCGCGGTGCCGGAGGCGGCGGCAGGGGACGAGCATCTGCGGATCCTGGCGCTGCTGTCGCGGAAGCTGATGGACGCGGACTTCCGGGCGCGGCTGCAGGAGGCGGCGGACACGGAGGCGCTGCTGGGCGTTCTCGGGGAGGTCCAATAGGGGAAGGCGATCCGGCAGGGGGTCCGGAGGGCTGGGGGCAGGGGGGCCGGAGAGCTGGGGCTGGGGGTTGGGGCGGGCGTGGGGTCCCCTACTAGGGCGGGGGCGAACAGATCCCGTAAGGGTTGCGACGCCCCCCTCGGGTCCCTCAACGAGGCCGCGACGGGGAGGTATTCCCGGTCTTCGGGGGCAACTCCGGTGGCAGCTCCGGGGGCAACTCCGGTGTCAGGGAAGTCCCGTAGGGCGCCGGCGAACAGATCCCGTAAGGGTTGCGACGGCCCCCTCGGGACCCTCAACAAGGCGGCGGCGGAACGGTATTCCCAGGAAGCGGAACGGCATTCCCAGGAAACGGACTGGAAAGAACGGATGGGCCCCGCACTCCGCCGGAGTGTGGGGCCCATCCGATATCAGGCAGCAGTCACGAGCACCTGGGGATCAGTGTCAGTGGCCGCCCGGGGTCTTGGCCGGGTCGGGGCCCTTGGCGGCGGCGGCTTCGTCGTAGATGTCGGGTTCGAGGTAGATGACGCGGGCGATCGGGACGGCCTCGCGAATGCGGGCCTCGGCGGCGTTGATGGCGTCGGCGACCTGGGTGGCGGTGTCGTCGTGCTGGACCGCGATCTTGGCGGCGACCAGCAGTTCCTCGGGGCCGAGGTGGAGCGTGCGCATGTGGATGACGCGGGTGACGACGTTGCCGTCGACGACCGCGGCGCGGATCTTGGCAAGCTGCTCGGGGCCGGCCGCCTCGCCGAGCAGCAGCGACTTGGTCTCGGCGGCCAGGACGAGCGCGATCAGCACCAGCAGCGCGCCGATGCACATCGTGCCGATACCGTCCCAGACGCCGTCGCCGGTGACGAGGGTGAGGCCCACGCCGCCCAGGGCGAGGATCAGGCCGACCAGGGCGCCGAAGTCCTCCAGCAGCACGACGGGCAGCTCGGGGGCCTTGGCGCGGCGGACGAACTGGGTCCAGGTCTGCTTGCCGCGCAGCTCGTTGGACTCCTTGATGGCCGTGCGGAAGGAGAAGCCCTCGGCGATCACCGCGAAGACCAGGACGCCGATCGGCCAGTACCAGCCCTCCAGCGGATGCGGGTTGTGGACCTTCTCGTAGCCCTCGTAGAGGGCGAAGACGCCGCCGATGGTGAACAGGACGATGGAGACCAGGAAGCCGTAGATGTAGCGCTCCCGGCCGTAGCCGAAGGGATGCTCCTCGGTGGCCGCGCGCTGGGCCTTCTTGCCGCCGAGCAGCAGCAGGCCCTGGTTGCCGGAGTCGGCGACGGAGTGCACGCCTTCGGCCAGCATCGAGGACGAGCCGCTGAAGGCGAAGGCCACGAACTTCGCTGCGGCGATCGCCAGGTTGGCGCCCAGCGCCGCAACGATCGCCTTTGTCCCGCCTGATGCGCTCATAAGTGCCGCATGTCCCTTCCGTCGACGGGGCTCGCCGCTTTACCGCCCCTTTAATGCTGTGCGACGGTCATTCTTGCAGCCCGGCGTCCGGCGGACGCGAGGAGGCCACCTGCCGGGCGGACTCCCCGTCCCACATTCCGGACGGACTCCCCCTCCCACCACCCTGGACGGACTCCGCATGCGGTCCCGGCCCCGGCCCGGTCCCGGTCGCTGCACCACCGCAGAGGCGCCACGTAGGCCTCACGCACGCCATTCGCCATTACGGGCGCGCGGTGACCCTGGCGCACCGGCCCCCGCCCTACGCCACCACCGTCGCCCGGAAGAGCGTGCCCTCCCCGCTGAGGGTGAGGTGCTCGCCAGCGGGTACGAAGGCGGACTGGCCGGGGGCCAGGGTCAGTTCGGCCGGTCCGTCAGCCGGGGCGCCAGCCGAGGCGCCGTCCGGGGTGCCGGCCGGGGTGCCGTGGAGGTGGACCGTGCCCGCGGTGCACAGCAGGATCTGGGGGGTGGCGGAGGCGAGCGGATGGGGGGCGGCGCCGGGGGCGAGGACGAAGCGGGAGAGCCGGAACTCGTCGACGGGGGTGTCGTAGAGCTCTTCTCCGCCGATGTCCTCGGGACGGAGGACACCCGCGTCGCCGGCTTCGAAGCGGACCACCCGCAGGAGTTCGGGGACGTCGACGTGCTTGGGGGTGAGCCCGCAGCGCAGCACGTTGTCGGAGTTGGCCATCAGCTCGACGCCGAGGCCGCTGATGTAGGCGTGCGGTATGCCGGCGCCCAGGTACAGGGCCTCGCCGGGCTGGAGCCGGACGTGGTTGAGGAGCATGGCGGCGAGCACGCCGGGGTCGCCGGGGTAGTGGTGGGCGAGGCCGGCGTAGGCGGCGTAGGCGTCGGCGTGCGGTCCGCCCTTGGCGGCGAGTTCGCCGGCGGCGACGGCGGCGCGTTCGACGGTGTCGGCGATGGCGTGGTGTTCGGCGCTCAGGACGGCGGTGAGGACCTCGCGCAGCGCGTCCGCCTCGGGGCTGGCGCGGAGGATGTCGACGTACGGGGTGAGGTCGTCGATGCCGAGGTCTTCGAGGAGGTCGGCGGTCTGGGCGGGGTGCCGGAAGCCGCACAGGCCCTCGAAGGGGGTGAGGGCGCAGATCAGCTCGGGCTTGTGGTTGGCGTCCTTGTAGTTGCGGTGCGGGGCGTCGAGCGGCACACCGCGCCGTTCCTCGTCGGCGAAGCCCTCACGGGCCTGGGCCAGGTCCGGGTGGACCTGGAGGGAGAGCGGGGAGCCGGCGGCGAGCACCTTGAACAGGAAGGGCAGCCGGGGGCCGAAGGCGCGGACCGCGGCGGGGCCGAGTTCGGCCTCGGGGTCGGCCTCGATGATCTCGGCGAGGGAGCGGGGGCCGGTGCCGCGGTCGAGGCGGGAGGGGGCGCCGGGGTGGGCGCCCATCCACATCTCGGCCTGGGGTTCGCCGGTCGGTGCGGTGCCGAGGAGCTCCGGGAGGGCGGTGGTGGAGCCCCAGGCGTAGGGGCGCACGGTGTTGGCGAGGCGGTCCATGGGTGCAGCTTCCTGAGGTCTACGGGGCGGCGGGCGGGCTCGCGGGGTGCGGCACGCGGGCCCGCGGGTGCGGGCCGGCCGGGCCCGGTGTGCGGGCCGACCGTCAAAGATCACTCGGTGCCGGCGAGCGCCAGGTAAACGGCGCCGAAATCTGCGATGGCGAGTAGTTCCGCGGCCATCTCCAGATCGCTGCCGGGGCCGGGCTGGAGTTCGGTGAGGGCGATGTCGCGTTCCTCGGCGAGGACCTGGGCGGCGCGGGTGGCGGACAGCGCCCCGGGCTCCTGGTCCCGGAGCAGGACGACGCGGGCGTGCAGGGCGGCCGCGGTGGGCTGTTCGACGCGGTCGCGGAAGAAGTCGTCCGGGTCGGTGCCGGGGGCCAGGGCGCCGGCGAGCAGGGTGCGGTGGGTGGTGAGCGCCTCGGGGAGTTCGGCGGCGAGGGCGGGGCGGCCGGCGAGTCCGGCGAGTTCGGTGGCGAAGTGCCGGCCGACGGCGTGCGCGAGGGTGCCCTCGGTCCAGATGAGCGGGAGCGCGTCGGCGAGGTGGGCGGCGAGGGCCTTGCCGGGGTTGGAGTACGTGGGGATGGCCGGGCCGCAGCGTTCGGCGAGGTGGTCGAGGCGGTCGGCGAGTTTGCCGAGGGCGTCCTGCGGGGCGCTGATCAGGCCGATCCGGTCGGCGAGGGAGAGCAGCGGGATGAGGACGGACCAGAGGGTGCCGGGGGCGGCGGGCGGGGCGCCCTCGACGTCGAACTCGGCGTCGTAGGCGGTGGTGGCGAGCGGGACGGCGAGGCCGCGGGCCTGGATGACGGCCTCGGCGAGCGGGCCGCCGGCGGGGGTGACGGCGACGACGGCGCAGCCGCGGCGGTAGGCCTGTTCGACGAGTTCGGCCAGGCCGGGGTCGTCGGCGTCCGGGCCGGCGAGCAGCAGCAGGTCGAGCGGTCCTGCCCAGCCGGGCAGGGTCCAGCGCAGCGCCCCGGGGAGCGGGGCGACGCCGGTGGGCTGGATGAGGCTGACCGGGCAGCTGCCGCCGCTGAGGGCGCGCAGCAGGTCGGCGACGCCGGCCGCGGCGGGGCCGGGGCCGGCGACGAGGACGGCGCGCGGCCGCCCGTCGGGGGTCAGCTGGGGGATGCCGGATTCGGCGGCGCTGCGGGCGGCGGTACGGGCCCGGGCGCCGGCTTCGGCGACGCCGCGCAGCAGGCCGAAGCGGTCGGCCCCGGCCAAGGCGTCGGGGGTGTCGAGGAGGGACTCGTCGAGCATGGTGGGCGCGGCCTCCGATCGCCGGTGCGGGCGGGTTGTGCCGGGCGGTGCCGGGCCCGCGGACCCGGCGGCCCGGGTCAGGCGGGGCGGCGGGCTTCGTCGACGAGGAGTACGGGGATGCCGTCCCGGACGGGGTACGCGAGGCCGCAGTCGCCGGAGGTGCAGATCAGCTCGGCCGGTTCGGTGCCGGTCCGGTCCTCGAGGGGGGCGTGGCACGCCGGGCAGGCGAGGATCTGGATCAAGCTGGCTTCGACCGGCATGGGCGCTGCTCCTTCGGGTGGTTGCGGCGTGGCCAGCGTACCGCCGGTGGGGCGGGGGCGGCCTGCTCGGCGGGGTGTGGCGGGACGGGCGGGGCGGGTGCCCCGCCCGTGCGGGCAGGTCAGCCGCGGATGATCGCCAGGGCCTCGTCGCGGACCCGGGCGACGGTGTCGGCGTCGCGGGCCTCGGCGTTCAGGCGGAGCAGCGGCTCGGTGTTGGAGGGCCGGACGTTGAACCACCAGTCGTCGGCGGTGACGGTCAGGCCGTCCAGTTCGTCGAGGGTGACGCCCTCGCGGCCCTGGTAGGCGGCCTTGAGTGCGGCGAGCCGGCCGGTCTGGTCGTCGACGGTGCTGTTGATCTCGCCGGAGGCGGCGTAGCGGTCGTACTGCGCGACCAGCTGCGACAGCGGGCCGTCCTGGCCGCCGAGGGCGGCGAGGACGTGCAGGGCGGCGAGCATGCCGGTGTCGGCGTTCCAGAAGTCGCGGAAGTAGTAGTGCGCGGAGTGCTCGCCGCCGAAGATGGCGCCGCTCTTGGCCATCTCCTCCTTGATGAAGGAGTGCCCGACGCGGGTGCGGACGGGGACGCCGCCGTTCTCCCTGACGACCTCGGGGACGGACCAGGAGGTGATGCAGTTGTGGATCACGGTGGAGCCGGGGTGCTTGGCGAGCTCGCGGGCGGCGACCAGGGCGGTGATCGCGGACGGGGAGACCGGGTCGCCGTTCTCGTCGACGACGAAGCAGCGGTCGGCGTCGCCGTCGAAGGCGAGGCCGAGGTCGGCGCCGGTCTCGCGGACCCGGGCCTGGAGGTCGACGATGTTCTTCGGGTCGAGCGGGTTGGCCTCGTGGTGGGGGAAGGAGCCGTCCAACTCGAAGTACAGGGCGTCGAGTTCGAGCGGCAGTCCGGCGAAGACGGTGGGGACGGTGTGGCCGCCCATGCCGTTGCCGGCGTCCACGACGACCTTCAGGGGGCGGATGGAGGAGAGGTCGACCAGGCGGCGCAGGTGGGCCGCGTAGTCGGCGAGCACATCGCGTTCGGTGATGCTGCCGTGGGTGGCGGCCGGCTCGGGGGCGCCCTCCTCGGACCAGCGCTCCACCAGGGCGCGGATGTCGGCGAGGCCGGTGTCCTGGCCGACGGGGGCGGCGCCGGCGCGGCACATCTTGATGCCGTTGTACTGCGCCGGGTTGTGCGAGGCGGTGAACATGGCGCCGGGCAGGCCGAGGGAGCCGCTGGCGAAGTACAGCTCGTCGGTGGAGCACAGGCCGATCAGGGTGACGTCCGCGCCACGGGCCGCGGCACCGCGCGCGAAGGCCCCGGCCAGGCCCGGCGAGGAGGGCCGCATGTCGTGTCCGATCACGATCGCGTCCGCGCCGGTGACCTCGACGAAGGCCGCGCCGAACAGCTCGGAGAGCGGTTCGTCCCACTGAGTGGGGACGACACCGCGTACGTCGTATGCCTTGACGATGTGCGACAGGTCGGTCACGAGCCGGTCCTCCTGGGGTGTGTTCGGGACACCCCAACCTACCGGGCGCTGCGGCCGGCTCCGTACGTTGTCGGCCGGCCCGCCAGGGGGGTTTCTCGCCGTTCCGCTGCGCTTGGCGGCGCGCCGTACGTACCAGTCTGTACCGCCGCGGGGGTTCTCGCCGTTTCGCTTTGCGGCGCCCCCGCACGTACCTGGCCGTCCCGCCGCGGGGCTTCTCGCCGTTGCGCTTGGCGGCGCCCCCGCACGTACCTGTCTGCGGCGCCGCGGGGCCTCTCGCCGTTGCGCCTGCGGCGGGCTGGTGGTTGTTGGGTGCGGTGACGGACCTCCGGGGCCTTGTTCGTGGACTGCTTCGCTTTACGTCCACGAA
>NZ_JBHWDV010000101.1:0-13539 GCF_042734445.1 Streptomyces sp. NPDC059649
GTCCCCGCCGTAGGCGGTCACCGTGGGGCGATACCGTCAGGACTACCGACGGACACAGAGGAGACAAAGACGTGGCAGCTACGTCGTGGGTGCGAGGCGCAACCGGCGACCCGTTCGGAACGGCTCGGCTGCGGCGCGGTGTCCTGGACGCCTGGGCCGCCTCACCGGCCCGGTTCCGGGAGGACGCCAACGCGGAGGAGGACCTCTCGCTCGGCGGCTACCGCGACCGCCTCGCCGTGGAACTGGCGCAGAACGCCGCGGACGCCGCCGCCCGGGCCGGCGTCCCCGGCCGCCTCCGGCTGACCCTGCACGCGGCCGACGGCGGCGCCCCCGCCGTCCTCGTCGCCTCCAACACCGGCGCCCCGATCGACGCCACCGGCGTCGAATCGCTCTCCACGCTGCGCGCCTCCGCCAAGCGCGAGAGCAGCGTCGCCGCCGGCGCGGTCGGCCGCTTCGGCGTCGGCTTCGCCGCCGTACTGTCCGTCAGCGACGAACCGGCCCTCGTGGGCCGCACCGGCGGTGTCCGCTGGTCGCTGGCCGAGGCCCGCGCGATGACCGAGGAGGTGGCCGCGCACAGCCCCGGCCTCGGCGGTGAGCTGCGCCGCCGCGAGGGCCACGTACCGCTGCTGCGGCTCCCGCTGCCCGCCGAGGGCACCGCACCCGAGGGCTACGACACCGCCGTCGTCCTGCCGCTGCGCGACGGCGCCGCCCAGGACCTCGCCGAACGGCTGCTCGCCGGCATCGACGACGCACTGCTGCTCACCCTCCCCGGCCTCGCCGAGGTCATCGTCGAAACCCCCGAAGGCGTCCGGGAGTTGCGGCAGACCCGGCAGGGCCCGTACCTCGTCGTCGAGGACAGTGAGCGCGGCACGACCCGCTGGCGGGTGGCGTCCGACGGCGGCCCGCTGGACCCCGCACTGCTCGCCGACCGGCCCGTCGAGGAGCGGCTGCGCCCGTTCTGGTCGGTGACCTGGGCGGTGCCGGTGGACGCCGACGGCGCCCCGGTGCGACCGCGGACCGCACCGGTCGTGCACGCCCCGACCCCCACCGACGAGCCGCTGGGCCTGCCCGCCCTGCTCATCGCCTCCTTCCCGCTGGAGCCGACCCGCCGCCACGTCGCGGCCGGCCCGCTCACCGACTTCCTGGTCGGACGGGCCGCCGCGGCCTACACGGAACTGCTGGCCGGCTGGCAGCCGGTGACCGTCGGCACCCTCGACCTGGTGCCCGGCCCGCTGGGCAAGGGCGGCCTGGACGGCGAACTGCGCCACCAGGTGCTCGACCTGCTGCCGCGGGTCCGCTTCCTGCCGAGCGCCGCCGCCCCGGCCACCACCGCGTCCGGCGCCGGCGAGCAGCCCGGGCCCGCGGACGCCCCGCGCGACGAGTGGGACGACACCGCGGGCACCACGGACGCCCCGCGCTACGTCCTGCGGCCCACCGAGGCCGAACTGCTGGAGGGCGCGGGCGCCGCGACCGTCGCCGTGCTCGCCGAACTCTTCCCCAGCCTGCTCCCCGCGGGCCTCGAACGCCGCCCGGAACTGCGGTCGTTGGGCGTGACCCGGGTGCCGCTGGGCGAGATGGTCGACCGGCTCGCCGGCGTCGAGCGCCCGCCGGGCTGGTGGTGGCGGCTCTACGACGCGCTGGCCGGCACCGACCCCGACCGCCTCACCGGCCTGCCGGTGCCGCTGGCCGGCACCGCGACGCCCGGCCCGGCCGGGGCGCACGGCGCGGTACGCACCACCATCGGCCCCCGTCAGGTCCTGCTGCCGCTGCCCGGCGGCGGCCCCGACGAGGACGGCGGATCCGCCGCCCGGCACCGCATCCTCGCCCGGCTCGGCCTGAAGGTCGCCCACCCCGAGGCCGTCCACCCGCTCCTGGAGAAGCTCGGCGCCACCCCCGCCGCGCCCCGCGCCGTGCTGACCACGCCCCAGGTACGTGCCGCCGTGGCGAACTCCCTCGACGCCGACGAGGACGCCTACGACCTCTTCCCCGACGACGACCTCGGCGGCGCCGGCCCGGGCGGCCCGCTCGGCCCGCTCGGTTCCGAGGAACTCGCCGAGACCGTCCTCGGCCTGGTCCGCGACGCCAACCTCACCCCGGGCGACGAGCCCTGGCTGGGCGCCCTCGCCCTCCCCGACGAGGACGGCGAACTCGCCCCGGCCGGCGAACTCGTCTACCCCGGCAGCGACTTCGAACGGGTCATCCGCGAGGGCGAACTGCCCGCCTGCGACGCCGAACTGGCCGCCCGCTGGGGCGAGCAGCCACTGACCGCGGTCGGCGTCATGGCCGGCTTCGCCCTGGTCCGCGCCACCGACGTCGTCCTCGACCCGGACGAGATGGAGCCGCGCGACACGGACTTCGCCGAACCCGACGACGTCGGCCTGCTCGACGCCGTCGACGTCTGGTGCGAGGACATCCTCGACGCCCTCCCCGAGACCCCGGTCCCGCCGGTCGTCACCGAACTGGTCGCCGTCCGCGACCTCGACCTGGTCGACGACGACGCCTGGCCCGAGGTCCTGGCCATGCTCTCCCGGCCGCCGCTCCGCGACGCGCTGACCGCCCCCGTCCGCGTCCTCCTGCCCGACGGCACCACCGAATCCGTCCGCCCCTACACGGCCTGGTGGCTGCGCGGCCACCCCGTCCTGGACGGCCGCCGCCCCGCCGGGCTGCGTTCCGCCGCCGGCGACCCGCTGCTGGCCGGCCTGTACGAATCCGCGGACGCCGGTGACGTCGACGCCCAGGTGCTGCGCGCCCTCGGCGTGCGCACCTCCGTCGCCGCCCTCCTCGACGAACCGGGCGGCGCCGCGGAACTCCTCGCCCGGCTCGCCGACCCGGACCACCCCGTCGGCGCCGCCCAACTCCACGCCCTCTACGGCCTGTTGGCGACCCTCGACCCCGACCAGGTCACCCTCCCCGACGACTTGCGCGCCGTCGTCGGCACGGAGGTCAGGGTGGTGGACGCCGGCGACGCGGTCGTCGCCGACGCCCCCGACCTGATGCCGCTCGCGGCCGGCCTGCCGCTGCTCCCGGTCAGCCCGTCCCGCGCCGCCGACCTGGCGGAACTCCTCCAGGTGCGCCGGCTGAGCGAGGCGGTCACCGCCGAGGTCCGCTCCGAGGGCGTCCGCCACGAGGTCCCCCCGGCGGTCCGCACCCTCCTCGGCCCCACCACCCCGCCCACCTACGAAGAGCACGAGGAACTCCTCGTCGCCGCCCCGGACACCGCCGGCGGCCCGTCCGCCACCACTGAACTCGACTGGCGCTGGACCCCCGACGGCACCCTGCACGCCGCCACGCTGGAAGGCGTGGCCGCCGGCCTCGCCTGGGCCACCGCCCAGTGGCCCCGCCGCTTCGAGGTCGCCGCCCTCCTGGAGGACCCCGACCGGGGAGACGAACTGGAACGCGCCCGCTGGTTCGACTGACGGCACCGGCTTCCGGCGGGGGCCCTCACCCGGACTCGTTCCCCAGCCCTTCGGCCAGCACCTCCGCCAGGTGGCGCCCCGGCCGGCCGCCGAGTTGCCGGAGCTGGGTCCGGCAGGAGAAGCCGTCCGCCAGGATCTCCGTACCGGGGGCGGCCTCCCGTACGGCAGGCAGCAGTTGCTCCTCGGCGCAGGCCACGGACACCTCGTAGTGGCCGCGTTCGTAGCCGAAGTTGCCGGCCAGGCCGCAGCAGCCGCCGGAGAGGGTGCCGGTGAGGCCGGCGCGGGCGCGGAGCCGGCGGTCCGCGGCGTCGCCGAGGACGGCGTGCTGGTGGCAGTGGGTCTGGCCGGCGACCGGGCGGTCGAGGCGTGGCGGCTGCCAGGCGGGGGCGTACTCCTCCAGGGTCTCGGCGAAGGTGCGGACGGCGGA
The DNA here is from genome assembly GCF_042734445.1 of Streptomyces sp. NPDC059649. Lineage (NCBI taxonomy): Bacteria > Bacillati > Actinomycetota > Actinomycetes > Kitasatosporales > Streptomycetaceae > Streptomyces > Streptomyces sp. NPDC059649. The sequence goes on from NZ_JBHWDV010000101.1 coordinate 3,844, forward strand.
GGCGAGCCGGCCGGCCCGGGGGTCGTCGGGGAGCAGCTCGGGGAGGTCGGTGCGCAGGGCCGCGGCGCAGCTCGGTTCGAGGACGACGAGGGGGCGGCCGGGGCGCAGGAGGGGGGACAGGGCGTCGACGGTGCGGCGCATGACCTGGCGCGCCTCGTCGAGCTGGCCGGTGGAGACGTAGGTCAGGCCACAGCACAAGGGGCGGTGGCGGCGGAGCCGGAAGCCGGGGCGGAGGGGGGCCGTCGGGGGGAGGAACGGGCGCAGACCGGCGGCTTCGAGGACCTGGACGGCGGCCCGGCCGACCTGGGGGGAGAGGTGGTTGGTGAAGGTGTCGGGCCAGAGGACGACGGTGTGACCGGCTGACGTGTCGCGCACGGAGCCCGCCGCCCTCGCGGCCCCTGCGGCGCCCGCGGACCGCCGCCGCTCCCACCACCACTTGCTGAAGGTCTCCGTGGCCAGTGCCGGCAGCGGACGTTCAGGAGTCAGGCCGGCCAGGCGGGTGGCCACGGCGGCCAGCGGGGTGCGGGCCAGGGCGTTGACGGCGGGGGCGACGGGGGCGGCGAGGCGCAGCCACTGGGGGAGTCGGCCGAGGGTGTAGTGGGCGGCGGGGCGGAGCCGGCCCTCGTAGTGGTGGTGCAGGAATTCCGCCTTGTACGTGGCCATGTCGACGCCGACCGGGCAGTCGCTGCGGCAGCCCTTGCAGGAGAGGCACAGGTCGAGGGCGTCGCGCACCTCGGTGGACCGCCAGCCGTCGGTGATCACCTCGCCGGCGAGCATCTCGTGCAGGAGCCGGGCCCGGCCGCGGGTGGAGTGCTGCTCCTCGCCGGTGGCGCGGAAGGACGGGCACATGACGTCCGGGGAGCCGGGGCTGCTTGCCGCGTTACGGCATTTGGCGACGCCCACGCAGCGGCGGACGGCGGCCGTGAAGTCGCCGTTGTCGTGCGGGTAGCCGAAGGTGACCGGGACCGGGTTCCTGGGGAGCGGGGCGAAGCGGAGGTTGTCGTCGAGCCGGGCGGGGCGGACCAGCATGCCGGGGTTGAGGCCGCCGGCCGGGTCCCAGAGGGTCTTGAACTCGCCGAACACGCCGACCAGTTCGGGCCCGTACATCTTCGGGAGGAGTTCGGCGCGGGCCTGGCCGTCGCCGTGTTCGCCGGAGAGCGAGCCGCCGTGGGCGACGACGAGTTCCGCCAGGTCGTGCGAGAAGGCGCGGAAGCGGCGGATGCCGGGCGGGGTGAGCAGGTCGAAGTCGATGCGGACGTGGATGCAGCCGTCGCCGAAGTGGCCGTAGGGGGTGCCGCGCAAACCGTGCTGCGCCAGGAGGGACCGGAAGTCGCGCAGATAGGGGCCGAGTTGGGCGGGCGGTACGGCACAGTCCTCCCAGCCGGGCCACGCCTCCGAGCCGTCCGGCAGGCGGGTCGCGGTCCCGGAGGCGTCCTCGCGGATCCGCCACAGCGTCCGCCGGCCGGCCGGGTCGGTGACGAGGGTGTGGCCGGTGCTGCCGTCCGCGGCCGCCGCCCGGCAGAGCGCCTCGGCGCGGGCGGCCGCCTCCGCGGGACTGGTACCGCCCATCTCCACGAACAGCCAGGCGCCGCCCCGGGGCAGCCCGGCCGCGTCGCCCACCAGATCGGCGGCCATGCCCTCGACGGTCAGCGGACGGTGGACGAGGAGGGTGTGGGCGGCCTCGGCGGCGGCGCTCTCGTCGGGGTAGCCGACGACGGCGAGCGCCCGGGCCGCAGGGGTTTCCACCAGCCGCACGGTCGCCTCGGTCAGCACGCCGAGGGTGCCCTCGCTGCCGGTGAGGGCGCGGGCCAGGTCGGTACCCCGTTCCGGCAGCAGCGCGTCCAGGGCGTAACCGGAGATACGGCGGGGGAGGTCGGGGTATCCGGTGCGCAGCAGGGCCAGTTGACGGTCGACGAGGGCCTTCACACCGTCCCGCAGGCGCGGCGGGAGGCCGGTGGGGGCGCCGGTGGTGTCGCTGCCGCGGCCGGCCCGTACGCCCTCGCCGCCGTAGGTGAGCAGGGTCAGTTCGCGGACGTTGTCGGCGGTGGTGCCCCAGGCGACCGAGTGCGAGCCGCAGGCATTGTTGCCGATCATGCCGCCGAGGGTGCAGCGGCTGTGCGTGGACGGATCGGGGCCGAAGGTCAGCCCGTGGGCGCCGGCCGCCGCCCGCAGGTCGTCGAGGACCACGCCGGGCTGAACGACGGCGGTTGCCGCCGCGGGGTCCAGGGAAACGATCCGCCGCATATGGCGGGTGAAGTCCAGGACCACGCCGACGCCGGTGGCCTGCCCGGCGATGCTGGTCCCGCCGCCGCGCGGCACCACGGGCACCCCGTGCTCCCGGCACACCCGTAGTGCCGCGGCGACATCATCGGCGTCCCTGGGGGCCACCACCGCCTGCGGCACCCGACGGTAGTTGGACGCGTCCATCGTCATCAGCGCCCGGTCCGCCGCGGTGAACGAGACCTCCCCCCGCACCGCGGCCGACAGTTCCCGCGCCAGCTCCGCCTGCTCCGTCTGCGTGCGCTCAGCCATGTCTCCAGCCTGCCCACTGGGGCCCGGTCATGCGACGGCCGGTGCGGGGCCGGGCGTGGCGGCCGCGGCCGGGTGGAAGCGGAACAGGTCGCGCGGGTCCAGGCGGGACTTGAGGGCGGCGAGCCGGCGGTGCGCCTCGGCGTCGTGGACGCTGCGGGCGACCTCGGCGGCGTCCGGCCGCTCCCCGTGGCGGCCGAAGAGGAAGTTCACGCTCCGGCCGAGCCGCCAGGGTTCGACCGCGGCCAGCGCCTCGGCGTGCAGGGCCCGCACGGTCCCGAGGTCGTCGCCCTGGAGCGGCGAGAGGAGACGCAGTGCGTAACGGGCGGAGCGGTGGCCGACGGTGCCGGGGCCGGACGGGGTGGCCATGGCGCCGCCGAGATGGTTGAGCTGGACCACGCACATGGTCGGCGCGGCCGGCCCGGCGAGCCGTGCCACCCGGACCAGCGCGGCCGCGTCCAGGTCGCTGAGCAGCGCGTTGTCGCCGTCGTAGGCGTGCGGGTCGCTGGGGTCGCGGTGGACGGTGTGCGACTGGGCGTACGGCATCTCCCGCAGGTCGTCGCCGACCCGCGGGCCCACCGCCCGCAGCGGCGCGACCAGTTGCCCGCCGCGCTCCGCACTGCCCGTGTACGCGATGCGGACGTGGACGAGGTGGCGGCCGCGCAGCCGCTCCGGCAGCTGCGGCAGATCGGGGTAGGCGATCAGGGCGAGGGAGGAGGTCAGCTCGTCCGGGACGGTCCGGGTCCAGCGCAGATACGCGGCCAGTACCTCCTCGAGGTGCTCGGCGCCGAAGACCAGCTGACCGCCGTAGAGCCGGGCCACCGGCAGCAGCGCGAACTCCATCGCGGTGACCACGCCCAGGCCGTGCCCGCCGCCGAGCAGCGCCCCGAACAGCTCGGGATCCCGCTCGGCGGTGAGGTGGCGCAGCCGCCCGTCGGCGGTGACCAGGTCGACGGCGCGGACCTGGTCGGCGGCGTAGCCGTAGGTGCGGGCCAGGACACCCACCCCGCCTCCGAGGGTGTACGAGACGACGCCGACACCCGGTGACGAGCCGTTGAGCGGCGCGAGCCCGTGCGGGGTGGCCGCCTCGACGACCTGGCCCCAGACGGCGCCCGCCCCGACCCGCGCGGTGCGCGCCACCGGATCGACCGTGACCCCGGCCATCCGCCCGGTGGTGATCAGCAGCCCGCCGTCGGTACCGGCGGCGAGGCCGTGCCCGGTGGCCTGGACGGCGACCGGCAGGCCGTGCGCACCGGCGAACCGCACCGCCGCGACCACATCGTCGGCGTGCGCCGCCCCGACGATGACGGCCGGCCGGTGCGGACGCGCCAGCTGGAAGCCGGTGCGCTCGGCGTCGTACCCGTCGTCACCGGGGAGCAGGACGGGCCCGCGGACCGCCCGGGCCAGGGCGGCGGTGTCGAGCGCGGTGGGGGCGGGGGCGGCGGGCCGCGGGGCGAGGTCGTTGATCTCCATGCCCCGCACTCTCGCGGCATAAGTTGACATCCGCCGTCATATATAAATCGGGGTGTGAAGTCGGACCGTCTGCTGTCGATCCTGCTGCTGCTCCAGACCCGCGGCCGGGTCCCGGCCAGAGAGCTCGCCGAGCGGCTGGAGGTCTCCCCGCGCACCGTCTACCGCGACGTCGAGGCCCTGTCCGCGGCCGGTGTGCCGGTCTACGCCGAGCGCGGCCGGCACGGCGGCATCGCCCTGCTGCCCGGCTTCCGCACCGACGTCACGGGGATGACCACCGACGAGGCGCGCGCCCTGTTCGTCCTGGCCGCGCAGGGCGCGCACACCGCCCTCGGGCTGGACGAGGCGCTCGGCTCTGCGCTGCGCAAGGTGATGGCGGCGCTGCCCGCCCCGCACCGGCCGGCCGCGGAACTCACCGGCCGCCGCATCCTCGTCGACCCGGACCGCTGGCGCGGCGGCCCCCGCCCGGCGGCCGACCTGGACGCGCTGCAGACCGCCGTCTTCACCGACCTGCGGCTACGGATCCGCTACCGGCACAGCGGCGAGACCCGCCTGCGCACGTACACCGTCGACCCGTACGGGCTGGTGGCGAAGGCCGGCATTTGGTACCTCGTCGCGGACCGGCGCGGCCGGCCGCAGCTGTTCCGGGCCGACCGGGTGGCCTCCGCGGTCGTCACCGACGCCCCGGTGCGGCGCCGGCCGGGCGTGGAACTGGCCGAGGTCTGGCAGCAACTGCGCCGCCAGGTGGAGGACCGGCCCGCGGACGTCCGGGTGACCGCCCGGATCCGCCGCGACCGGCTGGACCTCGCGGTCCGGATCCTCGGCGGCGCACTGACCGGCCCGCCCCGTACGGGTGACGGGGGCGGGGACGGGGATGGCCACGGGGACGTGGACGGGCACGGGGACGGGAACGGGAATGGGGAGGGGGAGGGGGAGGGGGAAAGGGACGGAAACGGTCTCGGGCACGGGGCCGGGGGCCGGGACGAGGAGTGGGCCGTCATCGAGGTGGCCTACCCCGTGCTGCCCGCCGTACGGCAACTCCTGCAGTTCGGCGACTCCCTGGAGGTCCTCGACCCGCCCGAGGCCCGCCGGGTGCTGGCCGAGGCCGCGGCCGGCATCAGCGCGCTGTACGCGGCGGACCCGCCGCCCGGGTAGCGCCAGGTCCGCCCGGGTAACCGCACGGCCGTCGCCTGCGCGCCCCACGTCCCACGCCTCACGCCCACCGCCCGACCGCCGCCCGGGTAGCCGCACGGCCGTCGCCTGCGCAGCCCCCCACGCCCCACGCCCACCGCCCGACCGCTGCCCCCGTAGCCCCCGGCCGCTCGGGTACCCCCACCGCCCCGGCACCCCGCGCCCCCGCGCCCTCCGGCGGCCTGTCCACGGACGACGCGCCGTCGTCTCACCGTCTGGACGCGCGGCCGGACCGCGCACGGTGACGGATTAGGCTTCCTCCGTGGCTGATATCCAGATTCCCGCTGACATCAAGCCCGCCGACGGACGCTTCGGCGCGGGCCCCTCCAAGGTGCGTACGGAGGCGCTGGCCGCCCTGGCCGCCACCGGCAGCTCCCTTCTCGGCACGTCCCACCGCCAGGCGCCGGTCAAGAACCTGGTCGGCAAGGTGCGCGACGGCGTGCGCGACCTCTTCCAGCTCCCCGACGGCTACGAGGTCGTCCTCGGCAACGGCGGCTCGACCGCCTTCTGGGACATCGCGACGCACGGCCTCATCGAGCGCAAGTCCCAGCACCTCTCCTTCGGTGAGTTCTCCTCCAAGTTCGCCAAGGCCGCCAAGCTGGCGCCGTGGCTGGACGAGCCCACCGTCATCTCCGCCGACCCGGGCAGCCACCCGGAGCCGTCGGCCGAGCAGGGCGTGGACGTCTACGGCTTCACCCACAACGAGACCTCGACCGGTGTCGCCGCCCCCATCAAGCGGGTCGCGGGCGCCGACGAGGGCGCCCTGGTCCTGGTCGACGCCACCTCCGGCGCCGGCGGCCTCCCGGTGGACGTCTCCGAGACCGACGTCTACTACTTCGCCCCGCAGAAGTCCTTCGCCTCCGACGGCGGCCTGTGGATCGGCGTGTTCTCCCCGGCCGCCATCGAGCGCGCCGAGCGGATCCACGCCTCCGGCCGCCACGTCCCGGAGTTCTTCTCGCTGCCCACGGCGATCGACAACTCCCGCAAGAACCAGACGTACAACACCCCGGCGCTGTCCACCCTCTTCCTGCTCAACGAGCAGCTGGAGTGGATCAACGGCCAGGGCGGCCTGGACTGGGCGGTCCGCCGCACCGCCACCTCCTCGCGCACCCTCTACGGCTGGGCCGAGGACGCCAAGTACGCCACCCCGTTCGTCACCGACCCGGCCAAGCGCTCCCAGGTCATCGGCACGATCGACTTCACCGACGAGGTCGACGCCGCCGCCGTCGCCAAGGTCCTGCGCGCCAACGGCATCGTCGACACCGAGCCCTACCGCAAGCTCGGCCGCAACCAGCTGCGGATCGCGATGTTCCCGGCGATCGAGCCGTCGGACGTCGAGGCCCTGACGGCCTGCATCGACTACGTCATCGGCCAGCTGTAGACGACGGGCTCCGCGCCGCACGACACGACGGCCCCGGCGGGCGACCGCCGGGGCCGTCGCGACATGCGGCGGCCGGCCGCACGCCCACCCCTACGCGCCACCGAAACTCCACCCGTACGTGCCGCCGAAACACCACCCGTACGCGCCACCGAAACTCCACCCGTACGTGCCGCCGAAACACCACCCGTACGCGCCACCGGAACACCACCCGTACGCGCCACCGGAACACCACCCGTACGCGCCGCAGGAACACCACCCGTACGGCCGCATCGCGGAGTGACGAAACCCGCCCGGATATGCCTGTATGGGGGCATGACGATTCCCCCGACCCCCGGCCTCGCCCCCTTCGAGCGGCAAGGGGCGGTCCTGCTGACCACGTACAAGCGGGACGGCACCGGCGTCGGCACCCCGGTCAACCTCGCCGTCGACGGGGACCACGCCTACTTCCGCACCTACGGCAGCGCCGGCAAGGCCAAACGGATGCGGAACTTCCCGGACGTGGAGATCTGCGCCTGCACCTGGCGCGGCCACCCCACCGGCCCCACCATTAAGGCCCGGGTACGGCTGCTGGACCCGCAGACCCGCGAATACCGCCGCGCCGAACGCTCCCTGACCCGGAAATACCCGCTCATCCACGGCCTGTGGGTGCCCCTGCTGCACCGCCTGAAGCGGGAGCGGACCCTCCATTACGAACTGCGTCCGGCGCCGGACGGCTCCTCCTAGGCGCCGCGGTCACGAACGCCGCCGCAGCAACCTGCGTACCACCACGACCAGAGCCGTCGCCACCGCGAGCACCAGCGCCCCCTTGGCATAGCTCGGCTCCAGCCCCTTCTCTCCCGAACTCCCCCTGCCTGAAGCGGAGTTGCCCGACCCGCTGCCGTCCTCCCCGCCGTCCTCCCCGTCACCCGCCCGGGCCGAGTCCGGCAGCTGCCGGCCGCTCAGACCGACCGGTGTGACCTCGCTGTCCTGGCCCTCCGAGCCGTACATCAGCGTCCGGCCGTCGGGGGTGAAGGTGACCGATTCGCCCTGCTGCTGGATCGGCACTCCCACGCTGCCGAGGTCCTCGGGACGGCCGTTCGCCCAGCGGAAGATCCGCGCGCCGAAGTAGCCGCGCAGGACCAGCCGGGTGCCGTCGGGCGAGAACGCACCGTCCGTCACCCACAGTTCGGCCGGCGCGACCTTGCGGAAGGTGTTGGTACCCGACGAGGTGAGGCGCCGCGGACCCTCGTAGAGCGCACCGGTGCCGTCCTGCTTCTTGCTGGCGATGTAGACCCGGCCGGTCCGGGGATGCACCATCAACGCCTCGGCGTCCCGCGGCCCGTCGGCGTACTTCACGGTGTACTGGGTGGCGGTGACCGTCGCGTCCCGCAGGCGCTTCGGCTCGGGGAAGCGGTAGATCCAGACGTGGTTCCAGCTGCCGCCGAGGTTGTCGCCGATGTCGCCGAGGTAGAGGTCACCGTCCGGGCCGAGCGAGATCGCCTCGACGTCCCGTGGCGCCCCGATACCCCGCAGGGTGATCCTGGCGACGGTGCGTCCCGTCCGGCCGTCCACGGCATAGACGTGCGGGCCGTCGTCGCTGTCGTTGTGGGTCCAGTAGATGCCGGGGTGCGCGCGGCTGGCGACCAGCCCGCTGGACTCGGTGATCCGCGGATCACCGATCGTGAAGCCGTCCGGCTCATCGGCGGCGGCCGGCACCACCGCCACCGCCCCCACCCACAAGGCTCCCGCGGCACCGGCCGCGCACAGAAGCGAACGCATGGGCACAGACTGCCATCCTCGGCGATCCGCTGCGCGGGGCCGGGGCGGGAGCTGGGAGGGAGGCCGGGAGGGGAGGCCGGGTGGGCTGGGCTGGTGGGGAGGGCTGGGCCGGTAGGGCTGGCTGGGCCGGGGAGGTCTGGTTGGGCTGCTCAGACCTCCGTAGGTCGGTGTCGCGCTGTCGCTGTGTCGCGCCGTCGCTGTGTCGCGTACGGGGCGTGGCCAGCGTCACGTACCGGGCGGTAGAGGTTCTCGGACATCATGGCCGGATGAGGATCATGTTCGTCGGCGACTCGATGACGATCGGGAGCGCCGGCGATTTCACCTGGCGCTACCGGATGTGGCAGCACCTGAACGCCTGCTTCGGCGGCCCGTACCGGATCGTCGGGCCGCGCCACACGCTCCACGAACCGGCCGAGGACGCCGCCACCTCGCACGCCTACCGCGACCCGGACTTCCCCGAGCGCGCCCGCGGACACCTCGCCGGCTGGGGCGAGGGCTGGCTGCACATGGCGCCGGTGATCGGCGAGACGGTACGCCGGTACCGCGCCGACACCCTGCTGGTCTCGCTCGGGCTGATAGACCTCGGCTTCTACACCGACGCCGAGCAGACCGCGGAGAACGTCCGGGAGTTCGTGGCCGCGGCGCGGGCGGCGGCACCGCACATACGGGCGGTGCTGATGCCGGTCATCCCCAACGTACGGGCGGCGGCGGACCCGGCGTTCGGCGCGGAGTGCGCACGCTTCAACGAACTGCTGGCCAAGGCCGTCGCCGACCTGTCCACCCCCGCCTCGCCGCTGCTCCTGGCCTCCGAGCCGGCGGGCTGGCAGACCGACCTCGCCACGTACGACGGCACACACCCCTCCGAACGCGGCGAACACCTCCTCGCAGCAGCCTTCGCCGACGCGATGCACCAGGGGTGGGGGGTCGGAGGTCCATACGGGACGCCCGCCTGACCCCTACGCCTCCGGCCGCGCCGCCGCGCTTTGGGGCGCCTCCCACGTACTTGGCCGTCCCGCCGCGGGTCGTCTCGCCGTTGCCGCTTTGCGGCGCCTCGTACGTTGTCGTCTGTCCCGCCGTGGGGCTTGTTCGCCGTTGCGCCTGGCGGCGGGCGTTTGTGTGTCGGGTGCGGTGACAGCCCTACAGACTTCGTCCTCCGGTCTGTCCCCTCCCGTGGGTGGGGGGTGAGAGGTCGGTGGGGGCGGGCGTTGGCCAGAAAGCGCCTCGTGTCGTGGGGTTTCGGAATACCTCCCCGCCCCCACGGTGTTGAGGCCTGCAAGGGGCGTTCGCGTCCCCTACGGGATCTGTTCGCCCCCGCCCTACGGGACCTCCCCCACCTCCACCCCCACCCACCGTCTTCCTACCCACTC
>NZ_JBHWDV010000102.1:0-12890 GCF_042734445.1 Streptomyces sp. NPDC059649
GGGCCGGTTGTGTGGACGTAAAGCGAAGCAGTCCACACAACCGGCCCCGGAGGACCGTCACCGCACCCAACAACAACCCAGCCCGCCGCAGGCGCCACGGCGAGAAACAACCGCGGCGCCGCAAAGCGCGCAACGGCGGAGCAACACCCGCGGCGGGAAAGCCAGGTACGTGGGCGACTAGCGGCACCCGCAATTGGCCACCGCAGAAGCCAAGTTGTCCAGCGCCCGCTGCGCGCCGAGCGCATCCGTGGTGCCGGTGGTCATGAAGGAGAAGACCAGCAGGCGGCCGTCGGCGTCGACGACCGTGCCGGCGAGGGTGTTGACGCCGGTGAGCGTGCCCGTTTTGGCGCGGACCGCGCCGGCGCCCGCGCTCTGGCCCGTGTAGCGGTTGCTGAGGGTGCCGGTGAAGGCGGCCACCGGGAGGCCGGTGACCACGGACCGCAGGGCCGGGTGGTCGGGCGCGGCGGCCTGCAGCAGGAGGCGGGAGAGCAGCTTTGCGGACACCTTGTCGCCGCGGTCCAGGCCGCTGCCGTCCTTGAAGGCCGCGTCGGCCAGCGGCAGGTGCTGGCGGGCGAGGGCGTGGTGGACGGCGGTGGCGGCGCCGGCGAAGCTGGCCGGCCGGCCGGAGCCGAGGGCGGCCTGCCGGGCCAGCGCCTCGGCGATGTCGTTGTCGCTGTAGGTGAGCATCCGCTCCACGAGGGAGGAGAGCGGGAGGGAGTGGACGGCGGCCAGCCGTTCGGCGTGGGCGGGGGCCTTGGTGCCCGCCGGGCTGCCGTCGACGGTGATGCCGCGGTCGTGGAGGAGATCGGCGAAGGTACGGGCGGTGGCCCCGGCCGGGTCGGCGTCGCGGGGCGCCGGGCCGTGGTCGCTGTCGTCGAGGCGGGCCTCGTCGGTCATCAGCGCCGTGACGGGGGCGAGGTTCTCGTTGGGGCCGATGGGGTGCTCGACCGGGCCCGAGTACGCGGAGGCGTCGTACCCGAGGTGCACCGTGGTCAGGTGGCGCCGCTTGAGCGCGCGGGCGGTGGCGTCGGCCAGGGTGCGGAGGTTGGCGGGCTGCTCGGCCGTGGTCGGCTGCGGGGCGCGGGCGGTGAGCGTGGGGTCGCCGCCGCCGACGAGGACGATGCGGTCCTTGCCGGCCGTGACGACGGAGGTGTCGATGCGGTGCTCCGGGCCGCGGGCGGACAGCGCGGCGACGGCGGTGGCGAGCTTGACCGTGGAGGCCGGGATGGCGGCCTTGTCCTGGCCGGAGCCGAAGACCTCCCGGCCGGCCGCGACGTCCACCACGGAGGCGGTGCGCAGCGGGCCCAGCGCCGGGTCCTTGAGCAGCGGCGCGAGGGCGTCGGCGAGCCCGGCGCCGGTCGGTACGGGTGCCGCGCCCCGGCCGGTGCCCGCGGCGGCGCGGACGCCGAGCGCGGGCAGGACGGGCGCGGCGCTGGGCGCCGGACGGTCGGGCTTCGCGGCGTGATGCTCGCCACTGGATCCGTCGACCACCGCCGCCTCGGCGCGCTCGGCCGTACGCTGACCGGAGTCCCACGGGCCGGCCGCCGCCACCGCGACGAGCGCGACCGTCAGGCCGGTTGCTGCGGAGACCACCGTCAGCCGCCAGGTCTGCTGGGTGTGCCGCGGGGTGTTCTGCCAGGTCTGCCGTACGGTGCCGGCCGCCGCACGGGCCGAGTGCCCGGCCGCGTCGGCCGCCCGCCGTGCGGTGCGCTGCGCCGAACGCTGCACCGACTGCCATCTGACCTGCCATTTCCTGGTCTCCGGCACCTCGGACCAGCCCCTTTCGCCACCACACACCTGCGTGGGGGACACTTAATCACCAGACGTATGTGTTGATCATGGAGGAGCCACCCGTGGAGTTCGACGTCACCATCGAGATCCCGAAGGGTTCGCGGAACAAGTACGAGGTGGACCACGAGACCGGTCGGATCCGCCTGGACCGTCGACTCTTCACCTCGACCAGCTACCCGGCGGACTACGGCTTTGTCGAGAACACCCTGGGCGAGGACGGCGACCCGCTGGACGCCCTGGTCATCCTGGATGAGCCGACCTTCCCCGGCTGCCTCATCAAGTGCCGTGCCATCGGCATGTTCCGGATGACGGACGAGGCCGGCGGCGACGACAAGCTGCTGTGCGTCCCGGCGTCCGACCCGCGCGTGGAGCACCTGCGGGACATCCACCACGTGTCGGAGTTCGACCGCCTGGAGATCCAGCACTTCTTCGAGGTCTACAAGGACCTGGAGCCTGGCAAGTCCGTCGAGGGTGCCAACTGGGTCGGCCGTGCGGACGCCGAGGCCGAGATCGAGGCCTCGTACAAGCGCGCCGAGGCGCACGGGCACTGATTCCGAGGGCCCGGGCGCAGCTTCGCGCCCGGTGATTTTTCGTACGCGAACGGGCGGCATCCATCCGGGTGCCGCCCGTCGTCCGTTTGCGCCGGGACGTTTGCGCCGGGACGTTTGTGCCGGCCCGCGTGCGCGCGACGGCCGGAGAAATTCCCGTTCTCGGTAAAAAGCGGGAAGCAATGAGTAAAGTTTGGGTGCCGCACCCGGCCGCCCCGTGAGCGCCGCCAAGTAAGCGGCAGATAAATTAACTTACGGCGGCTGCGCACAGGCCCCGCCTATTCCGCGGAGCCCGCTTCCGGCGGCCAATTAACCCATAACTTGACAGCGCGCGGCGATGCTAGCTTCGCCACCTTGACGAGAGCACCCCAATAGGCAAGGCGGTTCTCTCGGTCGCGCACGGCGTGACCGTCGTCAAAGCGGGGGGAGCACTCATGGCAGATCGCGTGGGCCGCGCAAGCCAGAGGGGCAGGACCAAACGCGCCGGACTGGTCGCCACGGTATTCCGACAGCACACGGCGCTGCTGGTCGCAGGCGTGGCACTGGGGCTGGCGGGGGTGGCCGCCTCGCTCACCCAGCCGGTGGCCATCGGCCGGCTGATCGAGGCCGCCGGCCGCGGCGAATCACTCGGCGCCCCCATCACCTGGCTCGTCACCCTTTTCTGCGCCGGCGCGCTGCTCACCTCGCTCCAGGCCTATGTCATCGGCCGGGCCGGGGAGAACATCGTCTTCGATGTCCGCCGGCTGCTGACCGAACGTCTGCTGCGCGCCGATCTCACCGCATTCGGGAAACGCCCGCAGGGCGATATCTTCACCCGCACCGTCACCGATACCTCACTGGTGAAGATCGCCCTTTCGCAGAGCCTGACCCAGCTGATCACCAGTGGCGTCACGGTGCTGGGCGGCGTGGTGCTGATGTTCTGCATCGACGCGGGGCTGATGGTCATCACGCTGGCCTGCCTCGGCGCCGCCAGCGTCGTCTCCCTCCTGCTCGCCCGGAAACTGCGCAAGGTGGCGCTGGAGAACCGCGACGACATCGGCGCGTTCGGCACCGCCGTCCAGCGCGTGCTCTCCGCCCTGCCCACGGTCAAGGCGTCCCGCGCCGAGTCCCGTGAGGCCGACCGCATCGGCGAGCTGGCCGGCCGGGCCCGGCTCTCGGGCATCCGCGGCACCGCCTACGGCGCCCTGCTGACGCCGTCCATGAACGTCGGCACGCAGGGCGCGCTGGCCGTCGTCGTCGGTGTCGGCATGGCCTGGGTGGCCCGCGGCGAGATGACCATGGCCGCCCTGACCACGTTCATCATGTACCTGTTCCAACTGGTGTCCCCGCTGGTGATGTTCTTCATGGCGGTGGGCCAGTTCGTCCAGGGCCGGGCCGCCATCCAGAAGGTCGACGAGCTGGCCGCCATGCCCCAGGAGGGCGGCGGGGCGGCGGCTGCCGGGCCCGCCGCGCCGTTGGTGCTGCCGGCCCACGGCCGGGCGGCGGTCGAGTTCCGCGACGTCCGCTTCGGCTACGAGCGCGGGGACCAGGGCGACCGGGCCCCGGTGCTGCACGGCGTCTCGCTCAGCGTCCCGGCGCGCGGGCTCACCGCCGTCGTCGGGCCGTCCGGCGCGGGCAAGACCACCCTGTTCCAGCTGATCGAACGCTTCTATCCGGCGAGCGGCGGCAGCATCCTGGTCGGCGGGCGGAACATCGAGGCGCTGCCCCTCGACGCCCTGCGCGGGCTGGTCGGTTACGTCCAGCAGGACAGCGCGGCGCTGCGCGGCACCCTCCGGGAGAACCTGACCTACGCCAGCCCCGACGCCGGTGAGGACGACATCCGGCAGGCGGTGGAGATGGCCGGCCTCGGCAAGGTGGTCGCCAAGCTCCCGCAGGGCCTCGACACCGAACTCGGCGATCAGGGCGCCGGGTTGTCCGGCGGCCAGCGCCAACGCCTGTGCATCGCTCGGACGTTGCTGCAGAAGCCGGCGGTCATGCTGCTGGACGAGGCCACCTCCCACCTCGACTCCGACTCCGAACGGGACTTCCGCGAGGTCCTGCAGCGGGTCTCCCGGCACTGCGCGGTCATCGCCATCGCCCACCGGATCTCCACGGTGATCGACGCCGAGCAGATCGTGGTGCTGGAGGACGGCCGGGTCCGGGCCACCGGCCGGCACCAGGACCTGATGACGCGCGATGCGCTCTACCGGCGGCTGGCCGGCTCCCAGCTGCACGCCGACTCCGGCGTCCGCGCCCAGGCCCCGGCCCCTGCCCCGGCCCGGTACCCGGACCACGCGGCCCCCCGCGACACGGAGACCACGCTCTCCCTCTCCCTGGCCTTCGGCGGGCTCCCGCCGGCCACCCTCAACGAGCAGACCATCCGGCTCCGTCCGATCAGGAGCGACGAACAGTGGTGAACGGCACCGACGTGGCCATCGTGGGCACCGGCCCCAACGGACTGGCGGCCGGCGTGGTGCTGGCCCGCGCCGGCCTGCGGGTGGCGCTGTACGAACGGGCCGACACCATCGGCGGCGGGCTGCGCACCGCTGCCCTCTTCGACAGCGGCGTGCGGCACGACCTGTGCTCCGCCGTCCACCCGATGGCCGCCGCCTCCCCGTTCTTCCGGGCGTTCGGCCTGGCGGAACGCGGCGTCGAGCTGCTGCAGCCCGAGATCGCCTACGCCCATCCGCTCGACGGGGGCCGCGCGGCGCTGGCGTACCGGTCGCTGGCGGACACCTGTGCCCACCTCGGCCCCGACGGCCCGCGCTGGCGGCGGCTGATGGCGCCCCTGGTGGAGCACAGCGAAGGCATCGTCGACCTGATCATGAACGGGCAGCGCCGGCTGCCGCGGGACCCCGCGGCGGCCCTGCTGCTGGCGAGCCGGGTGGCGGTGCACGGCACCGGGCTCGGCGCGAGGTACTTCCGCGGTGAGGAGGCGGCCGCCCTGCTCACCGGCGTCGCCGCCCATGCGGTCGGCCGGCTGCCGAGTCCGGCGGGCGGCGCGGTGGCGATGCTCCTGGGCCACCTCGCGCACGGCACGGGCTGGCCGCTTCCCCGCGGCGGCAGCGCCCGCATCGCCGAGGTGCTGGCCGCCGACATCACCGCGCACGGCGGCGTCTTCCACACCGGACAGGAGGTCACCGACCTGTCCCAACTCGGCGGCGCACGGGCGGTGTTGCTCGACACCAGTCCCAAGAACTTCCTGGCGCTCGCCGGTGACCGGCTGCCCCCTTCCTACGCGCGCGCCCTGGCGCGTTTCCGTTACGGCCCGGGCGCCGCCAAGGTCGACTTCCTGGTCTCGGAGCCGATCCCCTGGGCCGACCCCGCGGTCGGCCGGGCCGGCTCGGTGCATCTGGGCGGCACCCGCGCCGAGATCGTCCGGCAGGAGACGGCGGCCGCCCGCCGGATCCGGACCCGGGAGCCGTTCGTCCTCGTCGTGGACCCGGCGGCGACCGATCCGGGGCGCGCACTGCCCGGCAAGCGCCCGGTGTGGGCGTACGCACACGTCCCGAACGGCGATCCCACCGACCCGTTCGAGCTGGTGCGGGCCCGCATCGAGCGCTACGCCCCGGGTTTCGGGGACACCGTCCTCGCGCACCGCTCGATGCCGGCCGCGTCGTACGAGACCTACAACCCCAATTACGTGGGCGGGGACATCGGCACCGGCGCGATGACGCTGTACCGGAGCATCGCCCGGCCCGTGCCGCGCCTCGACCCCTGCCGCACGCCGCTGCCCGGCGTCTTCCTGTGCTCCTCGGCCACCCCGCCGGGGCCCGGTGTGCACGGCATGTCCGGCTATTTCGCAGCGCTCTCCGCGCTTCGGCATTGTTTCGGTATACGCAACGCAGCCGACGTGTCACTCTCCCCGGCACCGCGCCAATTCAGCGCTGCCCACTAATGCAGGAACACTCATCTGTTTCACCGTCAACCACCCCCAACGGCCGTTGCGGGCATGGGGATTGCGCCACTTAATCGATTGCCACCCCGCAGACGTGGCTGATATTGTGCGTTGTAAAGTTACTCCCCCCACTCTTCGTTGACGCGTCATCACAGGATCGGCATCAGCTGCGGGTCTGACCAACCATGCAGACGGCTGCGGTTCTTCCGCCCGGCCGCCCGTCGGTGACGTATCGCGCCTTGCCTCGCTCTTCGTCTTCTTGACGTTCCCCGGGCATCGACAGTGGGGGCAAAAGAGAGGGGAAGCTCGGGTGGAAAACGGGGTCCAGGACATAGGCTACGGGCGTCAGTTCGCCGGCTGGTACGACCGGCTGATCCCGGACGACGCGATTACCGCCGCAGCGGTCGAGGGGCTGGCGGCCCTCCATCCCGATCCCGAGGGGAGAACCCTCGAGTTCGGCGTCGGCACGGGACGGATTGCCCTCCCGCTCTCCGAAAAGATCGGCCATGTAACGGGCGTCGACTCCTCGCCCGAGATGCTGGACGCGCTCCGCACCAAGCTGAAGGACGGCACCGGGGACGTCACCGCCGTGCACGGCGACATCCGCACCTACACCTCGGAATCCCGCTACGCCCTGGTGTATTGCGTCTGCGCCACGCTTTCGGTGCTCACCACTCCCGAGGACCAGCAGCAGGCCGTCCGGCGCGCGGCCGATCTCCTCGCCCCCGGCGGCCGGCTCGTCATCGAGACGCACAACAAGCCGCCGGTCCTGGCCATGCACGAAGGACTCAGCCGCACCACCTACTTCGTGCCCTACCCGGAGCCCGGCACCGGTGTGCAGACCCATTCCACGCTGCTCGACGGCGACCGGTGGCACTGCTCCCACATCCTCTACCAGGCCGACGGCACCACCCGGGTCGGTTCCGAACTCACCCGGCTGACCACGCCGGAGGACATCGACGGCTACGCCCGCGCGGCCGGCCTCACCCCCGAATCCCACCTGGCGCACTGGGACGGCAGCCCCTACAGCGAGCGCGCCCCGATGTTCATCTGCTGTTACGTCAAGCCCTGAGGGAAAAGCACCCAGAAAACGGATGACGAAAGAGGGTTGCACGTGGGACGTCCTCCGATATTGCCGGCAGACAAGAAATTCGCTCTCGTACTGAGAGTGGTGACCGGTGAACTGACCGCAGCAGAAGCAGCTCGCGAGGCCGGGGTCTCCGAGCAGTCCGTCTCGAACTGGCGCCGGCAGTTTATTGAGGGAGGCCGCAATGGCCTCGCCGGCGAGAGTGGTAAGACCTCCGAAAATGCCTCCCGGGTAGCCGAACTCACCCAAGAGATCGCCAACCTGAAGGCCACGATAGGCGAGCTTTACATGGAACTCCGGAAGCACACCCGGAGCGCAGGGACCCGTGTTCCGCTGCCCCGCGGGAGAACTCACCCCGCACATCGAGTCAATTAACTCGTTATTTTATCCGGGAACCGCGTGTTAGGTTTCTCGACAACAGCCACTTCGAATCACGGGGGAGGGGAATGTGGCGTCTCTTGAGCGCCAATTCGCCGTCGGCCTGGCCGGTCTGGCCGGCGCCAGCCTTCTGACCGGTGCAGTAACGCGATTCACCGGTAAGCGCGAGCGTGCGCGTCGTTACCTGCTGCACGAGAGGCCGGACGGCAGCCTCGTCGAGGTTGCCGTCCACATTCCGCCGCAGGCACGGCGCGTCGTTCTGCTCGACAACGGTCTGGGTGCGCCCCACGAATACTGGGACTGGGTGTGCGGCGCACTTCCCGCGGACATGGGCTATGTGCGGTTCAACCGTCCCGGTTACGGGCTCAGCACCCCCGTCACGCAATACGGCCTGCAGCGGCACTTCACGCTGCTGCAGGAATTGCGCGACACCTACATCCCTGACCTCCCGGTCGTCCTGGCGGGCCACTCCCTGGGCGGATACTTCGTCGCGGCCTACGCATCGCGCCATCCGGGCGCGCTGAAGGGCGTGACCGCGGTGGTCATGATCGACGCCACCGAAGTGACCAGCCTGCGCCACTCCCGCCGTACCAACGTCGACCGGTGGGCCCGCCAGTCACTGGTGATGGAGCAGATCTACGCCTGGGCCGGCCTTTCGGCCTTCCGCCCGGCGAAGAACGTGAACAAGCAGTACCGCCCGGAGATCAACCGGAGCTACGCGGCGTTCATGACGACCCCCCGCGCCTGGGCCACCGCCCGCCAGGAGTACCGGGACGCCATGACCTTTCCGGAACTGACCGACCTGGACTGCCCGTTGACCGTCGTCACGGCGGAGGAGAACGTCGGGGACAACGCCACCCACCACGCGGTCCAGGCCAGGCTGGTCGCCATCTCGGACCGGTCCCGGCACCACTTCATCGACGGCTCGGACCACGAGTCCGTGCTCGCGGTGCCGGCGCACGCCGAACAGGTGGCGGAGGTGATCGCCGGCGAACCGCCCACCGGGACCGGCCCGGAGCGGCCGAAGTCCGCCGAGAAGCGCCCGGCCGCCGGGCGCGCCGCGGAACGCGAAGAGGAGCTGGCGTGATCGTGAAGGTGAACACGGAACGCGTGAAGACGGTCGCCGTCACCGCATCGCTCGCCGCCTGGCTGGTGGCGACGGCGGCGGGACAGCTGCCCGAGAACCGCTTCGACAACCTCCTGCGGCGCGGAAGGTGGCAGATACCGGTTCCCAACTGGCGGTTCTTCGGGCCCAACCCCGGAGTGAAGGACAACCACCTCCTCTACCGGGACATCATCGACGGCAAGCCCGGCGAGTGGCAGGAAATAGAGATCACCCGCGACCGGCCGTGGTACGCCCTGGCCTGGAACGCCCGGAACCGCTCCCCGAAGGCCCTGTTCGACGCGAGCCAGGACACCATCGGCCGCTCGGTGGCCTTCGGACCGGAGCTGCACCTCGTCACGCTGGGGTCCGGCTACCGGCTGCTCTCCCGCTACATCCAGTGTCACCTGCCCCACGCCGAGGGCGCCTCGCACAGCCAGTTCATGCTGATGCAGTCGTTCCTCAAGGCTCCCGGGGACCGGGAGATCGAGCCGGTCTTCGTGTCCCTGAAGTTCCCGCTGGACGACGCCGCCCACGAGGGCGCCACCCCCGATACGGCCGCATTCCCGCGGGCGGCATAGCGAGCCCGATCAACCCCCTCGGCCGGAAGCTGCGAGCTCACTCGGAAGCCCCTGTACCGCG
The DNA here is from genome assembly GCF_042734445.1 of Streptomyces sp. NPDC059649. Taxonomy (NCBI): domain Bacteria; kingdom Bacillati; phylum Actinomycetota; class Actinomycetes; order Kitasatosporales; family Streptomycetaceae; genus Streptomyces; species Streptomyces sp. NPDC059649. The sequence goes on from NZ_JBHWDV010000102.1 coordinate 9,426, forward strand.
TGAGTTCGCGTCCTCCCGCCGAACGGCTGGAGAACTCGCTCCAAGATTTCTGAGAGAAAGAGGACAGTAATGTCTGTTGTGGCTGAATTCGCCAACACCAACCTGGTGGACGTGAAGCCGGGCCGTATCGGCTCCGACGCTGCGCCGACCATGATGACCCCGCTGGCCACCGTCGCGACCCCCGAGGCCGTCTCGGCCGGCATCGCGGTCACCTGCGCGACCGCCATCGCGCTGAACCAGGTCACGCACAACGTCCAGCACGGCTGAGCCGACCGGCAGGCGATGCCTGACCGGCATCGATAGCCCCGGCTGAACAAAGACGCGGCGGCACGGTACGCCCGATACGCATACCGTGCCGCCGCTTCCCATTCCACCGTACTCGCATCACATCATCAGGAGCACCCATCCATGTTCCTCAGCGCTCCGCCCGAGGTCACGGCACGCCGAGTGGCTTCGCTGGGTACGCTGGTCTCCGCACTGGAAATGCTGAGCCAGACGCGTAAGTTCGAAGACGGTGAATTGCTGAGCGGCCAGTTGGCCAACATGCGCCCCAAGTTCGCCAAGCGATTTCCCCGGCTGACCCGCGCCCTCAGCTCCAAGAAGGCGGCGGTCGCCCTCTACGGAGTGCAGGCGGGTGCTTCTGCCGCCACGCTGATCTGGGGCCACAAGCGCGGGGTACGCACGGCCGGCAGCGCCGTTCTCGCGGTGACGGGCGCGGCCGGACGGCTGCACACCCCCTTCGGCGGGGACGGTGCCGACCAGCTCCAGCAGGTGATCAACGTCGTCCTCGCCTCGACCGGCACCTTCAAGGACGGCGAGAAGGCCCGCGACGTGGCCATGCGCGCACTCGCCCTGGAGACGACCATCTCCTACGTGGCGTCCGGCGTCGTCAAGCTCGTGTCCCCGGTGTGGCTCAGCGGCGAGGCGTTCAGCGGAGTCATCCGCACGCACAACTACGGCGACCCGCGCATCTTCCAGCTCGTGCACAAGTACCCGATGCTCGGCAAGCTCATCACCTGGGGAACGGTCGCCGCGGAGATCGGCTTCCCGCTGGTCTTCGTGCTGCCGAAGCCCGCGGCCAAGGCATGGCTCGGCTCGATGTCCCTCTTCCACCTGGGCATCGGGCAGTTCATGGGGCTCAACCGCTTCGTGCTGGCCTTCGGCGCCACCCACCCGGCGCTCCTCTACGTCTTCGCCCAGAGCGAGAAGCCCGCACTCACCGACGGCGCGAAGCCCGCACTCACCGGCCGCGCGAAGCGTGCGCTGCCGGCCGCGAGCGCGGCCTGACCGGGGAGACACCCCCAGGGGTGTCTCCCCCCAAGGCGCCTTCCCGGAGCGGCGGCCTCCCGCTAGAACCCGCGGGTCCGCTTGGCCGCGCGGCGCCCGGCGCCCGCCTCCAGCAACCCGGGCGCCCGCAGGAACAGCCGGGCCACCTCGGAACCGAGATTGACGCCCACCGCGATGGCCAGCGCCAGCGACGCCGCCTGCACCAGCGACGTCAGGCCCTGCGGCAGATGCCCCTGGGCGAAGTTGAGCAGCCCGAAGTACGTGGCGCTACCGGGCAGCAGCGGGCCGATCGCGGCGGTCACGTACGGCAGCGCGGACGCGTACCGGTACCGGGACAGCAACTGCCCGAACAGGCCCACCAGACCCGCCGCGATGGCGGTGGCCGGCACCGGGTTTATCCCGGCGACATTGGCGAGCGCGCCGTACACCACCCACGCCACCCCGCCGTTCAGCGTCGCGAACGCCACGGTGTGACGTTCCTGCTGAAGCAGCACACAGAACGCCAGCGCCAGCAGCATCGCCGCCAGCGTCTGCACCAGCGGCTCGTTGTACGCCCCCAGCGCCTGCTCCGGATTGAGCCGCTTCAGGCCCGGATTCACCTGCAACCCGATGTAGAGCACGCTCAGCACACCGACCACGATGCCGACGATCAGATAGCCGACCTCCAGCAGCCGGGCCGCCGCGGTGATGTAGTAGCCGGTCAGCCCGTCGTGCACCCCGGCGACCAGCGCCCGCCCCGGGATCAGCGCGAACAGCCCACCGGTGATCACCGCGGACGCCTGCACGCTGGAGTGCGCCAGCCCGAAGGCCAGACCCACCGCGGCCGGCGGCATCGCCGCCACCACGAACTGGTAGAACTCCGGCAGCCCGCGCCCGGACGCCAGCCACGCCAGCCGGTCACCGAGCATCGAGCCCACCGCCGCCGCGAGGAACACCAGCGACCCGCCGCCGACCAGCATCGACGCCGCACCGGACAGCAGCCCGGAGGCCACCGTCAGCGCCCAGCTGGGGTACGGGTGCCGGTTACGGCGGATCTCGGCCAGCCCGCGGTACGCCTCCTCCAGGGTGATCCCCTCGGAGGTGATCTCGTCGACCAGCCGGAACACCGCGGACAGCCGGTTGTAGTCCACCCCGCGCCGCCGCACCGTCCGGCTGGCCGTGACCGGGTCGTCGACCAGCGACGGCTGGTACGAGATCGACAGCAGCGTGAAGGTGACGGTCGGCTCGACCCGCTCCAGCCCGTAGGCGTGCGCCACACCGAACATCGCCGCCTCGACGTCCTCCGCCCCCTCACCACCGGCGAGCAGGATCTCGCCGATACGCAGGGTCAGGTCGAGGACGCGGGGGACGGCCGGACCGTGCTCCTCGTCGCCCCGCTCCCGGCGCTCGGGGACCGGCCGCTCGCCTACCGGCATCCGCAGCATCGTGCGCATCCGGTCCTGCCACGGCGCCTCCTTGGTGAGGCTGACCGTGGGGATGCCGTGCGGCGGCGTGAACGCCAGGCTCATCGCCGTGGCGCCCACCGGGGTCTGGCCCGTGGTCGTGCCGGCCGGCGGTACGAACGCGGAACCCTCCTGCTCGGCCGGCGGCTCCGGGCGCAGGCCCGCGGGCAGGGCGAACTCGGAGGTGGGGTGCTCGTCCTCGGGCAGCGGCGGGTACGGCACGCCGAGCGGCGGCGTGAAGGCGCTGTGCGCCTCGTCGGAGGCGGGCTTACGGTCCTCCACGGGGCCCGTGCCGCTGCCCGTGCCGCTGCCGCTGGGCTTCGTGCCGCCGTTGTCGCTGTGGGTGTTGCGCTGGCCGCGTTGTGGGTCCGACGCCACGGTGTTCGCTCCTCCTGTGCCATGTCGCTGCGCTGTGCGGTATCGCTGCACTGTGCCGCCTACCCACGATGCTTGCATGCCCGCCGTGGCTGCGGCGGGCGGGCCCGCGTACGTCGTCGGCTTCCTCACCGTGGGGGTTTCTCGCCGTGGCGCCTGCGGCGGGCGGGGTGTTTTTGGGTGCGGTGACGGCCCTCCGGGGGCTGGTGTGTGGACTGCTTCGCTTTACGCTCCGCTGCGCTCCGCCTTCGCTCCTTGTTGAGCCTTTGGAAGCGAAGCCCACACACCAGCCCCCTCCGGCCCGTCCCCTCCCGTTGGGGGGAGAAGGGAAGGCCGGAGGGGGATGGCTTCGGTGGTGAGG
>NZ_JBHWDV010000103.1:0-11702 GCF_042734445.1 Streptomyces sp. NPDC059649
AACGGAAGCTCGGTGAACAGGATCGACAGATTGACGTTGAAGCGCGTGTCCGTGAAACCCATAAGGGCCGGCGCTCCTTCCGGATAGTGGAACTGTTTTTCTGCGTGCTGGAACATTGCCCGGACGGTTCGAAGGCTGTCAAGGGGGCTTCGCAGCAATTTCTGGTGAGTCCGGCCCGCCGCGCGTAGGTTGAGCGACGTGCGATTGAGAGTTGAGTTCACGACGGAGCCGTTCGACCTGGACGAGGCGCCGGCGCATGCGGTGGTGGCCCGCGAGATCGTCACGGGCGCCGAGCTGGACGCCGTAGACGTCGGCCCGTTCGGCAACACGGCCGAGGGCGACGCGGATCAGGTGCTCGGTGCGGTGTCCGCGCTGCTGCGGGAATCCCTGCGGGCCGGGGCGACCCGGGTCTCCCTGCAGGTCAATGTGATCGGGGATGCCCGGCGGGGCGAGGGGGGCGCGTCGTGACCGAGCCCGCGGACCACCCCTTCGTCCAGGCGGTCAAGCCGCTGGTGGACGCGATGGGTGGACAGATGGTCGCGCCGGACCAGGCCCGGGGCGACGATGTCGTGCTGGCCTGGGAGGGGGAGGACCGGGTCGCCGTCCGGCTCCCGCACCTGTCGGATTCGCTCGACCACATCCTCGCCGAGCTCCAGCGGCGGCACGGCAAGCCGCTGTCCGAGCTGGACCGCAAGACCAAGCAGTCGGTGGTCCGGATATTGGAATCCCGGGGTGCTTTTTCGGTCCGGCACGGCGTCGAGACCGTGGCGGGTGCCCTTGGCGTCAGCCGTTTCACCGTCTACAACTACTTGAACAGGGAGAACGCCGCGAAGGACGCCGACTGAGGCGAAGCGGGCATACGTCCCGCCCCGGCTGCCGAAGCCGCCGTCCCGTACCGCCGGACGGCGGCTTTTGTGTCACCGAGTTTTCAACAAAGTGTTGACGTGATGTTGCCGGGGGTCTTAGCTGTTTCCAGCCAAGCAGAGCTTTCCAGCACCAGGCCACGGAGGCTTCCCGTGTCTTCGAGCACACCGCGTTCTACGGGGGACGCCCCCGTGCCCCCGGCGGGACTCGCCCGGTTCAACACCTCCGACGACGGTACGGCCCGGTCCGTACTGCACGAGGTGTGCGCCAGCCGGGCATGGGGGAGCAAGATCCTCGCCCGGCGCCCCTACGCCACCACCGACGCCCTGTTCGCCGCCAGCGACGCCGCCATGGCGGAGCTGACCGCGGAGGACCTGGCCGAGGCGATGGCCGGGCACCCGCCGATCGGCCGGCCGAAGCCGGGCGACCCGACCTCGAACCGCGAGCAGAGCGGGATGGCCGGCGCCTCCGACGCGCTCAAGGCGGAGATGCTCGAACTCAACCTGGCCTACCAGGAGAAGTTCGGACATGTCTTCCTGATCTGCGCCTCCGGCCGTACCGGGGAGCAGATGCGTGACGCGCTTCGTCACCGGATCGACAACTCGCCGGAACAGGAGCGGGAGATCGTTCGTGTGGAGCTCGGCAAGATCAACCGCATTCGCCTGACCCGTATCGCGGAAACCGCGGAAGGAGACGCAGCATGAGCAGCGAGACGGCTGCACAGACGTCGGTGTCCACGCACATCCTGGACACCAGCGTGGGCCGCCCCGCGGAGGGCGTCGCCCTCACGCTCTCGGTGCGTTCCGGCGGCGACGGTGCCTGGACCGTCCACGGCGCGTCCAAGACGGACGCGGACGGGCGCTGCAAGGACCTGCCGGCGCTGCCGGAAGGCACCACCCACGTACGCCTCGCCTTCGAGACCGAGGCGTACTTCCTTTCCCATCAGCACAGTTCCGATCAGCAAGCCGAGGAACAGCAGGACGCCCCCCGCGTAAGGGACAGCGGAGCTTTCTTCCCGGAGGTGGCAATCACCTTTGCCGTCAAGCCGGGCGAGCACTACCACGTACCGCTGCTGCTCAACCCGTTCGGCTACTCCGTATACCGAGGGAGCTAGCACCGACATGCCCACGATTCTCGGCCAGAACCAGTACGGCAAGGCGGAAAACCGCGTCGTCAAGATCACCCGCGACGGCGACACGCACCACATCAAGGACCTGAACGTCTCCGTCGCGCTCTCCGGCGACCTGGAGGAGGTCCACCTCTCCGGTTCCAACGCCCACTGCCTGCCCACCGACACGACCAAGAACACCGTGTACGCCTTCGCCAAGGAGTACGGGATCGAGTCGGCCGAGCAGTTCGGCATCCATCTGGCCCGGCACTTCGTGACCAGCCAGGAGCCGATCCACCGGGCCCGGATCCGCATCGAGGAGTACGCCTGGGAGCGGATCGAGACCTCCGACGCCAACTCCAAGTTCATCGGCGCCGACGAGGTCAAGCACTCCTTCGTCCGCAAGGGCCAGGAGACCCGCGTCACCGAGATCACCTACGACGGCGAGCAGTGGCAGGTCATCTCCGGTCTGAAGGACCTCGTGGTGATGAACTCCACCAACTCGGAGTTCTGGGGCTACATCAAGGACAAGTACACGACGCTGAAGGAGGCCTACGACCGCATCCTCGCCACCCAGGTGTCCGGCCGCTGGCGGTTCAACTGGACCGACGACGAGCAGCGGATGCCCAACTGGGAGCGTTCGTACGAGCAGGTGAAGAAGCACATGCTGCACGCCTTCGCCGAGACCTACAGCCTCTCGCTGCAGCAGACCCTGTACCAAATGGGGTCGCGCATCATCAACAACCGCTCCGAGATCGACGAGGTGCGGTTCTCCCTCCCGAACAAGCACCACTTCCTGGTGGACCTGGAGCCGTTCGGGCTCAAGAACGACAACGAGGTCTACTACGCGGCGGACCGCCCGTACGGCCTGATCGAAGCCACTGTTCTGCGCGACGGTGTCGAAGCCAAGATCCCGGTGGATCTGACGAACCTCTGAGGGCTTCAGACGCAGGCGCCGTGCCTCGTGTCCCCTCCCCGCAGCGGGGAGGGGACACGGAATCCGAGGGGAACGACCCATGGCACAGCATTCGCAAGTCCCGCACCACCCCTCGTCCCCGGTCCATCCGGTGGACGAGAAGCCGGCGGCCAGGCGGCTCCTCCCCGCCGCACTCCAGCACATCGCCGCCATGTACGCCGGCGTCGTCACCCCTCCGCTCATCATCGGCCAGGCCGTCGGCCTGGACACCGCGGGCCGGACCCGGCTGATCGCCGCCAGCCTGCTCATCGCCGGGCTCGCCACGCTCCTGCAGACGCTCGGCATCCGGAAGTTCGCCGGCAACCGGCTGCCTTTCGTCAACGCGGCCAGCTCCGCCGGCATCACCCCGATGCTCGCCATCGCCGAGACCACCGCCAAGGGCCACCAACTCCCCGCCATCTACGGGGCGGTGATGGTCGCCGGCGTCTTCTGCCTCGCGATCGGCCCGTTCTTCGGGAAGCTGCTGCGGTTCTTCCCGCCGCTGGTCACCGGCGTGGTGATCACCCTCATCGGGGTCACCCTGATGCCGGTACCGGTCGGCTGGGCCCAGGGCGGCGACCAACACGCCGCCGACTTCGGCGACATGAGGAACCTCGCGCTCGCCGCCTTCACCCTCGTGGTGATCCTGCTCATCCAGCGCTTCACCCAGGGCTTCGTCAAGCAGATCGCGCTGCTGATCGGCCTGGTCGTCGGCACCCTCGCCGCGATCCCGTTCGGGATGGCGAGCTTCGAGGGGCTGCGGTCCGCCCCGATCGCCGCGTTGCCCACGCCGTTCTCCTTCGGCCCGCCCGAATTCCAGCCCGCCGCGATCCTCTCGCTGTGCATCGTGATGCTGGTGCTGATGACGGAGTCCGCGGCCGGCATGCTGGCCCTCGGCGAGATCTGCGACCGGCCCACCACCGGCGCCACCCTCACCCGCGGACTGCGCACCGACGGCATCGCCACCCTCCTCGGCCCCGTCTTCGGCGGCTTCCCGACCAGCGCCTTCGCGCAGAACGTCGGAGTGGTCTCGCTGACCCGGGTCCGCAGCCGGTACGTCGTCGCGCTGGCCGGCGCAGTGCTCCTCGTCCTCGGCGCCTTCCCCGTCCTGGGCGCCGTGGTCTCGCTGGTGCCGATGCCGGTGCTCGGCGGCGCGGGTATCGTCCTGTTCGGATCGATCGCGGTCAGCGGTATCCGTACGCTCTCCGAGGCCGGTCTCGACGACAGCTCCAACATCATCCTGGTGGCCGTGTCGCTCGGCGCGGGCATCATCCCGCTCGCCGCGCCGACCTTCTACGCGGACTTCCCCGCCTGGGCACAGACAGTGCTCGGCTCAGGGATCAGCGCCGGAGCCCTGGTCGCGGTCGCGCTCAACCTGTTCTTCCACCATCTCGGCACCCGGAGCACCCCACGGGCGGCGGTACTGTCAGCCGCCTCGCCCGGCTCCGGCACTCAAATCCCGTAGGGCCATGCCGTGCCCGACCGCCATCACCGAAAGTACGAGGACAGCACCATGGCTGCATCGGCATCCCCTGACAGCGCGGTGAAGCAGCGCATCGTCATCGAGAACTGCGCCATCGCCACCGTCGACGCCGACGACACCGAGTACGCCACCGGCCATGTGGTCGTCGCCGACAACGTCATCGAGTCGCTGGGCGCCGGCAAGGCCCCCGAGGGGCTCGCGAACGTCGTCCGCCGGGTCGACGGCACGGGTCACCTGGTCACCCCCGGCCTGATCAACACCCACCACCACTTCTACCAGTGGATCACCCGCGGTCTGGCCACCGACCACAACCTGTTCAACTGGCTGGTCGCGCTGTACCCGACCTGGGCCCGGATCGACGCGGAGATGCTGGCCGCGGCCACCCAGGGCTCGCTCGGCATGATGGTCAAGGGCGGCGTCACCACCGCCTCCGACCACCACTACGTCTTCCCGCACGGCTCCGGCGACCTGGTGAGCGCCGAACTCGCCGCGGCCGCCGAGATCGGCGCCCGGATCACCCTGGCCCGCGGCTCCATGGACCGCAGCGAGAAGGACGGCGGCCTGCCCCCGGACTTCGCCGTCGAGACCACCGAGGGCGCCCTGCTGGGCACCGAGGAGGCCATCGACAAGCACCACGACGCCTCCTTCGGCTCGATGGTGCACATCGCCGCCGCACCCTGTTCGCCGTTCTCCATCTCCACCGAACTCCTGCGGGAGGGCGCCAAGTTGGCCCGCCGCAAGGGCGTACGCATGCACACCCACGGCTCGGAGACGGTGGAGGAGGAGAAGTTCTGCCACGAGCTGTTCGGCATGGGCCCGACCGACTACTTCGAGTCCACCGGCTGGCTCGGTGAGGACGTGTGGATGGCGCACTGCGTCCACATGACCGACTCCGACATCGCGGCCTTCGCCCGGACGAAGACCGGTGTCGCGCACTGCCCGTCCTCCAACGCCCGCCTGGCGGCCGGTATCGCCCGCGTCCCCGACATGCTCGCGGCCGGCGTCCCGGTCGGCCTCGGCGTCGACGGCACCGCCTCCAACGAGTCCGGTGAACTCCACACCGAGCTGCGCAACGCCCTGCTGATCAACCGCCTCGGCAGCCACCGCGAGGCCGCCCTCAACGCCCGCAAGTCCCTCCGCCTGGGCACCTACGGCGGTGCGCAGGTCCTCGGCCGGACCTCCGAGATCGGCTCGCTGGAGCCCGGCAAGCTCGCCGACCTGGTGCTCTGGAAGCTCGACGGACTCGGCCACTCCTCCATCGCCGACCCGGTCACCGCGCTGGTCTTCGGCGCCGCCGCACCGGTCACCCTCTCCCTCGTCAACGGCAAGCCGGTCGTCGAGGACAACCACCTCACCCACGTCGACGAGGACGCCATCGCCCGCACCGCGCGGGCCGAGGCGCAGCGTCTGGCCCGGATCGCCGCCGAGGGCTGACCCCCGGCGCGGCACCCGCCGCCGACGCAACAACCCCCAACTCGGCCGGGAGGGACGGCTCCCGGCTGAGCTTGTGGATCCGAGCGGGATCCGCAAGCGCCGGACCCCGGGGGTGCGGGACCTCTCGTACCCCCGGGCCGGTCGGTCCACCCCGCCCGTTCCTGCGCCACAAGCGCGGCTCCACCGCTCCACGCTCACCAGGCGACTTCCCCACACGCACCACATGGCAAGCCCTCCGTGACAGCCTCGCCTCGCCGGCCCCGGCGACGCAGAAATCGACAGGAGGCCCGCAGTGGCCGCAATTACCGGGCAGAAGTCGGAGGAGGACCGGAAGCATCCGGTCGATGAGACCCTCCCGCCCTTCAAGATGTTCACCAGCGGCCTGCAGCACGTGGCCGCGATGTACGCGGGTGTGGTGGCCCCGCCGATGATCGTCGGGCCGGCCTGCGGGCTGAGCGCCACCGAGACCGCGTTCCTGATGGGCGCCAGCCTCTTCACCGCGGGCATCGCCACCCTCCTCCAGACCCTCGGTTTCTGGAAGGTCGGCGCCAAGCTCCCGTTCGTCAACGGCGTCTCGTTCGCCGGTGTCACGCCGATGGTCGCCATCGGCAAGGCGCAGAGCCCGGAGCACGCCCTGCCGATCATCTTCGGCGCGGTGATCGTCGCCGGTGTGCTCGGCTTCGTCCTCGCCCCCTACTTCTCCAAACTGGTCCGGTTCTTCCCCCCGGTCGTCACCGGCACCGTCATCACCCTGATCGGCGTCTCCCTGCTCCCGGTCGCCTTCCGGTGGTCCCAGGGCGGCAACGACGCGGCGCCCGACTACGGTTCGCTGACGAACATCGGGATGGCCGCGCTGACCTTCCTGATCGTGCTCGTCCTGCGCCGGGTACTGCGCGGCTTCCTCCAGCAGATCGCCATCCTGCTCGGCCTGATGGCCGGCACCCTGATCGCCATCCCGGTGGGCATCACCCACTTCTCCTCGATCACCAAGGCCAGCCTGATCGGCTTCCCGACGCCGTTCCACTTCGGCGCCCCGGAGTTCGACATCGCCGCGATCGTCTCCATGTGCATCGTGATGCTGGTCTGCATGACCGAGTCGACGGCCGACATGCTGGCCCTCGGCCGGATCGTCGACCGCCCGGCGGACGAGCGCACCATCGAGGGCGGACTGCGCGCCGACACCCTCGGCACGGCACTCAGCCCGCTCTTCAACGGCTTCGCCAACAGCGCCTTCGCCCAGAACATCGGCCTGGTCGCGATGACGAAGGTGCGCAGCCGGTTCGTGGTGGCGACCAGCGGCCTGATCCTGATCGTGCTGGGACTGTGCCCGGTGGCCGCCTCGGTCATCTCGCTGGTGCCGCTGCCGGTCCTGGGCGGCGCCGGGATCGTGCTCTTCGGCTCGGTGGCCGCCAGCGGCATCCAGACGCTGGCCACCGCGGCGATGGAGAAGGGCGACAACGCCCTGATCGTCGCGGCCGCCGTCGGCATCGGCCTGATCCCGATCGCCGCGCCGGACTTCTACCACCACCTGCCCAAGGACCTGCTGGTCGTGCTGGACTCCGGCATCAGCACCGGCTGTCTGGTCGCCATCGCCCTCAACCTCGCCTTCAACCACTTCGGGAGGCGGGACGCGGAGGGGGAGGCCGCGGAGGACACGGAGGCCGCACACGGCGGCGATCCACAGATCCCCCAACAGCCCGACCGCGGCACGGTGGACGGCAGCGGGGAGCCGGCGACGACCGCGGCCCACTGAGGCCCGGTCCCGTGACGTCCGGTCCGGCGGCATTACGGAACCTGCGCGGCAACGGCCCGTAGGGAAGCGGCAACCACCGCTCTCCTACGGGCCGTTGTGATCACAGGGCTCAGTCGATGTGGTAGCTGTCCCCGTAGACCTTCCAGTCCAGCGGCGTGTGCAGATCGAGGTTGCCGTTCTTCAGGAACAGCCGCTGTTCGGTGTCCACCCGGGTGGTGTCGCTGTGCGCCTCCTCCTGCTTCATCGCCCAGACCCGGGCGTCGAGGAAGGCGTTGAGGTACGTCTTCTCGTTGCCGCCCTGGGCCGGCGGCTTCGCCTTGGCCAGCGCGCGCTTGCGGATGCCGGAGAAGCTCGTCGGGTCGTCGCCGTCGCCGTGCATCACTATCGCGTCGTAGTACGCGAACTGGCCCAGGGTGCCGATCCCGTCGGCCTTGCCCTGCTTGACCGCGGGGTTGAAGTAGACCCGGTCCCGCTCGTCGTTCTGCGCCTGCTGGAAGGCCGGGTCCTGGGCGGCCTTCTTCCAGTCCTTGGTGTAGTTGGGGTCCAGGCCCTCGTGCGAGTCGCTGCCGTCCACCTCGCGCAGCGCGGGGAGGTACTTGGCCAGGACGTTGCCGGGCTTGCGCTGGGTGTAGAGCTCGACGAGTTCGAGCATGTCGTGGGTGCCGGAGGTGAAGCCGATGATGCCGCCGGTGTAGCCGCGGCCGTCGCCGATGTCCTCGATGTACTTGTACTGGGCCTTCCAGTCCAGCGAGGAGTTCTCCGCGCTGGAGACCAGCTGCATGGCGATCTCCTTCTTCGCGGGGTCGTCCAGGCCGGTCGCGGCCCGGGCGGTCCGCGCGGCGTCGTGGGCGGCGGCCGGGCGGTGGTGGTCCGCGGGGGCCACCGTGGTGGCGACGGCGGTGGCCGGGACGGCGACGAGGGCGAGGCCCAGCGCGACCCGGACGGTGGTCCGGGAGAGCAGCGGGCGGGTCCTGCTGGTTGTCGATCGGGTGCGCATGGAGTCAGTCCTCCGGTCAGGCGAGCCGTGGGGGGTTCGGTGTCCCCAATCGTTAGGAAGCTTTCCTACCAGACTTGGGGAGGGTCGTACAGCCGTCCGGACGCACCTAACTCCCGTTCCGCGGCTCGCGGTTGGTGCCTCCGGCGCCCCGCCCGGCAGCCCGCGGAGGCCGGTCCGAGGGTGAACGGGCCGCGCCCGGCGCCACCCCGCATCCCGCCCCTCACCCCGTTATGGCCGATATGCTTCCTTCGCCCTGAAATGACGTCAGCCCGTACGGGCGCGCACCGGACCGGTGCCACGGAGAGGGGTTCCGCGGTGAATCAGGAAGCCAACGATCCGCACGGCCGGGGCTCCGGCGCCACGGCCCTGGAGGACACCGTCGACGCCCTGATGGACGGGGTGTGCGCCGACCTCAAGCGGCTCGCCGCCATCCCCTCGATCGCCTTCCCCGGCTTCTCGCCCGAACCGGTCCTCCAGGCCCGCGACCTCGTCGTGGCCCTCCTCAGGGACGCCGGCGTGGCCGACATCGGCGAACTCAACCTCCCGCACACCGCCCCCGTCATCACCGGCCACGTCCCGCCGCCCACCCCCGACGCCCCCACCGTCCTGCTCTACGGCCACTACGACGTCCAGCCGCCCGGCGACGAACGGCTCTGGTCCTCACCGCCGTTCGAACCCACCGACATCGAGGGCGGCATCCGCGCCCGCGGCATCGCCGACGACAAGGCCAACCTCATGGTCCACATCGGCGCACTACGGGCCTACCGCGGCCGCCCGCCGGTCGGCATCCGGATCGTCTTCGAGGGCCAGGAGGAGTACGGCAGTGCCTTCGACGACTACCCGCCCACCGAGCCCGACCTGTTCGCCTGCGACGCGATGGTCATCGCCGACACCGGCAGCATCCGCCCCGGCACGCCCACCCTGACCACCGCCCTGCGCGGCTCGGTCGTCGTCCACGTCGAGGTCCGCACCCTCAACGCCGCCGTGCACAGCGGCGAATACGGCGGTGCCGCCCCGGACGCCCTGCTCGTGCTGCTCAAGGCCCTCGCCACCCTCCACGACGTGCACGGCGACGTCGCGGTCGAGGGCCTGCGCCGCGAACCCTGGCCCGGCACCACCCTCACCGACGACGAGTTCCGCGAACTGGCCGGCGTCCCGCACGGCATCCCGCTCATCGGCTCCGGCGGCCTGGGCGAACGCCTCTGGAGCGGCCCCGCCCTCACCGTCACCGGTCTGGACGCCCCGTCCGTCGAACGCGGCGCCTCGGCCGTCGTCCCGTACGCCCGCGCCAAGCTCAACCTCCGCATCCACCCGCGGCAGGACCCGCACGAGGCCCAGGACGCGCTCGTCCGTCACCTGACGCGGCTGCGCCCCTTCGGCATTCCGCTCACCGTCACGCCCGGGGACACCGGCCCCGGATACGAGGCGGCCACCGACGGCCCCGCCTACCGCGCCGCCCGCACCGCCCTGCGCCGCGCCTGGGGCGCCGAACCCGTCCACACCGCCACCGGCGGCTCCATCCCGCTCGTCAACGGCCTGGCCCGGGCCGTACCGGAGGCCGAGGTCCTGCTCTTCGGCGCCGAGGACAACCTCTGCAACCTGCACGCCCCCGACGAGCGCGTACTGCTCTCCGAACTCCGCGCCGCCCTGCTCGCCGAGGCCGCCTTCTTCGCCGAATACGCCGCCACCCACCGCGCTTGACGGGTCGGCTCAGCCCTCGACGTCGGCCGTGCGCCGTCGGACGTCGGCCATCAGCTTCTCCAGCAGCGTGATGAGGGCGTCGCGTTCGTCCGCCGACAGATCGCTGACGAGGCTGGCCTCGCGGCCCAGGACGGCGTCGACGGAACGCTCGATGAGCGCGTGGCCGTCGGGCGTCAGCGACACCAGCACGGTCCGGCGGCCGGTGGCCCCCGGCCTTCGCCGGACCAGGCCGTCCCGTTCGGCCCGGGCGACGCGCTGCGAGATGGCGCCGGCGGTCACCAGCGTCAGTTCGGCGATCTCGCGGGTGCTGAGGGTGTACGGCGGCCCGGAACGCCGGATGACGGACAGCAGGTCGAGGGTGGCCGCATCGATCCCCGCTTCGCGCAGTACCCGGTTGCGGTCGTTGGCGAACAGCTTCGCCAGCCACCACAGGGGCGTGACGATCTCGATCGACTCGGTGGGGGTGCCGGGGCGTTCCCGCCGCCAGGCCGCGGCGATCCGTGCGGCGGGATAAGCGGGCACGAAGTCCCCTGCTGCGGAGCTGGGTTCAGCCACGGTGCGACCCCTTGATCCGTTGCGTGTACGGTGGTGTTTAGGTCTAAACGTAGCAGCGAGGAGGAGGACCCGTGACCCGCACCGTGCTCGTCACCGGAGGAACCAGCGGCATCGGCCGCGCCATCGCCGCAAGGTTCGCCGCCGACCGGGCGGAGGTCCACATCACCGGACGTCACGCCGACACCGTCGCAGCGGCCGCCGAGGAACTGGGCGTGCACGGCGCGGTCTGCGACGCCACCGACCCCGGCCCGGTGGCCGAACTCGCCGCCCGTTTCGGCGAGTTGGACGTCCTGGTCAACGCGGCCGGCGGACTTCCCCAGGGGGCGCCGGACGACGGATCGGCCCTGGAGGCGGTACTGGCCCAGTGGCAGGCCAACCTGGCGCAGAACCTGCTGGGCGCGGTCCTGACCACGACCGCGGTTCAGGACAAGCTCACCCCGGGCAGTGCCGTCCTCAGCATCGGCTCCATCGGCGCCGAGCGGCGGGGCGGCTCCTACGGCGCGGCCAAGGCCGCACTGGCCGCGTGGAACGCCGCACTGTCGGCTGAGCTCGGCCCCCGGGGCATCACCAGCAACGTCATCTCCGCCGGCTACATCGCCGGCACCAACTTCTTCCACGGGCAGCTGACCGACGAGCGGCAGAGCGCGCTCGTCGCCGAGACGCACAACAAGCGGCCCGGCACGGTCGAGGACATCGCCGAGACGGCGTACTTCCTCGCCTCCCCGGGCGCCCGGCACATCACCGGCCAGACCCTCCACGTCAACGGAGGGGCCTTCACCACGCGGTGAGGCGTGGGTCCGGGGAACGCAGCGCCCGCCGCCGGGTCACCGGACCCGGCGGCGGGCGCTGCGT
>NZ_JBHWDV010000104.1:0-10963 GCF_042734445.1 Streptomyces sp. NPDC059649
GCAAGGGGCGTTCGCGTCCCCTACGGGATCTGTTCGCCCCCGCCCTACGGGACCTCCCCCACCTCCACCCCCACCCACCGTCTTCCTACCCACTCCCGGGAGGGGACGGGCCGGAGGGGCCTTGTTCGTGGACGTAAAGCGAAGCAGTCCACGAACAAGGCCCCGGAGGCCCGTCACCGCACCCAACAACCACCAGCCCGCCGCAGGCGCAACGGCGAACAACACCCGCGGCGGGACAGACAGGTACGTGCGGGGCGCCGCAAAGCGCAACGGCGAGACGCCCCGCGGCGGAACAGACGAGTACGTGCGGGGGCGCCGCAAAGCGCAACGGCGAGGCGCCACCACGGCGCTACAGCCGAGTACGTGGGCGCGCCGCAAAGCGCAGCGGACCCGCGGCGCCGCAGACAAGTACGTGGGAGGCCCAGCCAACGCCCCTTGCTTAGAGGGCACTTCAAGCGCTTGGCTGAATACCCATGAAGTACACGCAGCTCGGACGCACCGGACTCAAGGTCAGCCGACTCGTTCTCGGGACGATGAACTTCGGCCCGCAGACGGACGAGGCCGACAGCCACACGATCATGGACGCGGCGCTCAGTGCGGGCGTCAACTTCTTCGACACCGCCAACGTCTACGGCTGGGGTGACAACAAGGGCCGCACCGAGGAAATCATCGGCTCCTGGTTCGGCAAGGGCGGCGGCCGGCGCGACAAGACCGTGCTGGCCACCAAGGTCTACGCGAACATGGCGCCCGACGGCGACGGGGCCTGGCCCAACCACGACAAGCTCTCCGCCGTCAACATACGGCGCGCGGTGGACGCCAGCCTCAAGCGGCTGGGCACCGACTACATCGACCTCTACCAGTTCCACCACGTCGACCGGGACACCCCCTGGGACGAGATCTGGCAGGCCATCGACGTCCTCGTCCAGCAGGGCAAGATCCTCTACGCCGGCTCCTCCAACCACGCCGGCTGGCACATCGCCCGCGCCAACGAGACGGCCGCGCGCCGCGGTTCGTACGGTCTCGTCAGTGAGCAGTGCCTCTACAACCTCTTCGAGCGGCGCGCCGAGATGGAGGTCATCCCGGCCGCACAGGGCTACGGCCTGGGCGTCATCCCCTGGTCCCCGCTGCACGGCGGGCTGCTGGGCGGTGCGCTCCGCAAGGAGCGGGAGGGCGGCGGCGCCCGGTCGGTCTCCGGCCGCTCGGCCGATTCGCTCGCCGACGCGAAGGTCCGCGCGCAGATCCAGTCCTACGAGGAACTGCTCGACAAGCACGGCCTGGAGCCCGGCGAGGTCGCCCTGGCCTGGCTGCTGACCCGGCCCGGTGTCACCGGCCCGATCGTCGGCCCGCGCACCTCGGCCCAGCTCGCCTCCGCGCTGCGCGCCGTCGAACTGGAGCTGCCGGACGAACTGCTCACCTCGCTGGACGAGATCTTCCCCGGCCCCGGACCGTCCCCGGAGGCGTTCGCCTGGTGAACCCCGGTTCGCCAGCCGTGATCCAGGCGGCGTGATCCGTGCGCCGTGATCCGTGCGCCGTGATCCGTGCGCCGTGATCTCTGCGCTGTGATCCGTGCGCCGTGATGCGTGATCCGTGAGCGGTGGCTTGCCTTCTGGGGCCGCCTCAGTGCAGCGCCGCCGCCACGATCACAACGATGAGCAGCACGGCGAGCAGGCCGGACATGACGCGGTTACGGGTTTTCGGGTCCACCCTCTGAGCGTAACCGGGGTGGACCCGAACATTTCACCGGGTCGGGCCGCCCGCTCCGCTCACTCGCCCAGCGGCCAGGAGGCGATCTCCTCATAGTGGGACTGCGCTCCGGCCTTACCTGGGGTCGGCGGATGGCTGCGCATCAGGGAGAGCGCCCTGACCGTCCAGGAACGGCCGCTGAATTCCCTCAGGGCGGCTGCGTACGGGGCGAGCTTCAGGTGGCCGGCGCGGTTCCGGGCGAGGGTGAGGTGGGGGGTGTAGGGGCGGTGCTCGTCCACCTCAAGACCCGCCCGCCGGCCCGCGGCCGCCGCCGAGTCGGCGAGCCTGCGCATGGCCGGCCGGTCGCCGTCCGCGCCGGCCCACACCACCCGGTCCGCGAAACGGCCACCGCCGGCGATCCGCAACTCGTACGGATCCCGGCGGTGGGCCGCCCGGCCAAGCCGTTCCTGCAGCTCGGGCACGATGTCGTCGGGGACCTCGCCGTAGAAGGCGAGGGTGAAGTGCCAGCCGTCCCGCGCGCTCCAGCGCAGGAGCTCGGCCGCCGGGAGCTTCTTGAGCAGGGCCACCTCGGCGGCGAGCTCGTCGAGCACGGCGGCGGGCGGTAGGACGGCGGCGAAGAGTCTCATGCGGTCAGTGTGGCGGATCGGCGGCGGCCGGCGGCGGGAGTGCAACCGGGCGACGGCCCGGCTGCACCACACCGACCGCACCCGGCTCAGCCGTTGCTCAGCGGCTGATCAACCGCAGCTCAGCCGCAGCTCAGCCGCTGATCTCCTTGCGGGACGCATCCCCGCCGATGCTGATCTTGCGGGGCTTGGCGCGCTCCGCGATCGGGATCCGCAGCGTGAGCACACCCGCGTCGTAATCGGCCTGGATGCGCTCGGTGTCGAGGGTGTCGGCCAGCATCAACTGCCGGGAGAAGACGCCCAGCGGACGCTCGGAGAGCTCCATCTGCACATCGTCGGCCTTGGTGATCGGCCGGCGCTCGGCCTTGACGGTCAGCATGTTCCGCTCGACGTCGATGTCGATCGCGTCCGGGGAGACGCCGGGCAGGTCGAGAGCGATCACATACTCCTCGCCCTCGCGGTACGCGTCCATCGGCATCGTGGACGGCCGCGACCAGGTGCCGGACGTGCCCAGCAGCTGCTGGGTGAGACGGTCGAGCTCACGGAACGGGTCGGTGCGCATCAACATCGTGAAACACCTCCAAGGGGATCAGGCTCTGGTGCCTGCCAATGCGCTTCACCTGTCTTCCGTTGTAACATGTCATCCGAAAGACGACAAGTGAAATGTCATCGACTTGCTGACGTAGCATTGACGCCTTGAGCAGACACTCAACGTCTGGGTGTCTCGACGTTCTTGGCGCCTTGACGCCGTGACGCTTTGGTGTCTCGACGTCTTGGTGCCTGACGTCTTGGTGCCTCGACGTCTTGGTGTCTTGGCGGTGATCGATCGCCTCGCGAAGGAGAGCCCCATGCCCGCAGACGAACGCCCCGAGAGCCCCTCACCCGCGTCCTTCCTCGCCGCCGCGGCTGCGCTCCGTACGATCGACGAGACCCTGCGCGGCGCCCGTACGGACGAGACCGAGGCACCCGCCGACGGTCCGGCCCGTGCGTCGGGCGACACCTTGTGGGGCGACGCATCAGCGGCCGCGGAGGGCAGCCGCGTCGAGCAGGCCCTGGCCTCGCTGCTGTTGTTGCGGGAGGTGCGGGAGCGGCTCGCGACGTGGGAGACGGGGCTGATCGAGACCGCCCGGGAGGCCGGCGCCAGCTGGGCCGACCTGGCCGGACCGCTCGGCGTGGCCAGCCGCCAGGCCGCCGAACGCCGCTATCTGCGGCTGCGCCCCGGCGCCGCCGGCACCACCGGCGAGCAACGCGTCAAGGCCACCCGCGATCGCCGCGCCGCCGACCGCACCGTCACCGCCTGGGCCCGCCACAACGCCGCCGACCTGCGCCGTCTCGCCGGTCAGATCACCGCCCTGACCGACCTGCCCACCGCCGCCCGCACCCCCCTCGAAGAGCTCGGCCAGGCCCTCGGCGACAACGACGCCGCCCAGCTCGTCGCCCCGCTCACCGCCACCCGCCCTCACCTGCAGCAGCGCCACCCCCAACTCGCCGCCCGCATCGACGACCTCACCCGCCACACCGACCGCCTCCGCCAGAACAGCCACGACCAGCGACGCACCACTTCTTGAGGGGCCGCAACCACTTCTTGAGGGGCCGCACCACTTCCTGAGTGCGGGGAGGTCAGGTCGGGGGCAGGCGGGGTGTCGGCAACTGCGGGTGGGGGCGGGGGCGCACGTCGGGGGCAAGTCGGGAGGGCCACCTCATGGGCGACCGCCCCGCCGCACTGTGAAGGAAGCGACCGCCCCGCCGCGCTGTGAAGGAAGCGACCGCCCGGCGCCACGCGCCCCTCGCCGACCTCACCGGCCGCTCATGCCGTACGCCTGACTGCCCCCTGCCCGGTCATCAGCCGCTCGACCAGCCGTTGGGTTGCTGGGCCAGCTGTCGGTTGGCTCGACCAGCCGTCGGGAGGCTCGGCCGGGCGGCCGGCCGGCCGCCCGGCCGAGCCTCCCGACGGCTGGTCGAGCCAACCGACAGCTGGCCCAGCAACCCAACGGCTGGTCGAGCGGCTGATGACCGGGCAGGGGGCAGTCAGGCGTACGGCATGAGCGGCCGGTGAGGTCGGCGAGGGGCGCGTGGCGCCGGGCGGTCGCTTCCTTCACAGCGCGGCGGGGCGGTCGCTTCCTTCACAGTGCGGCGGGGCGGTCGCCCATGAGGTGGCCCTCCCGACTTGCCCCCGACGTGCGCCCCCGCCCCCACCCGCAGTTGCCGACACCCCGCCTGCCCCCGACCTGACCTCCCCGCACTCAGGAAGTGGTGCGGCCCCTCAAGAAGTGGTTGCGGCCCCTCAAGAAGTGGTGCGTCGCTGGTCGTGGCTGTTCTGGCGGAGGCGGTCGGTGTGGCGGGTGAGGTCGTCGATGCGGGCGGCGAGTTGGGGGTGGCGCTGCTGCAGGTGAGGGCGGGTGGCGGTGAGCGGGGCGACGAGCTGGGCGGCGTCGTTGTCGCCGAGGGCCTGGCCGAGCTCTTCGAGGGGGGTGCGGGCGGCGGTGGGCAGGTCGGTCAGGGCGGTGATCTGACCGGCGAGACGGCGCAGGTCGGCGGCGTTGTGGCGGGCCCAGGCGGTGACGGTGCGGTCGGCGGCGCGGCGATCGCGGGTGGCCTTGACGCGTTGCTCGCCGGTGGTGCCGGCGGCGCCGGGGCGCAGCCGCAGATAGCGGCGTTCGGCGGCCTGGCGGCTGGCCACGCCGAGCGGTCCGGCCAGGTCGGCCCAGCTGGCGCCGGCCTCCCGGGCGGTCTCGATCAGCCCCGTCTCCCACGTCGCGAGCCGCTCCCGCACCTCCCGCAACAACAGCAGCGAGGCCAGGGCCTGCTCGACGCGGCTGCCCTCCGCGGCCGCTGATGCGTCGCCCCACAAGGTGTCGCCCGACGCACGGGCCGGACCGTCGGCGGGTGCCTCGGTCTCGTCCGTACGGGCGCCGCGCAGGGTCTCGTCGATCGTACGGAGCGCAGCCGCGGCGGCGAGGAAGGACGCGGGTGAGGGGCTCTCGGGGCGTTCGTCTGCGGGCATGGGGCTCTCCTTCGCGAGGCGATCGATCACCGCCAAGACACCAAGACGTCGAGGCACCAAGACGTCAGGCACCAAGACGTCGAGACACCAAAGCGTCACGGCGTCAAGGCGCCAAGAACGTCGAGACACCCAGACGTTGAGTGTCTGCTCAAGGCGTCAATGCTACGTCAGCAAGTCGATGACATTTCACTTGTCGTCTTTCGGATGACATGTTACAACGGAAGACAGGTGAAGCGCATTGGCAGGCACCAGAGCCTGATCCCCTTGGAGGTGTTTCACGATGTTGATGCGCACCGACCCGTTCCGTGAGCTCGACCGTCTCACCCAGCAGCTGCTGGGCACGTCCGGCACCTGGTCGCGGCCGTCCACGATGCCGATGGACGCGTACCGCGAGGGCGAGGAGTATGTGATCGCTCTCGACCTGCCCGGCGTCTCCCCGGACGCGATCGACATCGACGTCGAGCGGAACATGCTGACCGTCAAGGCCGAGCGCCGGCCGATCACCAAGGCCGACGATGTGCAGATGGAGCTCTCCGAGCGTCCGCTGGGCGTCTTCTCCCGGCAGTTGATGCTGGCCGACACCCTCGACACCGAGCGCATCCAGGCCGATTACGACGCGGGTGTGCTCACGCTGCGGATCCCGATCGCGGAGCGCGCCAAGCCCCGCAAGATCAGCATCGGCGGGGATGCGTCCCGCAAGGAGATCAGCGGCTGAGCTGCGGCTGAGCTGCGGTTGATCAGCCGCTGAGCAACGGCTGAGCCGGGTGCGGTCGGTGTGGTGCAGCCGGGCCGTCGCCCGGTTGCACTCCCGCCGCCGGCCGCCGCCGATCCGCCACACTGACCGCATGAGACTCTTCGCCGCCGTCCTACCGCCCGCCGCCGTGCTCGACGAGCTCGCCGCCGAGGTGGCCCTGCTCAAGAAGCTCCCGGCGGCCGAGCTCCTGCGCTGGAGCGCGCGGGACGGCTGGCACTTCACCCTCGCCTTCTACGGCGAGGTCCCCGACGACATCGTGCCCGAGCTGCAGGAACGGCTTGGCCGGGCGGCCCACCGCCGGGATCCGTACGAGTTGCGGATCGCCGGCGGTGGCCGTTTCGCGGACCGGGTGGTGTGGGCCGGCGCGGACGGCGACCGGCCGGCCATGCGCAGGCTCGCCGACTCGGCGGCGGCCGCGGGCCGGCGGGCGGGTCTTGAGGTGGACGAGCACCGCCCCTACACCCCCCACCTCACCCTCGCCCGGAACCGCGCCGGCCACCTGAAGCTCGCCCCGTACGCAGCCGCCCTGAGGGAATTCAGCGGCCGTTCCTGGACGGTCAGGGCGCTCTCCCTGATGCGCAGCCATCCGCCGACCCCAGGTAAGGCCGGAGCGCAGTCCCACTATGAGGAGATCGCCTCCTGGCCGCTGGGCGAGTGAGCGGAGCGGGCGGCCCGACCCGGTGAAATGTTCGGGTCCACCCCGGTTACGCTCAGAGGGTGGACCCGAAAACCCGTAACCGCGTCATGTCCGGCCTGCTCGCCGTGCTGCTCATCGTTGTGATCGTGGCGGCGGCGCTGCACTGAGGCGGCCCCAGAAGGCAAGCCACCGCTCACGGATCACGCATCACGGCGCACGGATCACAGCGCAGAGATCACGGCGCACGGATCACGGCGCACGGATCACGGCGCACGGATCACGCCGCCTGGATCACGGCTGGCGAACCGGGGTTCACCAGGCGAACGCCTCCGGGGACGGTCCGGGGCCGGGGAAGATCTCGTCCAGCGAGGTGAGCAGTTCGTCCGGCAGCTCCAGTTCGACGGCGCGCAGCGCGGAGGCGAGCTGGGCCGAGGTGCGCGGGCCGACGATCGGGCCGGTGACACCGGGCCGGGTCAGCAGCCAGGCCAGGGCGACCTCGCCGGGCTCCAGGCCGTGCTTGTCGAGCAGTTCCTCGTAGGACTGGATCTGCGCGCGGACCTTCGCGTCGGCGAGCGAATCGGCCGAGCGGCCGGAGACCGACCGGGCGCCGCCGCCCTCCCGCTCCTTGCGGAGCGCACCGCCCAGCAGCCCGCCGTGCAGCGGGGACCAGGGGATGACGCCCAGGCCGTAGCCCTGTGCGGCCGGGATGACCTCCATCTCGGCGCGCCGCTCGAAGAGGTTGTAGAGGCACTGCTCACTGACGAGACCGTACGAACCGCGGCGCGCGGCCGTCTCGTTGGCGCGGGCGATGTGCCAGCCGGCGTGGTTGGAGGAGCCGGCGTAGAGGATCTTGCCCTGCTGGACGAGGACGTCGATGGCCTGCCAGATCTCGTCCCAGGGGGTGTCCCGGTCGACGTGGTGGAACTGGTAGAGGTCGATGTAGTCGGTGCCCAGCCGCTTGAGGCTGGCGTCCACCGCGCGCCGTATGTTGACGGCGGAGAGCTTGTCGTGGTTGGGCCAGGCCCCGTCGCCGTCGGGCGCCATGTTCGCGTAGACCTTGGTGGCCAGCACGGTCTTGTCGCGCCGGCCGCCGCCCTTGCCGAACCAGGAGCCGATGATTTCCTCGGTGCGGCCCTTGTTGTCACCCCAGCCGTAGACGTTGGCGGTGTCGAAGAAGTTGACGCCCGCACTGAGCGCCGCGTCCATGATCGTGTGGCTGTCGGCCTCGTCCGTCTGCGGGCCGAAGTTCATCGTCCCGAGAACGAGTCGGCTGACCTTGAGTCCGGTGCGTCCGAGCTGCGTGTACTTCATGGGTATTCAGCCAAGCGCTTGAAGTGCCCTCTAAGCAAGGGGCGTTGGCTGGGCCTCCCACGTACTTGTCTGCGGCGCCGCGGGTCCGCTGCGCTTTGCGGCGCGCCCACGTACTCGGCTGTAGCGCCGTGGTGGCGCCTCGCCGTTGCGCTTTGCGGCGCCCCCGCACGTACTCGTCTGTTCCGCCGCGGGGCGTCTCGCCGTTGCGCTTTGCGGCGCCCCGCACGTACCTGTCTGTCCCGCCGCGGGTGTTGTTCGCCGTTGCGCCTGCGGCGGGCTGGTGGTTGTTGGGTGCGGTGACGGGCCTCCGGGGCCTTGTTCGTGGACTGCTTCGCTTTACGTCCACGAACAAGGCCCCTCCGGCCCGTCCCCTCCCGGGAGTGGGTAGGAAGACGGTGGGTGGGGGTGGAGGTGGGGGAGGTCCCGTAGGGCGGGGGCGAACAGATCCCGTAGGGGACGCGAACGCCCCTTGCGGCCCCAACACCGTGGGCGTGGGGAGGCATTCCCATCACCCCACGACACCCGACACGCGGAACTTCCCGGACAACGCCCGCCCCCACTCAGCTCTTCCCCCCCACTCACGGGAGGGGCTGGACCGGAGGACGGAGTCTGGAGGGCCGGCGCCGCACCCGAAAACACCACGCCCGCCGCCAGGCGCAACGGCGAACAAGCCCCGCGGCGGGACGGCCAGGTACGTGCGGGGCGCCGCAAAGCGCGCAACGGCGAGACGACCCGCGGTGCAGCAGACAGGTACGTGCGGGGCGCCGCAAAGCGCGCAACGGCGACCAAGACCCGCGGCGGGACGGCCAAGTACGTACGGGGCGCCGCCAAGCGCAGCGGAACGGCGAGCGAGCCCCGCGGCGGGACAGACGGGTACGTGCGTGGCGCCGCCAAGCGCAGCGCTACCGCAAGTGCTCGGACGACCGGTCCGTGCTGAGGCACAGGGAGCAGACCATAGCGTCGTGGGTCGGGCAGGCGGCCAGGTCGGGGCGCTCGAAATCCTGGTGGCAGACGTGGCACGGGTAGCTCGTGGCGCTCGGGTTGCCGTCCGCGTCCAGCAGCGGCTCGTCGATCCCGTCGTCGGAACGCCGCAGGTAGTACCGGCCCTTGGTGACCACTGCCATCAGCGGCGTGAGGACGAAGGCGAGTGCTGCGGCGGCCACCGGTGAGTACGGCTGGAGGGTGTCGCCGAGCGCGTGGAAGTACATCGCGATGGACAGGCCGGAGGCCGCGGTGAAGGCCACCACCCCCACCGGGTTGACCGCGTGGAGCATGCCGCGGCGGAACTCCGGGATCTTCGGGGAGAGTTTCAGCAGGTACTTGTTGACGAGGATGTCGGTGGCGACCGTGACGACCCAGGCGATGGCGCAGTTGGAGTAGAAACCCAGGATCCCGTTGAGGAAGCTGAACATGTCGGCCTCCATCAGGATCAGCGCGAACGCCAGGTTGGCCAGGACGAAGACCATCCGGCCCGGGTAGCGCTTGGTGACCCGGGTGACGGAGTTCGTCCACGCCAGCGAGCCGGAGTAGGCGTTGGTCACGTTGATCTTGATCTGGCTGATCACGACGAGGACCACGGCCAGCGGCACCACCAGCCAGGAGGGCATCATCGCGGCGAACGCGCCGGTGAACTGCTGGATCGGCTCGGTCGCCGCGGCCGGCCCGGCCTTCGCGAGGATGTAGACGGCGAGGAACAGCCCGATGGCCTGCTTCACCGCGCCCAGGACCACCCAGCCGGGCCCGGCCATGATCACCGCGGTCCACCAAGTGCGCTTGTTCGCCTCGGTCTTGGGCGGCATGAACCGCAGATAGTCGATCTGCTCACCGATCTGCGCGATCAGCGACAGGCAGACGCCCGCGCCCAGCAGCACGGACGCGGTGTTGACCCCGCCGTGGCCGTCGGTCCCGGCGTACGACACGAAGCGGTGCACGGTGCCCGGGTCGGTGGCGACCAGGTAGACCAACGGCCCAACCATCAGCAGCAGCCACAGCGGCGTCGTCCAGACCTGGAGCTTGCTCAGTGCCTTCATGCCGTAGATGACCAGCGGGATCACCAGGAGCGTGGCGACCAGATAGCCCAGCCACAGCGGCAGCCCGAGGCCCAGCCGCAGCCCCTGGGCCATGATCGAGCCTTCCAGCGCGAAGAAGATGAAGGTGAAGCTGGCGAAGATGACGCTGGTGAGCACCGACCCGTAGTAGCCGAAGCCGGCGCCGCGGGTGATCAGGTCCAGATCGATGTTGTAACGGGCCCCGTAGTAGGCGAGCGGGAAACCGGTGACGAAGATGACCACGGCCGCGACCAGGATCGCGGTCAGCGCGTTGCCGGTGCCGTGGGCGAGCCCGATCCCGGCGCCGATCGAGAAGTCGGCCATGTACGCGATCCCGCCCAGCGCGGTGGTCGCCACCACGGCCGGCGTCCACCGCCGGTAACTGCGCGGCGCGAACCGGAGGGTGTAGTCCTCCAGGGTCTCGGCTGCGCCTTCCGCTGCGCCTTCCGCTGCGCTTGGCCTTGGCCGTACGTTGTCGGGTGCCCCGCCGTGCGTTGTCTCTTCGTTGCGTGCCGCAACGGCTTCGCTCATGCCACGTCTCCTCCGGCCCGGGCTCATCGTCAGCCCCGGACGTTAGAAAGCGTGTGTTTCGGCGGGCAGTTTCCCCTGTGAACCAGGTGTTTCCTCCCCACGTACCCGTCTGTCCCGTCGCGGGGCTCGCTCGCCGTTCTGCTGCGCTTTGCGGCGCCCCGTACGTACTTGGCTGTCCCGCCGTGGGGGTTGTTCGCCGTTCCGCTGCGCTTTGCGGCGCCGCGTACGTTATCGGCCGTCCCGCCGTGGGGCTTGGTCGCCGTTGCGCCTGGCGGCGGGCGGTTGTTTGTCGGGTGCGGTGACAGCCCTACAGACTTCGTCCTCCGGTCTGTCCCCTCCCGTGGGTGGGTG
>NZ_JBHWDV010000105.1:0-10941 GCF_042734445.1 Streptomyces sp. NPDC059649
CGGCGGGCCCGGGCCGGGGGGAAGGTCGGGCCACTTTCGTTACGGGCGGGCCCCGCGACCGCCGCCGTGGGGCGGGGGCGCCGGTGTGGTTGCGTTCCCCGACTCCCCGACTCCCGACTCCCCGACGAGTCCTCGCCGGCTCCCGTACCGAGCCCCCGTATCGACGCCCCGTACCAACTTCCCGTATCGACGCCCCGTGTCGACTCCCGTCGGGTCAGCGGACGAACGTCACCGGCAGGTGCGCCGGCCCGCGCATCAGGCGGGTCCGTCGCCATTCCACCGCGTCCGGGCCGTCGGCCGCGGGGCGGATGTCGGTCCAGCGCGTCAGCAGCACCTCGAACGCGATCCGGGCCTCGACGCGGGCCAGTGCCGCGCCGAGGCAGTGGTGCGGGCCGTGCCCGAAGGCGAGGTGCCCGCCCGCGCGGCCGAGCCGTACCGCGTCCGGTGCGTCGAACCGTGCCGGGTCGCGGTTGGCGGCGCCGGGCGCGACCTGGACGACATCGCCCGCGGCGATCGTGGCGCCGCCGAGCACCAGCGGTTCGGTGGCGTAGCGGAAGGTCGCGACGGTCAGCGGTCCGTCATGGCGCAGGAATTCCTCGACCGCGGCGGGCAGCAGCCCGGGGTCGGCCCGGAGCCGGGCGCGCAGGGCGTCGTCCTGGAGCAGGGTCACCATGCCGTTGCCGATGAGGTTGGCCGTCGTCTCGTGCCCGGCGACCACCAACAGCACGGCCAGCGAGACCAGTTCGGGCTCGGACAGTCGGTCGCCGTCGTCCCGGGCGGCGATCAGCCCGCTGAGGACGTCGTCCCCCAGGGCCGCGCGCCGGTCCGCGATCAGCCGGGTCAGACAGCCGCTCAGGGCATGGGACGCACGGTCCACGGTGTCCGGGTCCGCCGCGGCGAACAACTCGTTGGACCAGCGCCGTACCGCCGCGCGGTCCGGCTCGGGCACCCCCAGCAGCTCACTGATCACGGCGATCGGCAGCGGCACCGCGAAGCCCTCGACCAGATCCGCCTGGTCCCGTTCCGCCAGGGCGTCGGCCAGTTCCTCGGCCAGCACCCGGATACGCGGTTCCAGGCGTGCGACGGCCGCCGGGGTGAACGCCGCCATCGCCAGCTTCCGCAGCCGGCCGTGGTCCGGCGGGTCGGTCGCGAGCAGGGTGCGGCTGACCGCCGGGGCCAGGTTGCGGTTGCTCGGCCGGCCGGCGAAGTACCGCGCGGTGTCCTTCGACAGCCGGGCGTCGGCCAGCGCCGCGCGCGCCTCCGCCCACCCCGTGACCAGCCATGTCGTCCGGCCGTTCGCGGTTCTGATCCGCTGTACGGGCCCGCGCGACCGCACCGCGGCGAGCAGCGGATACGGGTCCCGGAAGTACTCCGGCGAGGCCAGCGGATCCGCTCCCGAGGCGTTTCTCTGCACGGCGACACCCATCCTCGTAGGACTTCCTGGGCCAACCCGGTAGGGCAACCCGGTAAGGCAACCATTCCCTGCCCGTGCAGCCATTCCCTCCACGGGCAAACGATTCCTTGCGCGGGCAACGATTGCCGCCCCCGGAGGCGGCCGACGTGCGGGAGTGCGCCGCCCGTCGCACGCTGGAGGCATGACCGAGCACCCGCCAGTCATCGTGCACCCGCCGACGCCGTCAGGTGGACGCCGGGTGACCGTGCGTGGGCAGATCGTCGGCCTGGCCCACGGCCGCGGCGACGTGGCCGAATTCCTCCGCCGGGCGGGGGTGGCCGGCCCGGCCGAGGACATCCGGCTCGACGATCCACGGCTGGTCGAGTGGCGGGGCGGTTCGCTGGACGACTGGCCGATGCCGTCGGCCTGAGCCACCGGCCGCGCGGCCCGGCCGTCGCGTGCCACGTCCGCAGTACCGCTCCGCAGGTCAACGGCCCACGAGGCCGACGGCCCGCAGGTCCACGTCCGATTTCCGCCGGTGGACCGCTGCGACCTGCGGCACAGTGGATTCCGTGACACTCAAGACGCTCTACACCACCCTCGACAGCCCGCTGGGCGAACTCCTCCTGGTCGGGGAGGAGTCGGCCACCGCACCGGGCGGTACCGCGCTGGTCTCGCTGTCCCTGCCCGGGCAGAAGGGCGGTGCGGCCGTGCAGGACGGCTGGGTCCGCGACCCCGCCGCGTTCGACGGGATCGCGCGACAGCTGCGGGCCTACTTCGACGGGACACTGACCCGCTTCGACATCGAGTACGCCGACACCGCGGCCACCCGAGGCACCGACTTCCGGCGGCGCGTCTGGCAGGCCCTGGAGGCCGTTCCGTACGGCACCACGACCACGTACGGGCGGATCGCCGAGGCGATCGGGGCGCCACCGGCGGCGGTCCGTGCGGTGGGGACCGCGATCGGCGCCAACCCGTTGCTGATCGTCCGGCCCTGCCACCGCGTGATCGCCGCGAACGGTGCGCTCTCGGGCTACGCGGCCGGGCCGGAACGCAAACGGCAGCTGCTCGGCCTGGAGGGCGCCGCACCGCGCCCGCTCTGACCCGGGAGCGGGCGGCGCGCTCAGAGCATGGACCCGCCGGTGACGTCGATGCGCTGCCCGGTGATCCAGCGGCTGTCGTCGGAGGCGAGGAACGCGGCGACGTCGGCGATGTCCGCGGGCCGGCCGAGCCGGTTGAACACCGAGATCGCCGCCAGCGCGGCATGGGCCTCGGGCGTCGCCCGCATCGCGGCGTTCATGTCGGTCTCGATGAAGCCGGGGGCGATGGTGTTCACCGTGATCCCGCGCGCGCCGAGGTCCTTGGCGAGGGTGAGGGTGAGGGTCTCCACCGCGCCCTTCGACACCCCGTAGGCGATGGTCGACGGGAACGCCGTAGTGGTCACCGCCGACGAGATGTTGATGATGCGTCCGCCGTCGCGCATCCTGCGCAGCCCGTGCTGGGTGACGAAGAACGGCGCCTTGGTGTTGACCGCGAGGATGCGGTCGAACTCCTCGGGGGTCACCTCGTCGATGTGGCCGGGCAGGCTGATCGCGGCGTTGTTGACGAGGATGTCGAGGCCCGGTCGTGCGCCGTGTGCCGCCAGCCCGGCGTCGAAGGCGGAGAAGAGAGCCTCGGCGTCGCCCGGGACCCCCAGTTCAGCGCCGATTATGAACGCCCGACCGCCTGTGCCTCTGATGTGTTCGACGGTCTCCTTGGCGGCGATGTCGTTGCTGCCGTAGTGGACGGCGACCAGGGCGCCGTCCTGGGCCAGCCGCTGGGCGATGCCCCGGCCGATGCCCCGGCTGGCTCCGGTCACCAGCGCGGTCTTCCCGTTGAGGTCACCCATAAGTGTTGGCCTTCCATATACGTGTGGCGGGCATGCGGCCGCCTATGACTGTGGCATGCGGGGGATTGCTGCGGCGCCGGCTGCGCCGTGCGACGCGTGCGGCGGGTGGGGCGTCGCTCAGTCGCGGGCGTCCAGCGCCGTCAGAGTGGTGACGAAGACCGGCTCGTCGTGCTGCGTGCCGGTGACCTGGACGGTGGTGGTGCAGGGCACCGCCGAGGGGACGTAGTGGGCCTCGATCACGCAGGGGACACCGTGTTCGGCGTAACGGCGGAATTCGGTGCCGACCGCGTACGGGACGAAGCCGTTGGGCGCGGTGCGGGCACGGGCGGCCTGCTGTGCGGCGTCGAGCAGCACCATTCCGGGGATGTGGTCGTTCGCCGGGTTGACGACCGCGGCGTGCCCCGGGGCGACGCGCAGCAGCCAGCGGTCGGGCCGCTCGGTGGGGGAGAGCAGCACGTCGTGCTCGGTGGCGCTGCCGGTGAGGTGCGGTGCGACGGCGGGCGGCAACGGGCCGAGTTCACGCCGGGCGGTGAGGCGGCCGCCGCGGATCCGGCGGTAGACACCGGGCGAGGTGACGGTCACATTGGAGTGGCCCGTCGCCACGATCCGGCCCGCCTTACGGATGGTCATGTCGAACCGGCCGCTCACCAGAGTGCCGGCCCGCATCCGCAGCCTGCTGCAGGTGACGTCGATCGTCAGGGATGTGGGCCGGTCGCCGACGGCGAGGTGTTCGGGGTCCATGGTGTAGACGAGGTCGCCGAGGATGAAGTGGTGGCCGACCGGAACGCCGAGTTCCGTGTGGCAGAGCAACAGTCCTGCCTGGCGGATGGTCTCGCCCGTGAGAATGGGATGATGCCGGCCGTGAGGAGTGGTGAAGTACCCGTGGTCGTGGGGCCATTCGGCGGTCAGCGAGAAGTGCGCGTCGTCCATGCGCCGCCAGGAGGTGACCAGCACGTCATCGAGGAGGGGACGATGGACCAATTCCCGGGGGACCGGGGCGCCGGAGCGGGGCGGAACGGCGTCGCCGGGGTGGCGTGGGTGGTGCAAATGCTGCGGGGTCGTGGGCTGAGCGGTGCCGCTGACGTGCATCGTGTCGCTCATGGCTGCCCCCAGGCGTCTCTACGGGATGAGGTCCATCGCTGTTAAGATACGTACCATCCGGTTTTATTTTCAATGCCGGGCTGCGGGAAGGGGGAAATACGCTGGTGGCGAGGCAACTTGACGTGGTGGCCACACCGGCGGAAATGGAAGATTTCGAGAGACAGGAGGCGTCCTGTGGCACAACAGGACCGTGCGATCAGAACCCGGCGAGTGATCTTGGAGTCGGCCGCCGCGGTGTTCGACGAGCAGGGCTATGACCGTGCGACGATCGCCGAAGTCCTCGAACGCGCCGGAGTGACGAAGGGCGCCCTGTATTTCCACTTCGCTTCCAAGGAGCAGCTCGCGCTCGCCATCCTCCAGGAGCAGGTGGTCGACATCGCCGTCGCGCCGCAGCCGATCAAACTGCAGGAATTCGTCGACGCCGGGCATGTGCTGGCCTTCCGGCTGCGCACCGACCCGATTCAGCGCGGGGCCGCGCGGCTGGCCGTCGAGCAGGGCTCCAACCATCTGGACCGCAGGCAGTCGATGCTCGCCTGGGGCCAGTTCGTGGAGGGGTTGTTCGACGAGGCGAAGGGACGCGGCGAGGTGCTGGAGAGTGTTGACGTGCGGGACACCGCCGAGCTCTTCGTCGGCGCCTTCGCCGGGTTGCAGATGATGTCGCAGGCGTTTTCCAACCGGGCCGACCTCTCCCACCGGCTGACCGTTTTCTTCCAGCACACGCTGCCCAGCATCGCCGTGCCCCCCATCCTCGCCAAGCTCGATCTCGGCCCCGAGCGCGGGGAGAAACTGAATGCCGCGCTGCAGCAGAAGGCGCAGGCTCCCGCGGAGGCCGGCGCCGGGCTGGATGTCGTCGCGAGCTGAGGGCCGAACGCAGGGTAATTGGGATAGAGCGCTGGATTCCGGGCGGAAAACATACCGCGCACGCGGTGTTGATTGATCGCGCTCCGGAGACATTGCGGAGACCTCGGGAAGGTGTCGCGGAAAGGCCGCGGCGCCTTCTTCGTGCGTCGGATTGTCAGTGGTGTGCGCTTCACTGGTCTCGTCGGTCCGGTGGGCGGCGTGAGGCAGATCACCGTGCGGTGAGGTGAACGCCTTCCGACGTGCGGAATAGACCGCCGAGTTGAAACGTTCGTCATGCACGTATCAAGGGCTCACCGTGTCGACGCCCTGGGCGACATTTCCCGACCGGACCGACCGGACGCCCCTGTGATGCCAGCCCGCCGGACGCCCCTGTGACGTCAGCCCGATGACCGCCCGATGACAGCCCCTTTCCGACGACATCCCGCCCCCGCCGCCCGCCCTGGAGGCCGCACGCATGACACAGACGACGACGGATCAGCTCCCCGGAAGGGCCGCGGGTGCCGTGGGCGCCACCGCGGCGCCCGTGGCCTCCGGACCGACCGCGGACGGACACCGCGGAGCCGGCGGTGCCCTCGTCCCGGTCCTCGCCTTCGCCGGCATCGTCGTCGCGGTGATGCAGACGCTGCTCGTCCCGGTCATCAAGGACCTGCCGGTGCTCCTCAACACCGCGCCGAGCAACGCCACCTGGGTCATGACGGCCACCCTCCTCGCCGGTGCGGTCGCCACCCCCATCATGGGGCGGCTCGGTGACCTCTACGGCAAGCGGCGGATGCTGCTGACCAGCCTCGCGGTCATGGTCGTCGGCTCGCTGGTCTGCGGGCTCACCAGCGACCTGCTCACGATGATCGTCGGCCGGGCGCTGCAGGGTTTCGCCATGGGCGCGATACCGCTCGGCATCGGCATCATGCGCGACGCCCTGCCGCGCGAACGGCTCGGCTCGGCCATGGGCCTGATGAGCTCGTCGATCGGCGTCGGCGGCGGACTCGCGCTGCCCGTCGCCGCCCTGGTGGCCCAACATGCCGACTGGCACAGCCTGTTCTTCGGTGCCGCCGGGCTCGGCGTGCTCTCCATCCTGCTCACCCTGCTCCTCGTGCCCGAGTCGCCGGTCCGCGCCCAGGGCGGCTTCGACGTGGCGGGTGCCATCGGGCTGTCCGCGGGGCTGGTGGCGCTGCTGCTGCCCATCACCAAGGGCAGTGACTGGGGCTGGAGTTCACCCACCACCCTTGGGCTGTTCGGGGTCGCCGTACTGGTCCTGGTGCTGTGGGGCGTGATGGAACTGCGGATCGCCGACCCGTTGGTGGACCTGCGCACCACCGCCCGCCGTGAGGTGCTGCTGACCAACCTCGCCTCCATCACGATCGGGGTGGCCTTCTACGCGATCTCGCTGGTGCTGCCGCAGCTGCTGCAGCTGCCCGAGTCGACCGGCTACGGCCTGGGCCAGTCCATGGTGGTGGCGGGTCTGTGCATGGCACCGCTGGGGCTGACCATGATGCTGGTCGCGCCGGTGTACGCACGGATCGCGGCCCGGCGCGGCCCGAAGGCGACGCTGCTGCTGGGCATGCTCGTCATCGCCGTCGGATACGGCGCGGGCATCGGCCTGATGAACGCCGCCTGGCAGACCGTCATCATCGCCGTGGTCATCGGCGCCGGCATCGGGCTGGCGTACTCCTCGCTGCCCGCACTGATCATCGGCGCCGTCGACCCCTCCGAGACCGGCGCGGCCAACGGCCTGAACACCCTGATGCGTTCGATCGGCACCTCCGTGTCCAGCGCGGTGATCGGCATGGTGCTGGCCCATATGTCCCAGCGGATGGGCCCGGCCACGGTCCCCACGATGGCCGGCTTCCGGGTCTCCTTCCTGATCGCCACGGCCGCGGTCGCCCTCGGCGTGGCACTGGCCTCCTTCCTGCCGTCACAGCGCAAGCCGCCCCGGCCGACCCTGCTCGCACAGAGCACCGACGACTCCGATGGCGCGGACGATGGCGCCGACCACGACACCGACGGTGCCGCCGACACCGACCACGGGGCCCACCAGGGCAGCGGCGCGCGCCCGGCCGCGTACGACGACCGGCCCGTCTTCCGGGGGCGTGTCCTCGGGGCCCACGGCGGGCCGGTCCCCGGTGCGAGCGTCACGCTGATCGACCACCAAGGGCGGCAGGCAGGCGTCACCACCACCGGGGCCGACGGGCGGTATGCGCTCGCCGCCCCGGCGGCGGGTACGTACGTCCTGACCGGCGCCGCGCCCGGACACGCCCCGTACGCCGCCTCCGCGACGCACCGCGGCGCGGGTGCGACCGCCGAGACCGACCTGGTCCTCACCCCCAGCGGCCGGCTCCGCGGCACCCTGCGCGGCGGCCCCGAGGGCGCCCCGCTCGCCGGCGGCGGCATCGTCGTCACCGATGCGGTGGGCGAGGTGGTGGCCCGTACGGCCTCCGACGCCGAGGGGCGGTGGGAGCTGACCCAACTCCCGTTCGGGAGCTACAGCTTGGTCCTCAGCGCTCCGGGGCACCAGCCGCAGGCCCGTGCCGTGGACGTGACCGGTGACGCCGGCCAGGAGTGCCATGACGTCCGGCTGCGGCCGGCCGCCACCGTCCGCGGCACGGTACGCGGGCCGGGCGGCCGCCCGCTGGCCGACGCCGCGGTGACCCTCCTCGCGGACGGCACGGTCACCGGACACACCGTCACCGGACCGGACGGCGCCTTCGCCTTCGCCGGTCTGAGCGGGAGCCGGTACACCCTCACCGCGGCCGGCTACCCGCCGCACGCCGCCGCGATATCCCTCGCCGGCGGCGCCGCCGAGACCCTCGACCTGACCCTCACCCAGCCGTCCGCGACCGACGGCTGAGCGGGGCGCTCAGACCCGTACGCCCTCCTCACCGCCCGCCAACTGCCGCAGGGTCTCGTCGAATTCCTCCCGCAGGATCCGGCTCGCCGCCGTGCCGTCGCCGTCCACGACCGCGTCGACCAGTGCGGCGTGCCGGGCATCGCCGGGCCGTGGGTCCCGTCCGCGCAGGTCCAGCAGTTCGACGAGGTCGATCAGACCCTGGCGCAGCGCGGGCACGAACTCGCTGAACAGATCGGTCAGTACGGGGTTGTGCGCGGCCGCGACGACGGCCGCGTGCAGGGCGATGTCCGCGTCCACGAACGCCGCGGTGCCGGACCCGGCGGCGGCTCGGCGGCCCTCCAGGGCGGTGCGCAGGGCGGCGACATCGTCGTCGGTGCGCCGGACGGCGGCCAGTTGGGCGGCCTGTACCTCCACCATGGCGCGGACCTCGTAGACGTCACCGACGGCCGCGCGGCGCAGCCGGGTGGACCAGTCCTCGGTGGGTTCGGTCGCGATCACGAACACCCCGGCGCCCTGGCGCGGCTGGACCAGCCCCGCACCGGCCAGTGCCCGTAGGGCCTCGCGCACCGTCGAGCGGCCGACGCCCAGGGTCTTGGCGAGGGTGGTCTCGCCGGGCAGCCGGGTGCCCACCGGCCAGTGGCCCCCGGTGATCTGGTCCCGCAGCCGCTGGGCGGCCTGTTCGACCAGGGGACTGGGGCGGAGCGCTTCGAGCGGCATGCCGTGGAACCTCGCACGTTCTGAACTCACATACTGAACACCGTGAACTCCTCAGGTTGTCTGAGGAGTTGATCTGTGGTTACTGTACCCGCCATGACGCTGTGTGGTCTCCTTCTCGGCCGCCGCGGCGGGGCCTGACGCGACCGGCACCCCGCCGCGGGGTTCGGTGCTGCCGGTCTCCCTCCGGCTCCTGTGAAGGAACGCGATGTCCCACGAGATCTCCCACCAGATGTCCAGCCCCCACCGCGGTACCGCCGCCCTCCGTACGCCCGCCGGCCCCGTACCCGCCGGTGCGCCGGCGTGGAACCCGCAGCGCCACAGTGCGATGCCCTCCCACCGCTACCGGCCCGCACACCAACGCGTCGAGGTGCCGGTCACCACCCGCTCCTGGCCCGCCGCCCGGATCGAGCGGGCCCCGCTGTGGGTGCCGGTCGATCTGCGTGACGGCAACCAGGCGCTCGCCGAACCGATGGACATCCCGCGCAAGCGCCGGATGTTCGACCTGCTGGTCTCCATGGGCTTCAAGGAGATCGAGGTCGCCTACCCCTCCGCCAGCCGCACCGACTTCGACTTCGTCCGCCATCTGGCCGTCAGCGGCGCGGTGCCGGACGACGTCACCGTGGTGGTCTTCACCCCCGCCCGGCGCGAGCTGATCGAGCGGACCTTCGCCGCCATCGACGGACTGCCGCGCACCGTCGTGCACCTCTACACGGCCACCGCGCCCACCTGGCGCGAGGTGGTCCTCGGCCGCAGCCGGGCCGAGGTGCGCGACCTGGTACGGGACGCCGCCACCCACATGGCGCGGCTGGCCGCGGCCCGCCCGCGGGCCGACATCCGCTTCCAGTTCTCGCCCGAGGTCTTCAACCTCACCGAGCCCGACCTCGTCCTGGAGATCTGCAACGGGCTGACCGAGCTGTGGGACGCCTCCCCGGAGCGCCCGGTGACCCACAACCTCCCGGCCACCGTCGAGGTCGCCACGCCCAATGTGTACGCGGATCAGATCGAGTTCATGCACCGCCATCTGGAGCGCCGGGACGCGGTCGTGCTCTCCGTACATCCGCACAACGACCGCGGCACCGGCGTGGCGTGTGCCGAACTCGCCGTCCTGGCCGGGGCGCAGCGCGTGGAGGGCTGCCTGTTCGGGAACGGCGAGCGGACCGGGAACGTCGACCTGGTCACCCTCGCCCTCAATCTGCACACCCAGGGCGTCGACCCGATGATCGACTTCTCCGACCTCGCGACCGTGCGCAGCACCGTGGAGGACTGCATCCGGCTGCCCGTCCACCCGCGGCACCCCTATGCCGGCGCCCTGGTGCACACCGCGTTCTCCGGCACCCACCAGGACGCCATCAGCAAGGGCCTGGCCCACCACGCCCGGCGCGCCGCCGAACTGGGCGTACCGGAGTCCGAAGCGCCGTGGACGGTGCCGTATCTGCCGGTCGATCCCGCGGACCTCGGGTGCAGCTACGAGGCGGTCATCCGGGTCAACAGCCAGTCGGGCAAGGGCGGGATCGCGCATCTGCTGCGGCTCCACCACGGGCTGGACCTGCCGCAGGGGCTGCGGCCGGACTTCTCCGGCGTCGTCCAGCGGGCGACCGATGACAGCGGACAGGAGGCGACCCCGAAGGAGCTGGGGGAGCTGTTCCGCACCACCTACCTCGACCCGGGGGAGCAGGGGCCGCTGACCCTGGACTCCTGGCGCGCGACCGAGCCCGCGCCGGGTGAGCACCGGATCCGCTGCACGCTGGGCCGCGCCGGAACGGCCAGGGAAGCGCAACAGGCCGAGGGCGCCGGCAACGGTCCGCTGGCCGCGTTCACCGCGGCGCTGGCCGCCGCCGGCCACCCCGCCGAGATCCTCGACTACGCCGAACACGCCCTCACCTCCGGCCCGGACAGCGCCGCCGTGGCCTACGTCCGGTGCCGCATCGACGGCGTCACGTACTGGGGCGCGGGCCAGGACACCTCCGTCCTGACCGCCTCCCTGCGGGCCGTACTCGCGGCCGTCAACCGGGCGGAGCGGAACCGTGGCAACGCAGACCGGGAGACCGCAAACCGGGGGAACGCAAGCCGGCGGAACGGAAACCGGGCGAACGGAGACAGCGACTAGCGGGTCCGTGGCGGGCGGACGCCGGGAGC
>NZ_JBHWDV010000106.1:0-10746 GCF_042734445.1 Streptomyces sp. NPDC059649
GCCATCGGCCCCCTTAGGGCATGGCCCGGGGGGGGCCCCCGCCCGCGCGCCCCCGGGCGCCCCCGCCGCCGGCCCGCCCCCCCGCCCCCCCCCCCGGCCGCCAAGAGGTGTTTACCCCCCCGGGGGTTTGTGGGGGTGCCGCCCCCCCGCCGCGGTGACGACCCGGAAGACACGCCCACGCTCCCCCGGCCGGAAACCTGGGCGCGAGCACCCCCGAAGACCCTGTACACTTTTTCTCAGCCGGTGGGGAAAAAGAACCACACAGCACCGGTCATGGTGGGTATAGCTCAGCTGGTAGAGCACCTGGTTGTGGTCCAGGATGTCGCGGGTTCAAGTCCCGTTACTCACCCCACTGAAAGGCCCCCGACCTCTGGTCGGGGGCCTTCGTGTTGCCGGGCGCGGGCATTCGGGGCGCCTGGGCGGGGTTCCGCTCAGTAGCCGACGGTGAAGCGCTCGCCGATGTGCCGGGGCCGCTCGATCTCGTCGACGAGGGCGACGGCGTAGTCCTCGGCGGAGATCCGGCTGCTGCCCTCCGCGTCGGTGACCAGGTCGTCGGTGGCGGTGCGGTAGCCGCCGGTGCGCTCGCCGGGCGCGATGGTGGCGGCCGGGCTGAGGTTGGTCCAGCGGACGTCGGAGACCGAGCGGTAGAGGTCCAGCGCGTCGCCGTGCGCGTGCATGATCTGCAGCAGGAACTCCGGCAGGCCCTCGGCGTCCCAGACCTGCTTGCCGTCGGGCGTACGGAGCGAGCCGGCGCCGCCGACCGCGATCAGCCGGGGCGCCGCCGCGCCGAGGGTGCGCAGCCCGGCGACGAGGGACTCGGCGGCGGGCCTGATCGTGGCGAGGTGCCCCGGGCCGTCGCCGCCGCCGACCGCGCTGACCACGACGTCCTTGCCCTCGGCGGTCGCGGCGACGGAGGCTGGGTCGAGGACGTCCCCGGTGGTCACGGTCAGGGCCGGGTGGCCGGTGGTGAGCTTCGCCGGATCGCGGACGACCGCGGTGACCTGGTGACCGCGCCGCAGTGCCTCGTCGAGGATGCGGCTGCCGATCGTGCCGGTGGCGCCGTAGAGAGCGATCGTGGACATGGGGGATCTCCCAGCTGTGCGAGGTG
The DNA here is from genome assembly GCF_042734445.1 of Streptomyces sp. NPDC059649. Lineage (NCBI taxonomy): Bacteria > Bacillati > Actinomycetota > Actinomycetes > Kitasatosporales > Streptomycetaceae > Streptomyces > Streptomyces sp. NPDC059649. The sequence continues at coordinate 1,109 of NZ_JBHWDV010000106.1, forward strand.
ACCGGGTGCGCCGGTCGTACAGGGTGGCCGGTGGGTCCGGAAGCGGACTGCCGTTTCCCGTCAGCTGTCCCGCTGACGTCTCCTACGCTAGGCCGCCCAGCGGGGGTTTCCGGGGTAGCGAAGGGACCGGGGATGGTCAGAAAGCGACAGGGAGGCGGGGAGCCGGTTCCGGAGATCCGGGAGGTGGCGTTCTCCGCGCCGGCCGGGCGGCCGTCGGGCGTGGAGGTGCTGACCCTCGCCGAGCTGCGGGACCGGGCGGACGCCTGCCGGCTGGCCACACCGCACCGGCCCGGCTTCCACCACCTGCTGCTGCTCGACCGCGGCCGGCTGGTGCACAGCGTCGACTTCCGCGACCACCTGCTGACCCCGGGCGATCTGCTGTGGTCGCGCCCCGGTCAGGTGCAGCACTTCGGCGATCTGGCGGGCGCACAGGGGCGGCTGGTGCTCTTCGAGGCGGGCTTCCTGGACCCGGCGACCGCGGCCGCGGCCCGGATCGAGGACTGGTACGGCCCGCCCGTACGGCATCCGCGGGGCGCGGCGGCGCGCCGGGTGGCGGAGGCGATGGACCAGCTGCACCAGGAGTTCGGGGCGCTGGGCGGGCTGCCGCTGGAGGTCCATCGGGAGGTGCTGCGGCATCTGCTGGCCGTACTGGTGCTGCGGGCCGCGCACCCGGAGGGGGCGGCCGGGGACGACGCGGGCAGCTGCCCGGCGGGTGAGACGTATCTGCGGTTCCGGGACGCGGTGGAGCGGGGGTTCACCCGCAGCCGCCGGGTCGCCGACTACGCCCGGGCGCTGGGGTACGCGCCGCGCACCCTGTCCCGGGCCACCGAGGCCACCGCCGGGGTCGGGGCGAAGGAGTTCATCGACCGCCGGGTGGTGCTGGAGGCCAAGCGGCTGCTGGCGCACGGCGACCAGTCGGCGGCCCGGATCGCGGACCGGCTGGGCTTCGCCGACGCCACCAACTTCAGCAAGTTCTTCCAGCGCCGGACGGGCCGCACCCCGATCGCCTTCCGGGAGGCGGTACGGGGCGGGGCACAGCGGGTGGGGGGTGGCCCGCTGCGCCCCGCGTGAGGGGTGTCTCCTCCGTCAGCCCGGCGGGATCAAGGAGACACCCCTCGGTACGGTGGTCCGGTTCGGTTGGGGGGCCGGACCGCCGGTGGGGGGTCAGCCGGTGTAGGCGCCGAAGGCCTTGGTGAAGTCCAGCGGGCGCTGTTCGATGGAGCTGCAGGTCGGCTGGGCGGAGTGCGACGTGCCGCCCTCGCAGGCCTTGTCGCGGGTGGCGGACCACATCGACAGCCAGCCCAGGTGCTTGCTCCGGGCGAACTTCACCAGCTGGGTGGCGTCGTCGGTCTTGAAGACCTCGGTCTGGACGTCGTTGACGCCGATCATCGGGGTCACCGCGACGGCCTTCCAGGCGGCCGCGTCGCCGAGGCCGAGGGCCTTCTTGAGCTGGCCCTGGGTGGCGGTGGCGGCCTGGGTGGCGTAGGTGCCCATGTCGCCGCTGTAGGAGGGGCCGTAGTCCATCGCCATGATGTTGACGGCGGAGATCTTCACGCCGTTCTTCTTGGCGTCGGCGACCAGGTTCACGCCGTCCTGGGTGAGGCCCTCGGGCATGACCGGCAGGGTGAAGGAGACGTCCAGGCCCGGGTGGCTCTTCTGGAGGCGCGCGACGGCCTGGGCGCGGCGGGTGTTGGCGGCGGTGTTGGGCAGCGCGCCGCCCTCGATGTCGAAGTCGACCCGGGTGAGCTTGAACTGGTCGATGACCTTGCCGTACGCGGCGGCCAGCTCGTCCGCGGAGGTACAGGCGACGCCGAGTTCGGAGCCGTTGGCGCCGCCGAAGGAGACCCGGACGTCGCCGCCGGCCTTGCGCAGTGCGGGTATCTGCTTCGCCACCGGGTCGCTGCCGAGGTCCACCATGCCGCCCCACTTCGGCGTACAGCCGCCGCCGGAGGTGATGAAGGCCAGGTTGAAGTTCTTCACGCCGGTCTTCTGCGCGGTGCCGGCGAGGTCGTAGGCGGGCGAGAGGGAGGTGTCGACGTACGGGGCGAAGCCGGCCGCTGCCTTGGTGCCGGTGGGGCGCGGGGCCTTGTCGGCGAGCGCGGAGCCGGCGACGGCGAACGCGCCGCCGGCCGCGACCGCGGCGGCCGTGCCGGTCAGGATCAGCTTGGTGGTGCGGCTCTTGCGCCGGCGGTGTGCGGAGGAACTCATCTCGTCCTGCCTGTCGTCACGTGGGGGGTGCGGGGCACCGGGGGAAGTCGGTGCGCTCCGCACGCTAGCGACAGCGAAACGGACAAATGCCGGGATCCGTACGGACGTTGGGGGAATTATGGCGGCCTTAAGGAAGCGGAAGGCGGTGGTTAAGACCACCGGCCTATGCCCGGTGACGGGTGCTCAGGAGCCGGTGCGCGCGGCCCGCCGGCCGCCGGGGCGCAGCCTGCGGCGCAGCCGGTGGCCGCGGCGGGTGGCGCCCGGGCCGCGCCCGCCGTCCAGGGCCAGCCAGACGCGTACCTCGGTGCCGCCGAGGACGGAGCGGCCGATGCGGACGTCGCCGCCGGTGGACTCGGCCAGCCGCCGCACGATGTCCAGGCCGAGGCCGGTGGAGCCGTCGCCGCCCCCGCCGTGGCCGCGGCGCAGCGCCGCCTCGGGGTCGGCGATGCCCGGACCGGCGTCCGAGACCAGCACGATCACCGCGTCCTCGGCGTTGTGGACGTCGACGGCGAAGGCGGTGCCCTCGGGGGTGTGCCGGAAGACGTTGCCGAGCATCGCGTCGAGGGCGGCGGCGAGGTCGGGGCGGGCGACCGGGACACGGACCGGGCGGTCGGCGCCGGCGACCCGGGCGGTACGCCCCTCGTCCTCGGCGAGCGCGGACCAGAAGGCCATCCGCTCGCGGATCACCTCGGCGGCGTCACAGCCGGCCGCCGCCTGCTGGGTGTGCGCCTTCTGTTCGCGGGCGGTGCGGATGATCTGGTCGACCTCGCGCTCCAGTTGGGCGACGGCGGAGCGGGTCTGTTCGGCGGCCGGGGTGTCGCCGAGGGAGGCGGCGTTGAGCCGGAGGACGGTGAGCGGGGTGCGCAGCCGGTGCGAGAGGTCGGCGGCCAGTTCGCGTTCGTTGGCGAGCAGTTGGACGACCTGGTCGGCCATGGAGTTGAACGCGGTGGCCGCGGCCCGCAGTTCCTTGGGGCCGTCCTCCTGGACGCGGACGCCGAGCTGGCCGTGGCCGAGGTCGTGGGCGGCGCCGGCGAGCCGTTCGGCGGGACGCACCATCCGGGTGCCGAGCCGGTCGGCGACCGCGACCGAGCCGATGACCAGCGCCAGCCCGACGCCGGCCAGCACGACCCAGGAGGTGGTGACGCCGTTGGTGAGCGCGTCGTCCGGGACGAAGACCTCGACGACGGCGATGCCGGAGGCCACCGCGGTCGGCTGGAGCAGCGAAGTGCCGCCGGGGACCGGGGAGATGGAGGCGCGGCCGAGTTTGACGGCGGCGGCCACGTCCGCGGGGGCGGCCCGCCGGGTGCCTATTTCGGCGGGCTTGCCGTTCTTACCGCTCGCCGGGACATGGACCCCGATGCGGCCGCCGGCGCCGGTCTCGGCGCTGGCCACGGCCCGTTCCAGCTGGGTGCGGTCGGTGGTGATGGCGAGCACCGGGCCGATCGTGGCGGCCTGCCGCTCGGCGTTGGAGTAGGCGCGGTCGCTGGCCATCTCCTTGACGACGAGTCCCAGGGGCACGGCGAACGCGACCACGACCATCGTGGTGACCGCCAGTGCCACCTTGACCAGGGCCCATCTCATAGCGCGCGGCCCTTCACTGCGGTGGCTCCAGCTTCACGCCGACACCCCGAAGGGTGTGCAGATACCGGGGCTTCGCCGCGGTTTCGCCCAGTTTGCGGCGGAGCCAGGACAGATGGACGTCGATGGTCTGGTCGTCGCCGTAGGACTGCTGCCAGACCTCGGCGAGCAGTTCCTTGCGGGGGACGACGACGCCGGGCCGGCCGGCGAGGAACGCCAGCAGGTCGAATTCCCGGCGGGTGAGGTCCAACGGCGCGTCGTCCAGGGTGGCCTGACGGCGCAGCGGGTCGATGGACAGCCCGCCGACCCGGATCACTCGTGAGGGGGGTTCCGCGCCGGCCGCACCGGCCCGGGAGCGGCGCAGTACGGCCGCCATCCGGGCCGAGAGGTGCTCGACGGAGAACGGTTTGGTGAGGTAGTCGTCGGCGCCGTCGTTCAGCAGCCGCACGATGTCGGCCTCGTCGTCCCGGGCGGTGGCGATGATCACCGGGACGTCGGTGATGCCGCGCAGCATCTTCAGCGCCTCGCCCCCGTCCAGGTCGGGCAGTCCGAGGTCCAGGATGACCACGTCGAACCCGACCTGCGCCACCTCGCGCAGCGCCTCCAGGGCGGTCCCTACGCTGCGTACGGTATGGGCCGCCTCGGTCAGATGCCGGATGAGGGCCGAGCGTACGAACTGGTCGTCCTCGACCACGAGCACACGTGCCATGGGCGGCACCGTACGCCATCGGGTGACGGTCCTTTACCGGAGGTTGACGCCGGAGTGGTTCGTTCCGCCTGCTCTCGCGGGCTGCGACGGGGGTGTCCGGTGGTGCAGTATGAGCCGGATGCAACGAGGACTGGTTCATGCGGCGGCCTGGACGCTGGCGACCGGCGCCGCGGTCACGCTGTCGTGGTTCGGCGTGCACACCGTGCTGTCCGGCACCGCGTACGACGCACCGCGCGCCCTGCCCCTTTCCGACCAGGTGGCCTCCTCGGGGGCGAAGGCCGACGGCGGCGGGGCGCCCCGCGCCTCCTCCACGCACCGCCCCAAGCCGTCCGCCACTCCCTCGCGCCGGCCGTCCGCCACCGAACCGTCCGCCACCCCCTCGCACACCGGTGGCACCCGCTCGCGGCGCCCGCGCACCACGGCGCCGGGCGGCACCGGCGACACCTCCGACGGCCGGATCAGCAGCTACGCCACCTCGGGCGGCCGGGTGGTCTTCGATCTGGGCGGCTACGCGGCCGAGTTGGTGTCGGCGACGCCGAACTCCGGCTGGGAGATGCAGGTGTGGAAGCAGCAGGGGTGGATCCGGGTGGACTTCACCGGCGCCGGCGGGCACACCTCGGTGATCTGCACCTGGAACGGCCATCCGCCGACGGTGGAGACCAGCAACAACGCGACATGAGCCGTCCCGGCGGGCGCCGCCCGCACGCCCCCCTCAGGTGAAGGTGCCGGCCGGCGGGGCCGGGGACGCGACGGCCGTGGCGTCGGTGACCGGGGCCGCGCCGCCGGTGAAGTCGGCCAGCGCCCGGCCGTGTTCGACCCGTCCGGTCTGCGGGTCGGTGGCCGCGCGGCGGGTCAGCTCGGCGACCGGGAGCGTGCTGTCGGCGGCCAGCAGGACGGCGTTGCCGAAGCGCTTGCCGCGCAGCACCGCGGGGTCGGCGATCAGGCAGAGCTCGGGGAAGACCGTGTGGACGGTGGCGATCTGGCCGCGCAGGAACGAAAGCGGCGGGCCGTCGGCGAGGTTGGCCGCGTAGTGGCCGCCGGGCCGCAGCGCGCGGCGGACGTCCGCGACGAACTCGCCGCTGGTCAGGTGCGCGGGGGTGCGGGCCCCGCGGAAGACGTCTGCGATGACCAGGTCGGCCCAGCCGTCCGGGACCTTGGCCAGGCCGGCGCGGGCGTCGCCGCCGCGTATCCGTATCCGCCAGGTGCGGTCCCACGGCAGCTGCCGGCGGACGAACTCCACCAGCGGGGTGTCGATCTCCACGGCCTGCTGGGTGGAGCGCGGCCGGGTCGCGGCGACGTAGCGGGCGAGGGTCAGCGCGCCGCCGCCGAGGTGGAGGACGCGCAGCGGCTGTCCGGGCGGTCCGGCGAGGTCGGCGATGTGGCCGAGCCGCCGCTGGTACGAGAAGTCCAGGCGCCGCGGGTCGTCGAGGTCCACATGGGACTGCGGGGCGCCGTCGAGGAGCAGGGTCCAGCCGCGCGGCCGGTCCCGGTCGGGCCGCAGCTCGGCGAGCCCGCCGTCCACCGTCTCGGTGACGGTCTCCACGCCGCCGCGCCCGCGCCTGCTCTTCGCCATGCGGTCAAGTATCGCCGGTGCCCCCGAGGACGCCGACGCAGGTGGGGCGGGGCGGACGGTGGAGTGGGGTGGGTGGGGTGGGTGGAGTGGGTGGAGGGGGTGGAGTGGCGGACCACCCGAGACCGGAGCCACGGGAGGTCCGCCGACTACACCACGACCCGGGCCGGTCCGAGGTCCGTTCGGACCGGCGGGCGGGTCACCTGTTGATGCAGACGTTCCCGAACGCCGGGTTCAGCAGCCCGGGAAGGTTGATGGTGTTACCGCAGACGTTGATCGGAACGTTGATCGGAACCTGGATCAGGTTGCCGCTCAGAATGCCCGGGGAGTGCGCGGCGACACCGTATGCGTTGGCACCGCCGTGGTGGCCGTAGGCGAAACCATGGTGCTCGTAATGGTCGTGGCCACGGTGGTGGTGGCGGTGGTGGCCGTGACGGCCGTTGTGGCCGTTGTGGCCGTCCCCGCTGGCGGACGCGATCCCCGCGCTGCTGAGTACCAGCGCGCAGCTGGCCGTGGCCATCGTGGCGGTCGTGATAAACCGCTTCATCCCATTCTCCTTTCAGTTCGCGAATGGGGCACCGGTCACAACGAACGAAATACGTCTGAGATGCGGGCGTCCACCCCTGACGGGGGGTGTTAACCCTATTGGCATAAAGATCGTTCCGCCATTTCAGTGCGGCATTCCGCCGTTCGGGATCACCGGCTTCGAGCCGGGCGTGCCTGCCGCGGTTTCCAACATGATTTCTGTCAGAGTGCTCTCCTGTTTGACTGATAGAAGTCGGAGAGGAAGACATGCGGAAGTCGACGGACCGCACCGGGCGCGGCCTCGTATGCGCGCCGGCGGCATGGGCATTGCCGGCCGCCCTGTCTTCGGCCGCGGCCGCGCCGGCCGCCCCCCGGGAATCCGCACGCATTCCTTCCGCCGAGCGCCGCCACGTGACCCGGCACGGCGGCATCTCGCGGGCCGCCAACTCCTCGCCGACCTGCGCGGCGGCGACCCGCGGCACGGCTCGGGGAGGCGCGACGGCCCGGACGGGCGGCGCCGGGGCCGACGGCCGTTACCGGACGGCGTACGCCGAGGTCACCGGCCCGGTGCGGAGCGGCGGTGCGGGCGGCCGCACGGTGGCCCGGGTCGACGTCGCCGTCGACCGCTCCCGGGCGGGTGCGTGGGGCGGCCGGACGGACCTGCGGAACCCGACCGTCACCGAATTCGGCCAGGAATCCGCGCGGCCGCCGGCCGCTCGCCGGGCCCTCGGCCTGGATCGCCATACCCTCGGCCTGGATTCCGAGGTATTCGGCCGCCGGCCCGCTCTGCGGTCCGGCGGCGATCGGCTCACTTTCCGCTTCTCCGCGCGCAGGCCGGGATATCCGCCCGGCGCGCTCTTCGTCCGGACCGATACCCGACGCTGAGCGGCGCGCTGCGGGAATTCCACGGCGAGTTCCGCCGGAAAAGAGTTCTGTCGGCCCGGTGATCAGGGGAGCGGTGCGTGGCGGCGCAAGAGCTGAGTTCCGGTGAGCGGCCAACGGTCCGGCATGTATCCCGGCCCGCCGACGGCGGGGTGGCCCGGGTCGTCGCCGACCTGGTGCGCGGCCAGGCCGCCGCCGGCCCGCGGACCGTGGTGGCGGCACCGCCCGGCGGCGCGCTGCTCCGGGACGCCGCGGCGGCGGGCGCCGAGGTGGCGGACGCCGAAGTGGCCCCCTGGCCGGCCCGCCGCACGCGGGTCCCGGCGCTGCCCGGCGAGACCGGGCGGCCGGCCCGGCTGATCCGGCGGCTCGGCCCGGACCTCGTCCCAAGGCACCGCGCCAAGACCGGACCGGCCGCCCGGCCGGCCGTCCGGGGCCGGATCCCGACCGGGGAGTCCGGCCCGGAGCGCGCGGAGCGGAGCGGACGATGACGACCGAGAGCGCGGACGCGCACCCCTCCGCCCGGGTCCGGCCGGCCGCGGCGGCCCGCCCGGCGGCGCCCGTGGTCTGCCCGCCGCGCGGCCCGCAGTGGCAGCCGCTGCCCCCGCCCCGGGCCGGCCGCGGCCGGCGGCGGAGGGCGGTCCCGCTGGTGGCCGTCGACGCGCTCGCCGTCGTGGCCGCGGCACCGTTGGCCCTGGGCCCGAGCGTCCGGCCGGTCGTGCTCGGCGCCCTCGTACCGGCGCTGGTGCTGCTCCATGCCCAGGCCGGGCTCTACCGCCCCGGACCGGCCCCGAGCGTGCTCCAGGAACTGCCCGCGCTGCTCGGCCGGGCCCTGGTGAGCTGGTGCGCGGCGGCCGGACTGCTCGCCGCCGTCCTGCCCGGGCAGGCGCTGCCGCTCGCCACGCTGGCGGTCACGGTGGGCGCGCACTCCCTCCTGGTGTGCGGCGGCCGGTCCATGGTCCACCGGGCGCGCCGCAACCTGGCCCGCCGCCGGCCGCGCGCCACCCTGATCGTCGGCCCCGATCCGGCCGCCCGACAGCTGGCTGCCGCGCTGCTGGCCCACCCCGAGTACGGCATGCGCCCGGTCGGGCTGGTCCCGCCGGCCCCGGTGGTGCCCGGCCCGGCCGAGGTGCCCACGGGCGGCGCGGCCCAACGGCTGCCCCGGCTGACGTCCTTCCAGGACATCACCCGGTCCGTCATCGGCAACACCGTCCGGGACGCGGTGTTCACCGTGCCGCCGTACGGCGATCCGCACACCACCGCGCTGCTGCGCCGCTTCGTCGACCAGGGCTCGGCGATCTGGCTGGCCGGCGCCGCCGCCGGCCGGGAGGGCCGGCCGCCGGAACCGGGCACCGACCACCTGTGGGGCTTCGCCTGCCGCCCGCTGGACACCACCCCGCCGCGCCCCGGCGGCCGGCGGAAGCGGGCCCTGGACCTGGCCCTCGTCGGGCCGGCGCTGCTGGCCGCGGCCCCGCTGCTGCTGGGCTGTGCGCTGGCCGCACGGCTCGCCGACGGCCCCGGCGTGCTCCACCGCGAGGAACGGATCGGCCGCGGCGGACGCCCGTTCACCCTGCTGAAGTTCCGCACCCTGCGCCCGGACGCCGACCACGACGCGGCGACCACCTCGACGGTGCCGGACGACGACGGCCGGACGAGCCGGGTCGGCCGGCTGCTGCGGCGCACCGCGCTGGACGAGCTGCCGCAGCTGTGGAACGTGCTGCGCGGCGACATGAGCCTGGTAGGACCGCGCCCGGAACGCCCCTCCTCCGTGGAGCGGTTCAGCCGGCAGTACCCCGAGTACGCGGCCCGGCACCGGATGCCGGCCGGGCTGACCGGGCTCGCGCAGGTGCACGGGCTGCGCGGCGACACCTCCGTCGAGGACCGGGCCCGCTTCGACAACCTCTACATCGACAGCTGGTCTCCCGGGCAGGACCTGCGGATCCTGCTGCGCACCGCCGGCGCGCTGCTGCGGCGGGTGCGCGGATGAGCGCGGGCGCGGCGGCGTCCCTTCCCGGCCGGGCCGTGGTGCGCCGCGGACCGGGCATCGCGGCCGGACCGGGCCGGCCGGCCGTCGCCGTCGCGACGGCGGTCGCGGCGGTCGCGGCGGTCTCGGCGGTCGCGGCGGTCTCGGCGGTCTCGGCGGTCGCGGCGGTCGCGGCGGTCGCGGTG
>NZ_JBHWDV010000107.1:0-10175 GCF_042734445.1 Streptomyces sp. NPDC059649
GACCACGACTCGATCTGCTCAACCGTCAGCGACTTCTCACACAGTCACACCAACGAGCCCCGGCCCGCACGGTTACACCACATGCGGTTGCAGTACTAGGGCCTGGTCGAACGGATCCCGTAGGGGACGCGAGCACCCCCTACGGGGCCACAACGAGGCGCGGCGGGGCGGGTATTCCCGGGGCGGACCGGGGGCGTACCGGGGCTGAGCAATGGGGCGGGGTCTGGAAGCGGGGTTTCGGGGACGAACCGGGGGCGGGGGACAAGCCGAGGGCTGGCCCCGGGCTCGGGCCAGGTCCGGGGACGAACCGAGGGGCCGGCTCCCGCGTGGGGCCCAGCGCGGCCACAGGAGCCGAGCGGACCGCGGCCGGACTGGGCGTCGTACCGGAGCCGAACCGGGGCCGTACCAGGACGGGGGGCTACAGGGAGCCGTCGCCTCAGCGGGGCAATGCCACCACCTCAGCGGGGCAGTGCCACCACGTAGGCGATGGGGGCGCGGTCCGGGGCGGCCATGAGGGCCGTGCGGATGATGGCGGCCTGGTGGGCGGGGGTCTCGCGGAGGGTGCGGGGGAGGCAGCGGACGACGGTGATGCCGAGGCGCTCCAGGTGCTGACGCTTGTGGTCGAACGCGGAGTGCAGCGGGTCCTCCTCGGGGCGCGGGGCGCGGGTGTCGATCTCCAGGGCCAGCCCGTGCTCCGGCCAGAAGGCGTCCACGCCGCCCAGGTGCGGTCCGCCCGGCAGCCGCAGATCCACGTTCCACAGCGGGTCCGGCAGTTCGTGGTCGCGCACCATCGCGTACAGCCGCTGCTCGGCCTGCGCCCGGCCCTCGGCGAGCAGGGTGTCGACCGCGTCGACCACGTGCGGCCGGGTCAGCAGCCGGGCCCGGCTCAGCTCACGCACCACCACCGGCGCCTCGCAGTGCCCGCCGCGCACCGCCTCGGTCAGCAGCCGGCGCACCGCCGAGGCGTCGGTGAGCCCGGCGACCGCGTCGGCCAGGGCGCGCGCCACCGGGGCGGTCGGCACGCCGGTGATCTGTTGCGGCACCGGCAGCTCCACGGCCCGGACGACCTGTGCGAAGCCGGTCGAGCGCAGCCGCCGGGTGCGGGCGATCAGCACCTCGATGCGGTCCAGGGCGAGCAGCGGCGGCGTCTCCGAGAAGCCGTGCAGGGCGAGCGCCGCCAGGCCGGTGATCATCGCCTCGACGGGGGTCTCGGCGGAGGGTTGTCGGGGCACCGTCGGCCCCCGGTGACTGGCGTACAGCAGCACCGCGTGCAGCCGTTCCTCGCTGGTGGGCGGTCCGGGGTGGAGCAGGTAGACACCGGGGAGCAGCTGCTGCCAGCAGCCGCCGGGCCGGCAGCGCTCGGTCGTCTCGGCCGGTGGTACACCGTGCTCACGGAGCTGGCGGGTCGTCAGCACCTTGCAGCGGGCATCGGAGAGATGACGGAGGGGAAGGGGGGAGAGCGGGGTGTCGTGGTTCATGCCGTGGCGATTCCCGCGCCCGCTCCACCCCCTAACCGCTGTTACACGCCCGTGCCAGGAACCGGACAATCCTGGGCTAAAGTACGGGCGTTCGACTGCCGAAACGGGCTGGTCGGCAGGGAGGTTACGGCCTCGCCCCGGCCGCCTCGTCACAAGCCTGTGCGCGCAGCGCCCGGGCCAGATCGTCCCGCTCCTCCAGCACGATCCGGCGCAGCGCGGGCGCGGCCTGCGGATGCCCCTCCAGCCAGTCGTCCGCCGCCTCCAGCGTGCCGTGTTCCACCAGCCACGCCGGGAACAGCCCGCGCACCACGTCCATCGCGATCTCGATGGACCGCTCGCGCCACACCCGCTCGATCGCGGCGAAGTAGCGCGGTGCGAACGGCGCCAGCAGCTCCCGCTGGTCCGGCTGCGCGAACCCGGCGATGGTCGCCTCGACCAGCGCGTTGGACAGCGCGTCGGACTCCACCACGTCCGCCCACGCCTGCTCCTTGACCTCCGCCGACGGCCGGGCCGCCAGGCACCGCACCTGGTGGCGCTTGCCCGACGCGGTGTCGTCCCGCGCCAGCTCCGCGGCGATCACCGCCTCGTCCGCCACCCCGTGCGCGGCCAGTGGCGCCAGGAGTGCCCAGCGCAGCTCCTGGTCCACCTCCAGCCCGTCGATCGTCTCGGTGCCGTCGAGCAGCCCCTGCAGCAGCGCGAGGTCCGCGGGCGCGGCGGCCACCGCGGCGAAGTGCCGCACCCAGGACAGCTGGTGGCCGCTGCCCGGCTCGGCCCGCCGGAGCTCCGCCAGCGCGCCCTCGGCCAGCTCGCGCCCGGCGGCCTCCTTGTGGTCCGGTGCGGTGTACTGCTCCAGCGCCGCCTGGGCCTGCCCGTGCAGCGACTGCAGTACGCCGATGTCGGTCTCCCGGCCGGCGAACCGCCGCACCAGGCCGAGGTAGTCCCGGGCCGGCAGCAGCCCGTCGCGGGTCAGCCCCCACAGCGCCGCCCAGCACAGCGCCCGCGCCATCGGGTCGGTCAGCTCGTCGAGCCGGTCCCGCAGGGTCGCCAGCGAGTCCGCGTCGAACCGGACCTTGCAGTACGTCAGGTCGTCGTCGTTGACCAGGACCAGCTCGGGCCGCTCGGCGCCGGCCAGTTCCGGTACGGCCGTCCGCGGCCCGGCGACGTCGACCTCGGCCCGGGCGTACCGCACCAGCGCCGGGTGGCCGCTCCCGGACGAGGCGTCCTGCCGGCGGTAGAGGCCCACCGCGACCCGGTGCGGCCGCAGCTCGGGCTGCTCGGGCGCCGCCTCCTGGTGGACGGCCAGCTCCGCGATCCGCCCCTCGGCGTCGTAACTCACCTCCGGAGTGAGGGAGTTGACGCCCGCGGTCTCCAGCCAGGCCCGCGACCAGGCCGCCATGTCCCGGCCCGAGGTCTCCTCCAGTACGGCCAGCAGGTCCGCGAGCCGGGTGTTGCCGTAGGCGTGCCGTTTGAAGTAGCGCCGGGCGCCCTCCAGGAACGCCTCCTGCCCCACGTACGCCACCAGCTGCTTGAGCACCGCGGCGCCCTTGGCGTACGTGATGCCGTCGAAGTTGAGCTTGGCGTCCTCCAGGTCACGGATGTCGGCGGTGACCGGGTGGGTGGACGGCAGCTGGTCGGCGCGGTACGCCCAGGCCTTGCGGCGGTTGGCGAAGGTGATCCAGCCGTTCGTGAAGCGGGTGGCCGCCACCAGCGCGAAGGCGCCCATGAAGTCCGCGTAGGACTCCTTGAGCCACAGGTCGTCCCACCACTGCATGGTCACCAGGTCGCCGAACCACATGTGCGCCATCTCGTGCAGGATGACGTTGGCCCGCCGCTCGTAGGACGCCTCGGTGACCTTGCCGCGGAAGATGAACTCCTCGCGGAAGGTGACACAGCCCGGGTTCTCCATCGCGCCGAGGTTGTACTCGGGCACGAACGCGGTGTCGTACTTGCCGAACGGGTACGGGTAGTCGAAGTGGTCGTGGAAGAAGTCCAGGCCCTGCTTGGTGACGGTGAAGACGTCTTCCGCGTCGAAGTGCTTGGCCAGGCCCTTGCGGCAGAGCGCGCCCAGCGGGATCTCCAGCTCGGTGCCCCCGTCGAAGGTGCGGCGATAGGTGTCGGAGACGTAGTGGTACGGCCCGGCGACCACGGCCGTGATGTACGTGGAGATCGGCTTGGTCGTGGCGAACCGGTGCACCCCTTGCTCGGCCTCGCCCTCCTGCGCGCCGTTGCTCAGCACCACCCACCCCTCGGGGGCGGCCACCTCGAAGGTGAACGGCGCCTTCAGGTCCGGCTGTTCGAAATTGGCGAAGACCCGGCGGGCGTCGGCCGGTTCGTACTGGGTGTAGAGGTAGACCTCGCCGTCCTCGGGGTCCACGAAGCGGTGCAGGCCCTCGCCGGTCCGGCTGTAGGCGCACCGCGCGTCGACGACGAGGGTGTTCTCGGCGGCCAGGCCGTCCAGCGTGATCCGGGTGCCGTCGAAGACCTCGGCGGGGTCCAGCTCCCGGCCGTTGAGGGTGACCGAGGTGACCTCCGGCGCCAGCAGGTCGGCGAAGGTGCCGGCGCCGGGCTCGGCGCAGCGGAAGCGGATCGTCGTGTGTGAGCGGAACGTGGCCGCGGCGTCCCCCTCGGCCACCGCTGAGCGGACGTCCAGCGCCACGTCGTAGGCGTCGACGCTCAGCAGCCGGCCCCGCTGACGTGCCTCGTCCCGGGACAGATTCTCACCTGGCACGACGTGACTCCCTCGTCCTCGTCTCGAATATCGAACACGGGGAATCATGGCACGCCTCCCCGCGGTTGAACCGTCCGCGGCAACACCACAGATGCATACCGCTCTCACGAGGAGACGACGACGTGTCCGACACCCCCAAGACCCCAGCCGACTTCTGGTTCGACCCGCTGTGCCCCTGGGCCTGGATGACCTCCCGCTGGATGCTGGAGGTGGAGAAGGTCCGCCCGGTGGAGGTGCGGTGGCACGTGATGAGCCTGGCGGTCCTCAACGAGGACAAGCTCGACACGCTGCCCGAGGAGTACGCCGAGAACATGCGCCCCGGCGGCAAGGCGTGGGGCCCGGTCCGCGTGGTGATCGCCGTGCAGCAGCTGCACGGCGACGAGGCCGTCGGCAGGCTCTACACCGCGCTCGGCACCCGCTTCCACAACGAGGGCCTCGGCGTGACGTCCGAGAGCATCGCCGCGGCCCTCGACGACGCGGGCCTGCCCGCCGAGCTGATCGAGTACGCCGAGAAGGACACCTACGACAAGGAGCTGCGCGCCTCCCACAAGGCGGGCATCGACCTGGTCGGCCAGGAGGTCGGCACCCCGGTCATCGCCGTTCCCGGCTCCGACGGCGAGCAGATCGCCTTCTTCGGGCCGGTCGTCACCCCGGCCCCCAAGGGCGAGGAGGCCGCGAAGCTGTGGGACGGCACGCTGATGGTGGCGTCCATCCCCGGCTTCTACGAGATCAAGCGGACGCGGACGGCGCCGCCCAGCTTTGACTGACCTCCGCTTGCGCGGAGCGGATGAGGTCAACCGCACCCGAACTCAGGGTCCGATCGGGGCACCCCCGCGCTAGCAGGGCGAACGTATTGCACAACGGTGAACGGCCCCGCGAGTCACGTCCTCGCGGGGCCGTCCCTTTTTCCGCCCGCCACGCGAAGGGTGAGAAGACGATCACGAGGCGGGAGCCTGTAAGGCGTTACGGCGCCAGCAGCAGGTTGGTGGCGCGCTCCCGAGCGGAGCGGTACCGCTTGGCGACGTCCTGCCAGTTCACGACCCGCCACATGGCCTCGATGAAGTCCACCTTCTGGTTCTTGTACTGCAGGTAGAACGCGTGCTCCCAGGCGTCGAAGACCAGGATCGGGACCGAGCCCTGGCCGACGTTGCCCTGGTGGTCGTAGACCTGCTCGACGATCAGCCGGCCGGTGACCGGCTCGTAGGCCAGCACGCCCCAGCCGGAGCCCTGGGTGGTCGCCGCGGCCTTCGACAGCTGCGCCTTGAACTTGGCGAACGAGCCGAAGGACTCGGCGATCGCGTCGGCCAGCTCGCCCACGCCGTCCGTCTCCAGCGGCTCACCGCCGCCGTCACCGCTCATGTTGTGCCAGTAGATGCTGTGCAGGATGTGGCCGGAGAGGTGGAACGCGAGGTTCTTCTCCAGGCCGTTGATGCTGCCCCACTGGTCCTTGTCGCGGGCCTCGGCGAGCTGCTCCAGGGTGTCGTTCGCGCCCTTGACGTAGGCCGCGTGGTGCTTGTCGTGGTGCAGCTCGATGATCTCGGGGCTGATGACCGGCGCCAACGCCGCGTAGTCGTACGGAAGTTCAGGAAGTGTGTAGGTAGCCATGCCGATCCCGCCTCCAAGCTGCGTGAGTGCAGTAGTTGCAATCAATGTGCAAGAGCACGCTATCAGCAGGAGTGATCCACGGTCCGGTGCGGGGACCGGCCCGGTACGGGCACCGGCCCGGTACCGAAAGACGTAAGGCGGGGCGGGACCTCGTATGGAGGTCCCGCCCCGCCTCGGGGACGTCGGGAGGAGCGCCGGTGCGCGGCCGGTGCGCCGGCCGCCGCCGGCTAGTGGTCGGACGGCCCGGTCTGCTTGGCGCCGAGCGCCTGCTGCCGCAGCAGCCCGATCAGGATCAGTACGACCGCGAAGCCGCCGGTGAACAGCAGCTGGATGCGCTGGTTCTCGTCCCGCAGCATCAGCAGCAGCACGGCGACGATGCCCGCCAGCGCCACCCACGTCAGCACCGGGAAGGCCCACATCTTCACCACGAGCTTCTCCGGCGCCTCCCGCTCCAGTTGGCGGCGCATCCGCAGCTGGGCGACGGCGATGAAGCCCCACACCACCAGGACGGCCGCGCCGACCATGTTCAGCAGCCACTGGAAGACCGTGGTCGGCCACAGGAAGCTGAACAGCACCGCGAGGAAGCCGAACGCCGAGCACAGCAGCACCGCGCGGCGCGGCACCCCGCTGCTGACCTTGCCCAGCACGGCCGGGCCCTGGCCGCGGGAGATCAGCGAGTACGCCATCCGCGAGGAGCCGTAGATGTTGGCGTTCACCGCGGACAGCAGCGCCACCAGGATGACCACGTTCATGATCTGGCCGGCCGCCGGGATCTTCAGGTAGTCCAGGACCGCCACGTACGGGCCGGACTTGGCGATCGACGGGGCGCTCCACGGGATGACGGTGACGATGACGGCCATCGAACCGACGTAGAACAGGGCGATCCGCCACATCGCGGTGCGCACCGCGCGGGCCACCCCGCGCACCGGGTCCTTGGACTCGGCGGCCGCGATGGTCACCGTCTCCAGACCGCCGTACGCGAACACCGACGCCAGCAGACCGACCATCAGGCCGTCCACGCCCTTGGGCAGGAAGCCGCCGTCACCGGTGAGGTGCGAGGCACCGGGCGCCTGGGTGCCGGGCAGCACGCCGAGGATCGCCAGCACGCCCAGGACCAGGAAGATGCCGATCGCGGCGACCTTCAGGGCGGCGAACCAGAACTCGAACTCACCGAAGTTGGAGACCGCGGCCAGGTTCGTCCCGGTGAAGATCACCATGAACAGCAGGACCCACATCCACGGCTCGGTGGACGGGAACCACTGGTGCATCACGTCCGCGGCGCCCAGCGCCTCGGCGGCCACCGCCACACACAGCAGCGCGGTGAACATCCAGCCCACCGCGAAGCCGGCCCAGGAGCCGATCGACCGCTCGGCGTGCACGGAGAAGGAGCCGGAAGCCGGGTTGGCCGCGGCCATCTCGCCGAGCATCCGCATGACCAGCATGACCAGGGCGCCGGAGACGGCGTAGGCCAGCACGATCGAGGGGCCGGCCGCCGCGATGCCCTCACGGGAGCCGACGAAGAGGCCGGCGCCGATCACCCCGCCCAGGGCGATCATCGAAAGGTGGCGCTGCTTGAGGCCGTTGGACAGCGAGGGGCCGCCGTCGGCGCCCGCTGCCAGGTCGGTCTGCTCGCGCGCGGGTGCGGCGGACGAGGGTGTCCGATTCATGTCGTACCTGTCCCAGTAGATGAGAGCGGAGCAAGAGCGTTACTGCGTTCTCCCGGTGCCGCGACCGGCGCGACGGGCTGCCGGGCCCCGGGCCGCTGCCGGGGCAGGCGTGCGCGCAGGGGCCGCCGACGGCTCAACTCCGGGTTCCTCGGCAAAGCGGGCTCAGTCTGGGTGCCGGTGTCCGCTCAGGGCAACACTCGTGCAGCGAATGTTCGGTATTCAGACGCGATCGTCACCGTGCGTGCCTGAATCAGCGTCGGTTCACGACGCCGGGTGATCCCGGCCGCCGGCCGCCCGGTCCCGCCGGCGCCGGTCCCGCAGCTCCCGCCCGCCGGCCACCAGCAGCACCGCGGCGGTCGCCCCGGCCGACCACAGCAGCTGCGGCCGGGCCGTGTCATCGGTCAGCATCAACACCACGACCCCGCCCATGGCCAACAGCGCCACCCACGTCAGGTACGGGAACGCCCACATCCGCAGGACCAGCTTCTGCGGCGCCTCGCGCTCGATCCGCCGGCGCAGCCGCAGTTGGGAGACGGCGATCAGCCCCCACACGAACAGCAGCACCGCACCGACCGCGTTGAGCATGTAGAGGAAGACCGAATCCGGCCACTTCAGATTCAGCAGCACCGACACGAAGCCGAACGCCACCGACGCCAGCACGGCCCGGCGCGGCACCCCTCCGCCCGACACCGCCAGCAACCCGCGCGGCGCCTCGCCCCGCTCGGCCAGCGAGAACACCATCCGCGACGAGCCGTAGAGGTTGGCGTTCAGCGCCGACAGCAGCGCCACGAACACCACCACGTTCATGATCTGCCCGGCGCCCGGCACCCCGATGCGGTCCAGCACCGCCACGTACGGGCTGTGCCCCGGCCGCATCGACGACCACGGCAGCAGCGCCACGATCACCAGCATCGAGCCCACGTAGAAGAGGAGGATCCGCCACACCGCGCTGCGCACCGCCCGGCCCACCGCCCGCGCCGGGTCGTCCGACTCGGCCGCGGCGATGGTGACGACCTCCAGCCCGCCGAAGGCGAACACCACGGCCAGCACCCCGGAGACCACCCCGGCCCAGCCGTGCGGCAGGAACCCGCCCTGCCCGGTGAGGTTCGCGGTCCCCACCGGCGCGGTACCGGGCAGCACCCCGAAGACCGCCAGCAGGCTCAGGCCCAGGAACAGCACGATCGCGCCGACCTTCAGCGCCGCGAACCAGAACTCGAACTCACCGAAGTTCTTCACCGCGGCGAGGTTCGCCACGGTGAAGACGATCATGAAGAGCAGTACCCAGGCCCACTGCGGCACCGCCGGCAGCCAGCCGTGCGCGATCTGCGCCGCGCCGGTCGCCTCCACGGCGAGCACCACCACCAGCAGGAACCAGTACAGCCAGCCCACGCTGAACCCGGCCCAGCGCCCCAGCGCCCGCTCCGCGTGCACCGAGAACGCCCCCGACGCCGGCATCGCCGCCGACATCTCACCGAGCATCCGCATGACCAGCATCGCCAGCGAGCCCGCGATCAGGTACGACAGCACGATCCCCGGCCCGGCCACCGCGATCCCCGCACCGGACCCCACGAACAGGCCCGCGCCGATCACCCCGCCCAGCCCCAGCATCGTCAGATGGCGCTGCTTGAGCCCGGCGGACAGGGGCTCCTTCTCGCCGGCGCCCGCGCCGGACGCGGTCGGCCCGGCGGTGGTCGGTGTCTCGTGCATGGTGCGTAACTCTCACAGGGGCGAAGGCGGCCGGGCACACGGTCCGGGCCGCCGGCGGGTTTGGGGGAACTCCACAGGTCACCGCGGGGCGGGACCAGTGTCGCCGCACGCCGCGCGCTACCACAAAACCGGCGCCCGGCGGCCGCCCGCTCCGTGACGAGCATCACGTGACCTGCAAAGACACCGCGCACCCCAACTGGGGCGGGCATTCTGGCGGTTGTTCGGAAGTCTCCAAGCGGGCCACCGCGGCTTTGTCGCCGTCACACGATGATCGCCGGCGGCCCGCTGGACTAACGTCATCGCGTCCCCACCCGTCCCGATCCCTCTCACACCCGCGGAGTCCCGATGAGCACCGCCGCCCTCACCCGTTCCGGTACGGTCCTGGCCGATCTGCTGCCGGCCACCACCGCCTCCCGCGCCCGCGTCCGCGACGCCGCGCTGGTCGCCGGCGGCGCCGTGCTCACCGGCCTCGCGGCCCAGATCGCCGTCCCGGTCCCCGGCTCCCCGGTCCCGGTCACCGGCCAGACCTTCGCCGCCCTCCTGGTCGGCACCGCGCTCGGCGCCCGCCGCGGTCTGCTCTCCCTGGCCCTGTACGCCCTGGCGGGCATGGCCGGCATGCCCTGGTTCGCGGGCGGCTCCGCCGGCTACGCCAGCCCGACCTTCGGCTACATCGTCGGCATGCTGCTCGCCGCCGGCCTGACCGGGGCGCTGGCCCGGCGCGGCGGGGACCGCGGGGCGCTGCGCACCGCCGCCACGATGGCCGCCGGCACCGCCGTGATCTACGCCCTCGGCGTGCCCTACCTGGCGCTGAGCACCGGCATGTCGCTCGGCCAGGCCGTCGCCGTCGGCCTCGTGCCCTTCCTGTTCGGCGACGCCCTCAAGGCCGCGCTGGCCATGGGCGCGCTGCCGACCGCCTGGAAGCTCGCCGGCCGCCGCGACTGACCGCCGGCCGGACGACGGCACAGGGCGGGGCCCGCACCGATCCCGGTG
>NZ_JBHWDV010000108.1:0-8520 GCF_042734445.1 Streptomyces sp. NPDC059649
CCCCCACCAACGGGAGGGGCTGGACCGGAGGACGAAGTCTGGAGGGCCGGCACCGCACCCAAAAACACCACGCCCGCCGCCAGGCGCAACGGCGAGCAAGACCCGCGGCGCCGCAGACAGGTACGTGGGAGGTCAAGCAAAGCGCAAGCGGCTGCTCGTGCCGTCCCACCACGTGACGTGGAGGGTGTCGTCGGCCAGGTGGGTCGTGGCCAAGGTGCTCGGTGGGGCGGGGGCCGGGTCGTTGGTCAGGGAGGCGAGGGCTACGAAGAGGGCGCCCTCGGGGCGGTCGGTGATGGTGCCCTCCAGGGCGGACGTGTGGGTGTGGGGGCCCATCAGGGTGCTGCCCGTAGAGGTGTGGAGCGCGGCGTCGTCGTAACCGTGCAGGCCGTGGAGTTGGGCGGTGGGGCCGTCGGGGGTGGTGGCCCAGCCGGTCTGGCGGACGCGGGTGCCGGGGGCGGCGCCGGTGACGAGGTGGGCACGGAGTTCGGCGCGGCCGTGCACGAGGGTCGTGGAGAGGACCCGGATGCCGGTGAGGACCGTGCCGTCGGCGTGCCGGGGGGTGTGGGTGGAGGACGCCCGGTCCGGGCCGGTGGCGTGGGGGTGCGCGGGGCCGCGGCGGGTGGGGCGGCCGTCGAGGAGCAGCACGAAGTGGTTGTCGCCGTCGGCGGTCGGGCCGGTGCGGGTGGAGTAGGCGAAGCGGGCGTAGTGGGGGTCGTCGGGGGTGGCGTTGCTGCCGTGGTTGTGGACGCGGACCAAGCCGTCGGAGGCGGTGGAGTGCAGGAGGAGACCTGTGCGGCCGAGGGGGCGGACGGTGTCCGTGGTTTCGGCGGGGAGCGGTTCTTCTCGGGTGGTCCAGACGGGGTGGGTGGCGGGGAGCAGCAGGCCGAGGAAACCCTTGGCCGCCCAGTAGGGGGAACCCGGACCGGAGTAGCTCTGGAGCATCGGCTCGTACGGCCCGTACCAGCCGAGCGGCAGCAGGCCGTCCGGGGTGAGGGCGCCGCGGTCGAGGAAGTGCCGCAGGGTTCCGGAGGCGAGGCGGCGGGTGGCGCCCGGGGTGAGCGGGGTGTGGCCGGTGAGGGCGCCGAGCCAGGGGGCGGCGGTGGCGGCGAAGCGGTAGGTGAGCGAACGGCCGAAGGGGAGCGGGGCACCGTTGGCGTCGAAGAGGCAGGTGTAGTCGCGTAGTTGGGCGTGCAGCCGCGCGCCGTAGTGGGCCCGCAGGGGGTGGTCGCCACTCAGGTGGGCGTGCAGGACGGGGTAGAAGTGCAGCGCCCAGGCGTTGTAGTGGTCAAAAGCGCGGTTCTCGCCGTCGGAGTACCAGCCGTCGCCGCGGTACCAGCCCTCGATGCGGGTGAGCGCGCGGTCGATGGCCGTCTGTGCGCGTACCGTCTCGATGCCGGCGTCGCGGAGGAAGCCGCCGACGGTGAGGCCGAAGAGCCACCAGTTGTTGTCGACGGGGGACGGGCCGAGGGCGGGCAGCAGCCAGGCGGCGAGGCGGGTGCGTACCGCGTCGTCGAGGGTGTCCCAGAGCCAGCGGCGGGTCAGGCGCAGGCCGAGGGCGAGTGAGGCGGCTTCGACGCGGGCCTGGCGGACGGTGTCGATCCGGGGCCAGGAGTCGGGGTCGGCTGAGGTCAACTCCGTTGTGGAGGTCGGGCTTTGGGGGCCGACGGTCAGGCCTTCGGTGTAGCGGGCCAGGTGGGCGTGGGGGTCGTGGCCGTTGTTGCCGGCGACGCGGAGGGCGGCGAGCAGGAAGGTGCGGGCGAAGCCTTCGAGGCCGTCCGAGCGGGGGCCGGAGGAGCTGGGGCGGGGGCCCGGGAGGGAGATCAGGGCGTGGTGCGGCGAGGCGTGGCGGGCGGCGGCGTGCAGCAGGCCGTCGGCCGTCGCCTCCCAGTGGGCGCGGGTCCAGCCGGTGTACGGGCTGCGGCGGCGGTCCTCGGGTGGAAGGGGGAACGGGAGGGGGCACGGGCGGCGGGCGGTGGGCGCGCGGGCGGGCTCGGGCATGGCTTCCCCCGGGGAGAGGTGGCGGGCGGCGGCCGTGCGAGCGGAATCCTTCTGCGCCGACTGATCGCTCGTCAAGCGGACAGGAAAGAGAAGAGATCGAACGATCGGTTTGTCTTGCGCTCGATCCTTGAGGCTGGCTGACCGTCGCCCCGCTCACTTAGGCTCGGCCGCCATCGGGCCGCCCGGGCCGTCCTACGCGAGGGGAACGCCGCCGTGCACGAAAGATCAACTTCTTCCTCCCCCAGGTGATGCTGTCCGACCAGCACCTCTTCCCGCTGAGCCGCGGCCTGTACGCGTGGAACAGCAACACCCACGCCCGAGCCGTCCTACCACCCCCGCCCCCCTCGTCGTCACTGGTTCGCTCCTCGCCGTCATCCCGCTGATCGCCGCCTCATCGCCCTCCAGCGACACCGGAAGGCCGGCCTCGCCGCCGGCAGCGGCAGGTGACGGGCCACGACGGGCGACCGCGAAGGAGCACCGTTCATCACTATGCACCCCACCCCTGACAATCCCGCCGGACCTGCGGAAATGCCGTCCGCACGCCCCGCGTTGCTGCTGTCGATGGGCCCCGGCATCGTCGACCGGCTGCTCGGCGCGCGCCACCGCACCCGCCTCGCGGCACTCGCCCGTACCGACCCCCGCCTGGTCGCGCACGAGCTGGCCGACCCGTCCCCCGCGGTCGCCGCCGCCCTCGCCGAGGCCGAGGTCCTGCTCACCTGCTGGGGCGCGCCGCCGCTCACCGCGCGGGTGCTGGACGCCGCGCCCCGGCTGCGCGCCGTCATCCACGCCGCCGGCTCGGTCAAACACCACCTCACCGCTGCCTGTTGGGAACGCGGCCTCGCGGTCACCTCGGCCGCCGCCGCCAACGCGCTGCCGGTCGCCGAGTACACGCTCGCCGCGATCCTGCTCGCCAACAAGCGCGTGCTGCACTCCGCACACCGTTACCGCACCCTGCGCGGCCCGCACGACTGGCAGCGGGAACTCGCCGGCGCCGGCAACTACCACCGCACCGTCGGCGTCATCGGCGCCTCGCGCATCGGGCGCCGCGTCATCGAACTGCTGCGCCCCTTCGACCTGCGCGTACTGCTGCACGACCCGTACGTCGGCGCCGCCGAGGCCGCCCGTCTGGGCGCCCGGTCGGTACCGCTGGGCACACTGTGCGCGGACAGCGACATCGTCACCGTGCACGCCCCGCAGCTGCCCGCGACCCGCCATATGCTCGGCGCCCGGGAACTCGCCCTGATGCCCGACGGGGCCACCCTGATCAACACCGCCCGCGGCTCACTCGTCGACGAGACGGCCCTGCTGCCCGAACTGCTCACCGGCCGCCTCAACGCCGTCCTGGACGTCACCGAGCCAGAACTCCCGCCCGCTGACTCGCCGTTGTACGACCTGCCGAACGTCCTGCTCACCCCGCACGTCGCCGGCTCCCTCGGCACCGAACTCCACCGCCTGGCCGACCACGCCCTCGACGCCCTGGAACGCTACGCCCACGGCCTCCCGTTCACCGACCCGGTCCACCCGGAACACTTGCACCACTCGGCCTGACGGGGCCGGGCCACGACCTGGTCAGACTGGGCTACCACGTGGTCTGAGTGGGGCACGACCTGGTCTGACTGGGCCACCGCCCGGTCTGACCCGAACCCAGCGGTCGGCCGGGGCGGCCGCTCACCGTGGGCCGGGACCGGCGGCCACGGGTCGGCCGTGTCCGGTGCCCGTACCCCCGCGGGCCGCCCCTACCTTCCCCACCTCGGGCCACCCCACCTCCCCCGGCAAGTCACCCCTCCCCTCTACGGGCGGGTGCCCCGCTCCCCCGCCCGCGGGTCCCCACCTCACCCGCCCACCCCCCGAAGGGGGGTGGGCGGCGGGGAAACAACAACAGAGGTGCGCGCGGGCAAACAACAACACAGGTGCGCGGCGGGGACACCACACCACAGGTGCACGGAGGGAAAACAACACAGGTGCACGGAGGGGAACAACACAGGCGCACGGCAGGAAAACAACCACACAGATAGGCCGCCACCCCCGCAGGAAAAGCACCGAACCCGGCCCCGCCGAAGCGGGACCGGGTACGGGTGGTCAGCGAGGGGCGGCAGGGCGCCGCCCCCGGCCCGTGTGCTGCGTCAGTGCGCGTGGCCGTGGCCGTGGCCGGCCTCGGCGGGCTCGTCCTCGGCGGGCTTCTCGACGACCAGGGTCTCGGTCGTCAGGAGCAGCGAGGCGATGGAGGCGGCGTTCTCCAGGGCGGAGCGGGTGACCTTCACCGGGTCGATGACGCCGGCCTTGACCAGGTCGCCGTACTCGCCGGTGGCGGCGTTGAAGCCCTGGCCCTTGTCCTGCTCGGCGACCTTCGCGGTGATGACGTAGCCCTCGAGGCCCGCGTTCTCCGCGATCCAGCGCAGCGGCTCGACGACGGCGCGGCGGACGACGGCGACACCGGTGGCCTCGTCGCCCTCCTTGCCGAGGGAGCCGTCCAGCACCTTGGCGGCGTGGACCAGCGCGGAGCCACCACCGGAGACGATGCCCTCCTCGACCGCGGCGCGGGTCGCGGAGATGGCGTCCTCCAGACGGTGCTTCTTCTCCTTGAGCTCGACCTCGGTGGCCGCACCCACACGGATGACGCACACGCCGCCGGCGAGCTTGGCGAGGCGCTCCTGGAGCTTCTCGCGGTCCCAGTCGGAGTCGGTGGTCTCGATCTCGGCCTTGATCTGGGCGACCCGGCCGGTGACGTCCTCGGCCTTGCCACCGCCGTCGACGATGGTGGTGTCGTCCTTGGTGACGGTCACGCGGCGGGCGGTGCCCAGCACGTCCAGACCGGCCTGGTCGAGCTTGAGGCCGACCTCCTCGGCGATGACGGTGGCACCGGTGAGGGTCGCCATGTCGCCGAGCATCGCCTTGCGGCGGTCACCGAAGCCGGGGGCCTTGACGGCCACCGCGTTGAAGGTGCCGCGGATCTTGTTGACGACGAGGGTCGACAGGGCCTCGCCCTCGACGTCCTCGGCGATGATCAGCAGCGGCTTCGAGGCACCGGCCTGGATGATCTTCTCCAGCAGCGGCAGCAGATCCTGGATCGAGGAGATCTTGCCCTGGTGGATGAGGATGTACGGGTCCTCGAGGACGGCCTCCATCCGCTCCTGGTCGGTGACCATGTACGGCGAGAGGTAGCCCTTGTCGAAGGCCATGCCCTCGGTGAAGTCCAGCTCCAGGCCGAAGGTGTTGGACTCCTCGACGGTGATCACACCGTCCTTGCCGACCTTGTCCATCGCCTCGGCGATGAGCTCACCGACCTGCTTGTCCTGCGCGGACAGACCGGCCACGGCGGCGATGTCGGCCTTGTCGTCGATCGGCCGGGCGGTGGCGAGGAGCTCCTCGGACACGGCCTTGACGGCGGCGTCGATGCCCTTCTTCAGGGCGGCCGGGGAAGCACCCGCGGCGACGTTGCGGAGGCCCTCGCGGACCAGCGCCTGGGCCAGCACGGTGGCGGTGGTGGTGCCGTCACCCGCGATGTCGTTGGTCTTGGTCGCCACCTCCTTGACGAGCTGGGCGCCCAGGTTCTCGTACGGGTCGTCGACCTCGACCTCACGGGCGATGGTGACACCGTCGTTGGTGATGGTCGGGGCGCCGAACTTCTTGTCGATGACGACGTTGCGGCCCTTGGGGCCGATCGTCACCTTGACCGTGTCGGCAAGCTTGTTGACGCCGCGCTCAAGGGCGCGACGAGCGTCCTCGTCGAACTTCAGGATCTTCGCCATGGGTTGCTTCAAGTCCTCTCATTGCGATCCTCGGCACGCAGTGGGGACCGCTGTCTCAAACGGAACTGCGCCCCTGCCCCGGGTTGTTTAGACGCGGGAACCAGGGGCGCAGATCACGGCAAATCTGGGTGACTTACTTCTCGACGATCGCGAGAACGTCGCGAGCCGAGAGAACGAGGTAGTCCTCGTTGTTGTACTTCACCTCGGTGCCGCCGTACTTGCTGTAAAGCACGACGTCGCCAACGGTGACGTCGAGCTCGACGCGCTTGCCGTCCTCGAAGCGACCCGGGCCCACGGCCAGGACGACGCCCTCCTGGGGCTTCTCCTTGGCGGTGTCCGGAATGACCAGGCCCGAAGCCGTGGTCTGCTCGGCGTCGAGCGGCTGGACCACAATGCGGTCCTCGAGCGGCTTGATGGCAACCTTGGAGCTGGCGGTCGTCACGATCCGACCTCCCCCTTCGGAGATCTCACGGGGTTAACTGTCTGAGGTGGCGACCAGGTGGATCCGTCGTCGCGGGTGCCGGACCTGCCCGTCGCTGTGTGTCTGGCACTCCCCCTTGGAGAGTGCCAACGCCGAGACTATGACGCGGTTAGCACTCGGTCAAGCGGAGTGCCAGCGCGGCGGGGGTGCGTCGTACGGCGCGGGTTGACCACCGCCCCGTACCAGGGGGCCCGGGCGCCCCGGATCCCTGCCAAATCGGACACACCTCCCCCTTCCCTCGCAACCACGCCACCGGCTGCTTCGTCTACCTCCCCGACTGCCGAGCCGGTGAACCGTGCGCGACGCGTGCGACGTATACGACCTGTGCGATGTATGCGATGCATGTGGCACGTACGACGTGTGCGATGTACGGGGCACGTACGCCGTGTGCGACGTGTGCGATGTGTGCGATCCGCGATGCGTACTGCGGGGGGCGTACTGCGGGGGTGCACCACGCGTGCCACGTATACGACGTATGTGACGTACACGATGTATGCGACGTACGCGACCCCGTCCCGGCCGGCGGCCCTGACCATCGATGGGGGAGGAACCCGTGCGTGGACTGACCAGCGCTGCCCGGGCGGCCGGGGAGCCGGAGAGTGATGCCGAACGCACCATGACGTTCGCCGCGCTCGCCCAGGCACCGAACCGCCGGCGGACCGAGGCCCGGCTGCTCGCCCTCGTCGTCGCGATCGCCGTCTTCGGCTACGCGTACACCGGCCTGTCGATGACCGGCCGGCTGCCCGGCGGACTGCCCGGCTTCTCGGTCAGCATGCTCTTCGTGGCGCTCGTCCCGCACCTGGTCCTGCGCCGCTGCGCCCCGCGCGCCGACCCGCTGATCCTGCCGCTGGCGACGCTGCTGAGCGGGATCGGCCTGGTCCTGCTGCACCGCCTGGACATCACGTACGCCCGGTCCCGCCACCTCAAGATCGCCGAGGCGACCAGCGGGCAACTGGTGTGGACGGTGATCGGGGTGGCGGTCTGCATCGTCATCCTGCTGGTGCTGCGCGACCACCGCATCCTGCAGCGCTACATCTACCTGACGATGGCGGTGGCGCTGGTGCTCCTGATGGCGCCGGCCTTCTTCGGCGCGGACATGTACGGCGCCAAGCGGTGGATCCTGCTCGGGCCGCTGTCGCTCCAGCCCGGCGAGTTCGTGAAGATCATGATCTCGGTGTTCTTCGCCGGCTACCTCACCGTCAACCGCGACGCGCTGGCACTGGCCGGCCGCCGCGTCATGGGCATCCAGCTGCCCCCGGGACGGCAGCTCGGCCCGATCTTCACCATATGGGTGGTCAGCCTGCTGGTGCTGATCTTCGAACGCGACCTGGGCACCTCGCTGATCTTCTTCGGCGTCTTCGTGATCATGCTCTACATGGCCACCGGCCGCACCAGCTGGGTGGTGTGCGGTCTGCTGATGGCCGTCGTCGGCGCGGCCGTCGTCGGCTCCCTCGAACCGCATGTGCACGGGCGGGTCACCGCCTGGCTGGACCCGATGCGCGCCTTCACCAAGGAGGGCGCGGCCGAGCACATGTCCGACCAGCTCGGCCAGGCGCTGTTCAGCTTCGGCAGCGGCGGCATCAGCGGCACCGGACTGGGCCAGGGCCACCCCGAGCTGATCGGCTTCGCCGGCAACAGCGACTTCATCCTCACCACCGTCGGCGAGGAACTCGGCCTCGCCGGGGTGATGGCCGTCCTGATGCTCTACGTCCTGCTCGCCCAGCGCGGCCTACGGGTGGGGCTGACCGCCCGCGACGCCTTCAGCAAACTCCTCGCGGTCGGCCTCGCCGGCGCGCTGCTGCTCCAGGTCTTCGTCGTCTCCGGCGGCGTCACCGGCCTCATCCCCCTCACCGGCAAGGCACTCCCCTTCCTGGCCAAGGGCGGCTCGTCCCTGGTCGCGAACTGGGTGATGGTGGCGGTCCTGCTCCGCATCAGCGACCACGCGCAGCGGCGGCGCGAGCCGGTGCGCTAGCGCTTCGCGGTGCCTCCCACGTACTTGGCCGTCCCGCCGTGGGGCTTGTTCGCCGGTGCGCTTTGCGGCGCCGCGCACGTACCTGTCCGTCCCGCCGCGGGGCGTCTCGCCGTGGCGCTTTGCGGCGCCCCCGTACGTACCTGTCCGTCCCGCCGCGGTGGTTTCCGCCGTTGCGCTTTGCGGCGCCCCCGCACGTACCTGTCTGCGGCGCCGCGGGGCGTCTCGCCGTTGCGCCTGCGGCGGGCTGGGTTGTTGTTGGGTGCGGTGACGGTCCTCCGGGGCCTTGTTCGTGGACTGCTTCGCTTTACGTCCACGAACAA
>NZ_JBHWDV010000109.1:0-7913 GCF_042734445.1 Streptomyces sp. NPDC059649
CCCGCGCTTTGTGCTCGGTGCCGCCCGCGGAGGCCGCAGGCGGCGTTCTGCGGGCTAGACGCCGGCCGTCGCGTCCGACGTGCCGTTGGCCTCGTGTTCGGCCGTCTCCGGGCCGTCCACGCCTTCCTGCGAGCGCTGGCCGGGGATGCCGGAGAGCCGGTTCTCCATCCGGACGCGGCGTTCGTCGGCCTTGGCGCACAGGTCCATCGCCGCCCGGTTGAAGCGGACCGACGACGGCGGGTCCGACGGGCCCAGCAGGTGCTCCTTGAGTTCGGCCCGCGCCGCGACGAGGGTGTCCTGCTCCGGGTTGCGGACCGCGTCGAGCAGACCGGCCACCCCGTCCGCGTCCGGCGTGAGGATCGTCGCCGCCCGGACGGTCGGGAAGTTCGCCCGGAAGTCGTCCTCGGTCAGGCCCGACGTATTGGCGACCGCGTACGGCTTCTCGCTGGTCAGGTAGTCGGAGACCACGCTGGAGACATCGCTGATCAGCACGTCGGCCTGGTTGAAGCAGCTGAAGATGCCGGGGCGGGCGGTGGTGATGATCTGGTGCTCCCACTCGGGGAAGGAGTTCCAGTACGCCTCCTCCCAGGCGGTGACCGCGTCCGCGACGGCGGTCGCGCGGCCCTCCTCGGGGGTGCCCTGCAGCCGCATCCGCTCCAGCTCGTCGGCGCTCTTGCGGAACGCCGAGGTGGTCAGCTTGTTCAGGTCCTCGGTACGGCGGGCCAGCTCGGCGGCGGCCTCCGGGCCGGGCCGCGCCCCGCCGCGCCGGCCGTTGGCCTCCGCGATCATCGCCTGGATACGGGCGTTCGCGGCGCCCGCCCGGGGGTCGACGGAACCGGTCATCGGGTGCGGCTTGTACAGCAGCCGCACGTTCTCGTCGGCGAGGAGTTCGCGGACGATGTTCTCGCCGGCCAGGATCACCGAGGTGTTGCCCGGGTTGCCGTCCCAGCCCTCCCAGGTCGGGGCGTACAGCACGGTGGTCGGCCGGTCGGCCGGGGCACCGTCGTGCCGCTGGATCGGGCGGATCGGGGCCAGCTGGGGGCGGCCGACCTCGACGACGTCCTTGTCCTCCACGCCGATGTCGGCGAGCTGGTAGCGGTCGCGGGCCGCCGGACCCGCCACCCAGACCTCGTCGTACGCCTTGGCGTACGGGTTGCAGGAGGACAGCTTGTCGCTCTCGCCGTGGTTGATGAACGCGTGCTTGATCGACGGGATCCGCAGGATCTGCGAGGTCTTGCCGGAGTTCGCCGGGTGCAGCAGGACCTTCAGCGTGGTGTGCTCCAGGCGCATCAGGTTGGCGACCTTCGGGATGCAGACGATCGGGATGTCCGTGGCCTCGATCTTCTGCACCATGAAGCGCTCACGGAGCACGATGATCGGGTTGCCGTCCAGGGAGTCGAGCGTGCTCAGCCACATGTTGGCCTGGTAGGCGGAGGACGAGCCGCCGGAGAAGTACATGCCGACCGTCGGCCGGTACTCGGCCAGCCAGTTGTCCAGCCACTCCAGCGCCTGCTGTTCGGCGACCACGCGCTTCTTGGGCAGCAGCCAGGTGGCCAGGTAGAGGGTGCCGCCGGCCGACAGCGCCAGGGAGACGGCCAGTCCGATGCCGCCCCAGTAGGCGTCGGTCGTGATCGCGGTCACCATCATGCCGAGCGTGGTGGGCACCGAGAAGCGCAGCAGCCGCCGGCCCGTCTGGCGGGACAGGATCCGCGGCGGCGCGTCGCACAGCCGCAGCTCGCCGGCGTCGATGTTGCGCGTCACGAACGGCAGGCTGCGGGTCCTGCGGACCAGCACCGCGACCGCCTGGCACACGAAGTGGGTGCCGTAGAAGAGGAGCAGCGTGATGGTCAGCGGCGCCTGCTCCTCCAGCGGGTTGATGCCGTCGATGTGCAGCAGGCCGACCAGTATCAGCATGTCGCGCAGCAGCTGGCGCACCGTGACGTCGAACCGGATCCGGCCCAGCACGGCGAGCAGGCCGGGCTGCTTGTGCTGCAGGACCAGGTCGAGACCCAGGTTGATCACGGAGGCGGCGATGAACAGCGGGATGACGGGCAGCAGCGCACCGACGAGCTGGGCGGTGAACGCGAGCATCATCGCGAGGAGTGCCGCGAGCTGTACGGCTCGGCGGGGAACGAATCCGGCGGAAGGCACGGGGGAGGGCTCCTGGCAGCAAGAAGGTCAGGGGGGAGGCCGAAGTGGGGCGGCCGGGTCCCGCGCTGCGACGCCGCCGGAGCGGCGAAACGGGACCGATGGACACCCGACCGTATGACCTTGTTGGCCTTGGTGACAATCTGCTGTGGCTCTCATCACCGCGAAAGCGGATCAATCGAACGCAACCTCTCGGCCGTTCCGTCCGTCTTAAGGAATTCCGGGTGGGTGGCGGGAAATGCAGTAAATAAGAAGGCCGCGGGCCCCACACGGTGGACAGATCGGAGGGCGTCCTTCCGCATTGTTCCAGCCACGCCGGGGTGGCGTACGCCACCCCGGGCCGGCCCGGTCGTCGTCCCACCGAAACGTCCGCCAGGCGATATCGGCACGCACCGGCGGGCCGCACTGCCGTAGATTGCGCCCGTAGGGACGTGTACGGGACGGTCGGGGACCACCCGTACGGCGGCGGGAAACAGGCGAGCAGTACAGGGGTACAGCAGGTGGCAGGCGCAAGGCAGGACGTCGCTCACGCCCGGCGGATCGTGGTGAAGGTGGGCTCGTCCTCACTGACCACGGCCGCCGGCGGACTGGACGCGGACCGGGTCGACGCCCTGGTGGACGTGCTGGCCAAGCACCAGGACAAGGAGATCGTGCTGGTCTCCTCCGGTGCCATCGCGGCCGGTCTGGCCCCGCTGGGCCTGGCGCGGCGGCCGCGCGACCTGGCCCGCCAGCAGGCGGCCGCCAGCGTCGGCCAGGGCCTGCTGGTGGCCCGCTACACCGCTTCCTTCGCCCGTTACGGCCGGCGCGTCGGGCAGGTCCTGCTGACCTCCGACGACACCAGCCGCCGGGCCCACTACCGCAACGCCTACCGGACCCTGGACCAGCTGCTGGCCATGGGCGCGGTGCCGATCGTCAACGAGAACGACACGGTCGCCACCGACGAGATCCGCTTCGGCGACAACGACCGGCTGGCCGCGCTGGTCGCCCACCTCGTCCGCGCCGACCTGCTGATCCTGCTGTCCGATGTGGACGGCCTCTATGACGGCGACCCGGCCACCCCGGGCACCTCGCGGATAGCCGAGGTCCGTGGTCCCAAGGACCTGGAGGGCGTCTCCATCGGGAGCGCGGGCAAGGCCGGCGTGGGCACCGGCGGCATGGTCACCAAGGTCGAGGCGGCCCGGATCGCCGCCGCGGCCGGCATCCCCGTCATCCTGACCTCCGCCGTGCACGCCGCGGAGGCGCTGGCCGGCGGGCCCACGGGCACGCACTTCCTGCGGACCGGGCGGCGCTCCGCCGACCGGCTGCTGTGGCTCGCGCACGCCTCCACCCCGCGCGGTGCGCTCGTCCTCGACGACGGTGCGGTGCAGGCCGTGGTGGAGCGCCACTCCTCGCTGCTGCCCGCCGGCATCGCCGCCGTGGAGGGCGAGTTCTCCGCCGGCGACCCGGTCGAGCTGCGGGACGGCGGGGGCCGGGCGATCGCCCGCGGGCTCGTCAATTTCGACGCCCGGGAAATCCCCCGATTGATTGGCCGTTCGACCCGCGATCTCGCCCGTGAACTGGGCCCCGCCTACGAGCGGGAGGTCGTGCACCGCGACGATCTGGTGCTGCTGCACCACTGACCCCGGCGCGCCCCGCCGGCGGCCGTCACGGCACCGGCACCCCGCCCCGGCCGCGGTGCCTGGACCGTTCTTTCCCGCGAGAGCTTGGCAAAAACGCCCCCGCGACGGCCCGCGGACTGGTCAACTTTGTTGCGGGCCGCCACAGGGAGGGGTGCCCGCCGCGCGCAAGCGCACCGTCGACGTACCACCCAGTCGGCCCCGCAACCGCCCGGGGGCCGAGCAATTCGCAGTACAGGAGGCCGCCGGTGAGACGAGGGCGCCCAGGGGCACTGCCCCGAGGGACGGCGGAGCGCATGCTGACCAGCGTCGGATCCGGCCCGGCCACCGCCGGCCGGCCGGACGACGAGGACCTGGAGGAGCGGAGCGGGATCGCGCGGCAGACCACGGAGAGTGACCGTGGCGAGGCGTCCCGGCTCTGGCACATCACCCTCAGCGTCTCCGGCGCCGAGGCCCCGCTGCGGGAGGTCCGGCGGGCGCTGGAGCAGCTCGCGCACGACCATCCCTTCCTGCTGACCAGCCGCTACGCCAACGACCACGCCGAGATCCGCTACTGGGAGGAGGCCCGCGATCTGCACGACGCCGCGGCGGTCGCCCTGCGGCTCTGGGGCGAGCACCGCTCGACCGCCAAGCTGCCACCGTGGGAGATCGTCGGCCTGGAGGTCATCGACCGTGAGACGTACCACCAGCGCATCGCCGAGGGTTACGGGCCGCCACCGGCCGCACCCGTAGGCGTGCACCCCTTCTGACCGGCGGTCGGATGTGTTCCGCGCTGTGAGATGGCTCGTGGCCGCGGCCCGCCCGCCCGATAGGCTGCGGCCATGACCAGCAGCGCATCGCAGACCTCGCCCGTCCTCGACACCGCCCGCCGCGCGCGGGAGGCGGCCGCCGTCCTGGCGCCGCTGCCGCGGACGGCCCGCGACGCCGCGCTGCTCGCCATCGCCGACGTCCTGGTCGAGCGCACCGGGACGATCGTCGCCGCCAACGCGAAGGACGTCGCCAAGGCCCGGGAGGCCGGCACCGCCGAGTCGATCGTGGACCGGCTCACCCTCACCCCGGAGCGGATCGCGGCGATCGCCGCGGACGTCCGCCAGGTCGTGGCGCTGCCCGACCCGGTCGGCGAGGTGGTCCGCGGCTCGACCCTGCCCAACGGCCTCGACCTGCGCCAGGTCAGGGTCCCGCTCGGCGTGATCGGCATCATCTACGAGGCCCGGCCGAACGTGACGGTGGACGCCGCCGCCCTCTGCCTGAAGTCCGGCAACGCCGTGCTGCTGCGCGGCTCGTCCTCCGCCTACGCCTCCAACAGCGCCCTGGTGGACGTGCTGCGCGACGCCGTCCAGAGCGCCGGGCTGCCCGCCGACGCCGTCCAGCTGGTGCCCGGCGAGAGCCGCGACTCGGTGCGCGAACTGATGCGCGCCCGCGGGCTGGTCGACGTGCTGATCCCGCGCGGCGGCGCCTCGCTGATCCGCACGGTCGTCGAGGAGTCCACCGTCCCGGTGATCGAGACCGGCACCGGCAACTGCCACGTCTACGTCGACGAGGCCGCCGACCTCGACATGGCGGTCGACATCCTGATCAACTCCAAGGCCCAGCGGCCCAGCGTCTGCAACGCCGCCGAGACCGTGCTGGTGCACGCCGGGATCGCCGAGAAGTTCCTGCCGCGCGCCCTGGCGGCGCTGACCCAGGCCGGCGTGGTCGTGCACGGCGACGCCGCCTGGCAGCAGGCCGGCCCCGGGCTGGTCGCCGCCGCCACCGACGAGGACTGGGCGACGGAGTACCTCTCGTACGACATCGCGGCCGCCGTGGTGCCCGACCTGGACGCGGCGGTGGCGCACATCCGGCGCTGGTCCTCCGGGCACACCGAGGCGATCGTCACCACCTCGCAGGCCGCGGCCCGACGGTTCACCCAGTTGGTGGATTCCACGACCGTCGCGGTCAACGCCTCGACCCGCTTCACGGACGGCGGGCAGTTCGGTTTCGGCGCCGAGATCGGCATTTCCACCCAGAAGCTGCACGCCCGCGGTCCCATGGGCCTGCCGGAACTGACCTCCACCAAATACATCGTCACCGGAGATGGCCACACCCGCTGACGCGGACCCCGGATTCCCCGTCACCGGCACCCCGTTCTCTGTGCTTTCTCCCTGCCCAAAATGGTCCCCCGGGGCTAACCTGGACGGGTGCCGGACGACGTGGGGGGCACGCCGTTCCCGGACGGCGAAGAGCCCGACGAGCACCACCACGGGAGCCACGGAAAAGCGGATGAGGAATTCGCTTCCGTGGTCTTCGACGAGGAATTCGTCCGGTCCGCGCGGATCCACGAGCCCTCGGCGGTCGAGCGGATGCTGGCCGCCGCGGAGGCGCGCGCCGAGGCCGAAGCGGCCCGCTCGGCCCCCGGTTTCGGCCCCGACGGCGCGGACGACCCCGATCCGTACGGCGACCCGCGGCACCGCGGTGGGTACGGCGGGTACGAGGACGACGACTACGACGACCGCCCGTACGGCCCCTACGGCGGCTCGTTGCGCCCCTACCGCGGCAGCACCCGCTGGCACCGGCCGGTCGCCTGGGTCCTGGCCGTGGTCATGGGTATCGGGCTGGTCGCGCTGGCCTTCAGTGCCGTCTACCGCGGCGCGTCCGGCCGCAACCAGAGCCCGGCGCCGGCACCCACGTCCAGCGGTGTCGACGCCCCGGCAACGGGCGGCGCGGACAGTGTGCGCACGGCGCGCCCCGGCCTGCCGTCGCTGCCGTCCGCCGAGCCCGTGCGCCCGTCATTCTCCGCCGGCACCCCGGTGCAGTGACGCCGTCGCGCCCTGCCCGCATCGGGGGCGCCCGAAACGGAACGGTGCGCTGAAGTTGCCCACCGTCCCGGCGTTTACCTTTGCCCCGGCCGACCTACTCTTGTTGTATGACCGGGCCTGGTGACCCTCCCGAAGGGACGCCCAACGGCGCCCCGGGAGGCGGTGAGGACGAGTACCGATCCGTCGTCTTCGACGAATCGTTCGTGCGCGCTGCGCGGCTGCAGGAATTCTCCGCCGACGAACGGCTCGGTGAGCATCACGCACCCGCGGTGAAGACCCGGCACGCCTGGATGCGGCTGGGGGGTTCCCGGCAGGCGATCCTCCTGGTGCTGCTGATCGTGCTGGCCTTCGGCACCGCCGTCTACATGGGCATCCGGCACCCCTACAAGACCCCGGAGCCGCCCCGGGCGCAGCCGTTGCGGTCGGCCGTCGTGCCGCTCGCGCCGAGCGGGGAGGTGCCCGGCGGGACGCCCGAGGACCTCTTCGCGCACAGCCCCGCGGCGAATTACCGGGTCGGCGCCGCGGGCGTGAACCTGCCCACGGTCTCCCGCACCGACCACTTCTCCGACGGCCAGATCGTCTCCGCGCTGACCATCGCCAAGGACTACCTGGTCCGCTCCTCGGTGGACCCGCAAACCCTCACCGGTGGTTCCGTACGGCCGCTGCGGCTGCTGCTCGACACCGGCCAACTCGACCAGTTCGACCGCAGCTTGGCGCACCCGGACGACAACGGACAAGACGCCGCCACGGGCTGGCTGGTCCGCTTCGACCCGAAGCAGACCCGGCTCGCCGACCGGAACGTACGGGTCAACGGCACGCTGTCCGCCGCGGAGTTGAGCCCGGACGCGCTGGAGGTCACCGCGGACTACACCTTCGTCTACGCCGTCCGGCCCGCCCCCGGTGCCCAGCAGGACGTGGCCGGCCAGGACGTCGGCAAGGCCACCCCGGGCGCCGCCTCGCTGGTCACCGTGCGGCGCGAGATGCACTTCCGGCTGGGCCGCGACGACCTGGCCGACCACCGCCTGGAGGTGCTGCAGAGCAGCCTGCAGGCCGGGCCGCTGGCCTGCTCCTCGCAGCCGGCCGACGCGCTGCGCCCGCTCTTCGCGGGACAGCACGCCGGGGGTGAGCGCCCGGCCGGCACCGACCCCTACGCCAGGGACCGGGCCAACCCCTCGCTGTGCGGTCAGCTGGCGCCGTCCGCCGAGCCCAAGCCGGCCCACCCGATCCGCTAGACGCCCGATCCGCTGGACGCCCGATCCGCTGGACGCCCGATCCGCTGGACGCCCGATCCGTCGGGCACCCGGTCCGATGGTCCATAAAGTCTATGATACACATCTGCGAGCACACGAGACGG
>NZ_JBHWDV010000110.1:0-7646 GCF_042734445.1 Streptomyces sp. NPDC059649
CGCACGTACTTGGCCGTCCCGCCGCGGGGCTCGCTCGCCGTTGCGCTTTGCGGCGCCTCCCACGTACTTGGCCGTCCCGCCGCGGGGCGCCTCGCCGTTGCCGCTTTGCGGCGCCCCGTACGTACCTTGCTTGTCCGCCGCGGGGCGCCTCGCCGTTGCCGCTTTGCGGCGCCCCGCACGTACCTGGCTTTCCCGCCGCGGGGCTTGTTCGCCGTTGCGCTTTGCGGCGCCCCGCACGTGCCTGTCTGTCCCGCCGTTGGGCTTGTTCGCCGTTGCGCCTGGCGGCGGGCGTGGTGTTTTGGGTGCGGTGACAGCCCTACGGACTTCGTCCTCCGGTCTGTCCCCTCCCGTTGGTGGGTGGAAGGGGTGAGTGGGGGCGGGCGTTGTCGTTCGGCGTTGTCTTGCGTCGTGCAGTGTCTCGCGTCGCGCCGTGTCTCGTGTCGTGTGGTGTCGGGAATACCGTCCCGACCCGTCGGGTTGTGGCCCGCAAGGGGCGCTCGTATCCCTTACGGGATCTGTTCGGCCCGCCCTTAAGGGACCCCCGACGTCCACCCCCACCGTCCTCAACTTCCCCCCTCACGGGAGGGGACGGGCTGGAGGGGCCTTGTTCGTGGACGTAAAGCGAAGCAGTCCACGAATGAGGCCCCGGAGGTCCGTCACCGCACCCGACACCACCTAGCCCGCCGCAGGCGCAACGGCGAGAGGCCCCGCGGCGGGACAGACGGGTACGTGCGGGCGCGCCGCAAAGCGCAACGGCGAGACGCCCCGCAGCGCCGCAGACAGGTACGTGGGAGGCGCCGCCAAGCGCGCAACGGCGAACAACACCCGCGGCGGGACAGACAGGTACGTGCGCGGCACCGCCAAGCGCAGCGGACCCGCGGCGGGACGGCCAAGTACGTGGGAATCAGCCGAGCTTCCGCTCGGAGAGCCACGTGGCTGCCACTCGGTCCGGGTCCTTTTTGTCCTTGTCGACCTTGCGGTTGAGTTCCGTGAGGTCGGCGGTGGTGAGCGCGTTGCCGAGGGTCGCCAGTGCCCGGCGCACCTTCGTGTCGGCCTTGCGGGCGGCGATCAGCGGGACGATGTGCTGGGCGGGGACCAGGTGCCGGGGATCGGCCAGCAGTACCCAGCCGTTCTCCTTGATGTCGACGTCGGTGGTGAAGACGTTGGCCACGTCGACGTCGCCCTTCTTCAGGGCGCCCTTGACCAGCGGGCCGGACGAGTCCAGTGCCTTGAACTCCTTGAATTCCACGCCGTACTTGTCCTTGAGGCCGACCAGCCCGACCACCCGCTTCTTCATCTCGGCGGCCGCGCCGAACACCAGCTTGCCGTTGGTTCTGCGCAGGTCGTCGAGCGACTGAAGGCCGTAACGGTCGGCGGTCTCGCGGGTGACGGCGAAGCTGTCGCGGTCCTCGGCGGCCGCGTACGGGAGCACCTCCAGGCCGTCGGGCACCACCGTGGCGAGCGCGTTCTGCATCGCGCCGGCCTCGGTCTCGGTGGCCTTCTTGTCGAGGTAGAGCAGCAGGCTGCCCTGGTACTCGGGGAGCAGGTCGATGTCACCGGAGCGCAGCGCCGGGACCACGATCTCGCGGGAGCCGAGGTTGGGCCGGACGGTGGCCTTGACGCCGGCCGCGGACAGGACGCCCGCGTAGAGGTAGCCGAGGATCTGGTTCTCGGTGAAGTTGGCGGTGCCGATGACCAGTCCACCGCTGCTGTTGCCGCTGTCGCCGCCGGCGCCGTCCCCCTTGAGGGAGGTGATGCCGGAGGAACAGGCGGCCAGCAGCGGTGCCGAGGCGCCGGCGAGCAGGGCGGTGAGGGCGGTGCGGCGGTTCATGGCGGGCTCCTCGGGAGGGGCGGGCGTAGGGGCGTGGCGGTTCAGCGGGCGGCGGCGGGGCGGCCGCGGAACAGCAGCCGGGCCAGTCCGCCCAGGGCCAGGTCGGCGACCACGGCGAGTACGGCGACCAGCACCGCCCCGCCGAGCACCTGCACCAGATCGCGCTGGGCCAGGCCGTCGAAGACGTAGCGGCCCAGCCCGCCGAAGCTGACGTAGGCGGCGATGGTGGCGGTGGCCACGACCTGGACGGTCGCCAGCCGGATGCCGGTCATGATCAGCGGCAGCGCCAACGGGACCTCGACCTGCCAGAGGATCTGGCGGCCGCGCAGCCCGACGCCCTTGGCGGCGTCCTTGACCTCCGGGTCGACGGCGGCCATCCCGGCGTACGTATTGGTGATGATCACGGGTACGGCGAGCGCGACCAGCGAGACGTACACCGGCCACACGCTCAGCCCGCCGGCGAGG
The DNA here is from genome assembly GCF_042734445.1 of Streptomyces sp. NPDC059649. Taxonomy (NCBI): domain Bacteria; kingdom Bacillati; phylum Actinomycetota; class Actinomycetes; order Kitasatosporales; family Streptomycetaceae; genus Streptomyces; species Streptomyces sp. NPDC059649. The sequence goes on from NZ_JBHWDV010000110.1 coordinate 2,297, forward strand.
AAGACCAGGGTGACCAGGCCGACGGTGGGCAGCGCCCGGCCGAAGGAGGCGAGGTTGACGGCGAGGAAGGCGCCGCGGCCGGTGTGCCCGATGAGCAGTCCGACGGGCAGGGCGATCAGCGCCGCGGCGAGGGTGGCGAGCACCGAGTACTCCAGGTGCTCCAGGATGCGGGTGGCGATGCCGTCGGGGCCCGCCCACTGCGCCGGGCCGGTCAGCCAGGACGCGAGGTTCTTCAGGAGTTCGAGCATCGGGCCGTCACGCTCGCTTCCACAGCTTGGGGGCGGACCGGGCCGTGCCGCGCTGCCAGGGGGTGCACAGCCGCTGGACGGTCACCAGCAGGGCGTCGGCGACCAGGGCGAGCAGCAGGGTCAGGACCACGCCGGCGATGACCGGGGTGGGGAAGTTGCGCTGGAAGCCGTCGGTGAAGAGCTGGCCGAGCCCGCCGTACCCGATGTAACTCGCCACGCTGACAAGGGAGATGGACATCACCGTCGCGACCCGGACGCCCGCCATGATCACCGGGAGGGCGAGCGGCAGCTCGACGGTGAGCAGGGTGCGCAGCGGGCGGGTGCCCATCGCCTTGGACGCCTCGCGGACCCGGGCCGGGACCGCGTCCAGGCCCTCGACGGTGTTCCGCACCAGGACGACCAGGGTGTACGCGGTCAGGCCGGTGATCGCGGTGGTACGGGTCAGCCCGGTGACCGGCAGCAGCAGCACGAAGAAGGCGAGCGAGGGGATGGTGTAGAGGATGTTGGACGCGCCGAGGACGAAGCCGCGCAGCGGGCGGACGCGGTGCGCGAGGACCGCCAGCGGCAGGGCGATCAGCAGGCCGAAGAGGACGGCGGGGACGGCGGTGGCGAGGTGGTCCGCGGTGAGGCGGGTCAGTTCGCCGGCGTGATCGGGGAACCAGCCCCATTCGACGGTCATGCGGGGCGCTCCGCGCCGGCGGGCGCCTCGGGTGCGGGGTCGTCGGGGGCGGGAGCCTTCGCGGTGGGCTCCTGGGGCGTCCCGGCCGTGGCCCGGGCCGGTGTCGCCAGGCCGGCCGTCCGGGTGGCGTCGGCGTGGCTGCGGCCGGCCCGGTCGTGGATGGCGTCGCGGGAGGTGACGCCGGTCAGGACGCCGTCGGCGGTGACCCGGGCGACCGCCCGGGCCGGTGAGGAGACCGCCTCGTTGAGGGCCGAGAGCAGCGAATCGGTGTCCCGCAGCGGCCGGACCGCCGCCAGTTCCGCCTCGCCGGCCGTACCGCCGGCCGGCAGCGCGTCGGTGTCCAGCCAGCCCAGCGGTTCGCCGCGCGGCGAGGTCACCAGGCGCCAGCGCCCGCCGTCCCGGCCTATCGCGCCGACGGGTTCGTCGGCGCGTATCGCCCGGCCGGGCGCGTGCGGCACATCGGCGAGGGTGGTGAGCGAGAGCAGCTTCAGACCGCGCTCGGGGCCGAGGAAATCGGCGACGAAGTCATCGGCGGGACGGGCCAGGAGTTCGGCGGGTTCGGCGCACTGGACGAGCCGGCCGCCGGTGCGGAACACCGCGATCCGGTCGCCCAGGCGGACCGCCTCGTCGATGTCGTGGGTGACGAAGACGACGGTCTTGCGGAGCTCCTCCTGGAGCCGCAGCAGTTCGTTCTGGAGCTGGGTGCGGACGACCGGGTCGACCGCGCCGAACGGCTCGTCCATCAGCAGCACCGGCGGGTCGGCGGCGAGCGCCCGGGCCACTCCGACGCGCTGCTGCTGGCCGCCGGAGAGCTGGTGCGGATAGCGCTTGCCGGTGTCCGAGGGCAGGCCGACCAGTTCCAGCAGTTCCGCGGCGCGGGAGCGGGCCTTGCGGCGGCCCCAGCCGAGCAGCAGCGGGACGGTCGCGATGTTGTCGAGGACCGTACGGTGCGGGAAGAGGCCGGACTGCTGGATGACGTAGCCGATGCCACGGCGCAGCTCGGCGGCGTCCGCCTCCAGGACGTCGCGGCCGCCGACGCTGATCGTGCCGGAGGTGGGCTCGACCATGCGGTTGACCATCCGCAGGGTCGTCGTCTTGCCGCATCCGGACGATCCGACGAGGACGGTGACGCCGCCCTCGGGGAGGTCGAGGGAGAGATCGTCCACGGCTGTGGTGCCGTTCGGGTACCGCTTGCTGACTGCGTCGAATCTGATCATCCGCTGCCCCTTGCCCGGCCTGCATAGTGTCATGCAGAGTCTTAGGCACATGAATAGAAGTCAATAGGTGGGTGTAAACCCTGTGTGACAACGCGGATTACCCGAGAGTTCTTCCAGCTCTCCGCTCCGCCACCGTACGGAACCCGTTGTCGGAATTCGGTCCACAAAGCGCGTTATAAGAGGGAGTTGAGCCCCTTGATTTCCCACATGCTGGACAATGCCCGCCGGTCCGGCAGGCGCATCACCCTCGACGGCACCGGGCTGCGCACCGCCGACGTCGCCGCCCTCGCGGACCGCACCGCCCGCCCCGCGGCACCCGACCCCAAGGCCCTCGCCCGCGCCGCGGAATCCTGGGACACCGCCCGCCGCCTCGCCGCCACCGGACGCGTCTACGGCCGCAGCACCGGCGTCGGCGCCAACCGCACCGAGGACGTCGAGGCCGCCGACGCCGCCCACGGCCTCCGGCTGCTGCGCAGCCACGCCGGCGCGATCGGCGACCCGCTGCCGGGCCGCGAGGTCCGGGCGATGCTCGCGGTCCGCGCCAACCAGCTGCTCGCCGGCGGCGCCGGCCTCAACCCCGCGGTCATCACGGCCCTGATCGCCGCCCTGGACGCCGGCGCCCACCCGGTCGTCAACGAACACGGTGCGGTCGGCACCGGCGACCTGGCCGCGCTCGCCCAGACCGGCCTGGCACTGGCCGGCGAACACCCCTGGCACGGCACCCCCGGCGGCCGCACCCCGGCCCCCGTCGCCCTCGACAACAACGACGCCCTCGCCCTGATCAGCAGCAACGCCCTCACCCTCGGCCAGTCCGCGCTCGCCCTGGACGAACTGCGCCGGCTGCTGGCCGCGTCACTGCCGGTCGCCGCGCTCTCCCTGCTCGCCGTCGGCGGCTCCTACGAACCGTTCGCCGAACCGGTCATGCTCGCCCGCCCGCACCCCGGCTCCGCGGCCGCCGCCGCCCGGCTGCGCACCCTCTCCGGCGTGCCGCCGCGGCCCAGCCCGCCGCTGGGCCGCATCCAGGACCCGTACGGCTTCCGCTGCCTGCCCCAGATCCACGGCCCGGCGCTGGACGCCGCCGACACCCTGGAATCCGTGCTCACCGTCGAACTCAACGCCGCCGCCGAGAACCCGCTGATCAGCATCGAGGACCAGGCCGCCTACCACCACGGCAACTTCTACGCCGCCCACGCCGCGCTCGCCCTGGACACCTTCCGGCTGGCCGTCCTGCAGACCGCCCGGCTGTCCACCGCCCGGCTCGCCGCCCTCTCCGAACCGGACCTCACCCGGCTCCGCCCCTTCCTGGGCGACGCCGCCCCCGCCAGCTCCGGCGTCATGATCCTCGAATACGCCGCCGGCGCCGCACTCGGCGAGATGCGCGCCGTCTCCCACCCGGCCTCCCTCGGCCACGCCGTCCTCTCCCGCGGCGTCGAGGAACAGGCCAGCTTCGCGTCCCTGGGAGCCCGCCAGACGCTGCGCGCCGGCACGTACTACCGCCAGGTCCTCGCCTGCGAACTCGTCGCCGCCATACGGGCGTTGCGGATGCGCTCACTGGAACCCGACCCCGGCCTCCCCCTCACCACCGCCTACACCCGGGCCGCCGAGGCCCTCGACCCCCGCATGGAGGACCGGCCACTGACGGACGACGTGGCGGTGGCGGCGGGCCTGCTCGACGAACTGGCGGAGGTATGAGCGCCATGAAGACGCCCGTGACCGACCGGACCGACACGGCCCCGCACCCGGCCGGGCGGCGGCCCGCGCCAGCGCACCGTGCTTCTCGGGGGCTGGCCGGCCGGCCGGAGGGTGTGCGTGCGCCGGGGCGCGGGTGTGCGGATGGTCGGGACGGTCTCGTTCGGCTGGATGGTCGTGCGTACTGCGCGCGGGCGGGTCGGCTGCGGTGTGCGGGGGCCCGTATGCCGGTGGACGGTGGCCGGGACGGTCTCGTACGGCCGGATCGTGATGCGTATCGCGCGCCGTTCCGAGCCAGGAATTCCGTACAGTCGGTCGACACAGGAAAAGGCCCGCACCGGGCCGGGAAGAAGAGGCGATGAGCGGGGACGGGGACAACGGTCTCGGCACCGGCGGTGAGCCGGGGGAGCGGGCCGCGGAAGTCCGGGCCGAGGAGGCGCGGGACGCGACGGCCGGCCGGGTCACGGACGCGGACACCGGCACCGCCGCCCGCCTCCAGAAGCTCTTCGAGGGCCACCGGCTGACACCCACCCAGCGCCGGATCGCCCACTGCATGGTGCGCCGGGCCGCCGACGCGCCCTTCCTCTCCAGCGTCGAGCTGGCCGAACTGGCCGGCGTCAGCCAGCCGTCCGTCACCCGCTTCGCGGTGGCGCTCGGCTTCGACGGCTATCCGGCGCTCCGCCGCCATCTGCGCGAGGTCGCGCCCACGGAGAAGGCCGGCGACGACGGCACCGCCAACGAGTACCAGCAGGCCGTCCAGGCGGAGATCGACAACCTCCGGCACCTGGCCGCCGCGCTCGCCGACCCGTCGCCGGTGATCGAGGCCGGCCGCCTCTTCGCCACCTCCCGGCCACTGCCCGTCCTCGGCCTGCGCGCCGCCACCGCCCAGGCCGCCGGGTTCACGTACTTCGCCCGCAAGGTCCACCCCGACGTCCGGCTGCTGGACGAGGGCGGCACGATGCTCCCCGACCGGATCGACGCCGCGGTACGGGCCGGAGCCACCACCCTGCTGTGCTTCGCGCTGCCCCGGCACCCCCGCGAGGTCGTCGAGGCCCTCGCCTACGCCCAGGGCGCGGGGCTGACCGTAGTCACCGTCGCCGACAGCGCCTTCGCGCCGGTCGCCCGCCACACCGACCTGCTGCTGCCCGCCGCGGTCGGCACCGGCCTCGCCTTCGACACCGCCTGCGCCCCCATGCTCCTGGGCCGCGTCCTCCTGGAGGCGATGTGCGACGCCCTCCCGGACGCACAGGCGCGCCTCGAAGAATTCGACGCCCGGGCGGCGGCGCGGGGGCTGTTCGTCGACTAGCCGTTCCGCTGCGCTTGGCTTGGCCGCCCACGTACTTGGCTTTCCCGCCGCGGGGCTTGTTCGCCGTTGCTTGCTTTGCGGCGCCTCGTACGTTGTCGGCTGTCCCGCCGTTGGGCTTGTTCGCCGTTGCGCCTGGCGGCGGGCGTGGTGTTTTTGGGTGCGGTGACAGCCCTACAGACTTCGTCCTCCGGTCTGTCCCCTCCCGTTGGTG
>NZ_JBHWDV010000111.1:0-6879 GCF_042734445.1 Streptomyces sp. NPDC059649
ATCTGGAAGCCCTTGGGGTCGGTACGCAGCGCGAAGCCGGGGGCGACGTCGGCGGGCGCGGGGGGGCGCGGCCCCCCCGTGTGCGGCCCCCCCCCCGCCATGCCGCCCGCCGGGGGGGGGGGCGGGCGCCCGCGCGCGTCGGTGAGGCGTCCGGGCGGGCCGGCTACGAGGCGTCCTGGCAGGCACTCCAGACCTTCGGCGGGAGGGACGTCCCCAGCCCGGTGCGGGGGCCGCCGACGCCCTGCAGGGGCAGCAGGTCGGGGGCGCCGGGCTGGTTGCGGAACATGGTGACGGCCGTGGTCGGCTCGTCGCCGGCGCCCGGGGTGGTGCCGGGGCGGACCCCGCCCCAGTTCCCGCCGCCGGTGCCGGGCCCGGCACCGGGGCCGGTGCCGACCGGGGCGGGCGGCGGGCTGCCGATGAACCACGCCGACTTCATCCGGTCACCCGGCTCGGTACGGCCGGCCGCCACCGGCGGCCCGGCCGGCTTGGCAGCCGGCAGGCCCAGCGTGCGCCAGCCCACCCCTTCCAGGGCGCCGGTCACCTGCTGGGCGACCCCGGCGTCGAGGACCTGCTGGGGCACGGACCGCTCGAAGCCGTGGACCGCGCGGCCGTCGTGCGTCATGGCGGACACCGCGTACGGATCGGCGTGCAGCCCCCCGTTGGCGAACGTGGTGTAGGCGCTCGCCATCCGTATCGCGCTGGGCGCCGAGGTGCCGAGCGGGAAGGTCTGCTCCAGGCGCGCCATGCTCTCCTTGCGCAGCCCGGCGGCGACCGCGAGGTCCCGGATCCGGTTCAGTCCGATCCGCTGCCCGGCCAGGACGAACGGCGGATTCTGGGCCTTCACCAGGGCGCTGCCGAGGTCTTCCGCGGCGTGGTCCGGCCGCCAGGCCACCGGGACGGCCCTGCCGGGCTCCTCGGGGCGGTCGGTGGGCTGTGGGGTGGTCTCGACCTGCTGCTGGAGGGCGGCCGCCAGCACGAACGGTTTGAAGGCCGAGCCGGCCGGGACCGCCGTGGTGTCCGCGTTGTTGCTGAAGTGCCGGGTGGCGTCCGCCCCGCCGTAGAGCGCGACGATCGCGCCGTCCCGGGGGCGCACCGAGGCCGCGCCGAATTCCACGAAGGTGTCGGCGGTCCGTTCCTTCGGGTCGAGGTTTTCCCGGCGGACGGTGTTCACCGCCTTTTCCAGACGGCGGGTGCGGTTCTTGTCGAAGGTGGTGTGGACGCGGTAGCCGCCGCGGGCCAGGTCCTTGTCGGTGAGCCCGGTGTCGGCCTTGATGAATTTGTTGGCGACATCGACGAGATAGCCGATCTGGCCGGCCTGGCTGGTGGGCTTGGACGGCGGCCGGGGCTCGGGGAAGGTGCGGTATTTCGCCCGTTCCTCCCGGCTCATCTTTCCGGTGGCGACCTGCCGGTCGAGGATCCACCGCCAACGTGCCACGGCCCGCCGGTGGTTGGCCTTGCTCAGCCCCGGGTCGTACTGGTCCGCGCCCTTCAGCGTGGCGGCCAGCAGGGCGCCCTGGCTGGGACTGAGTTTCTTGGCGTCGATGCCGTAATACGCGTGGGCGGCGGCCTGGATGCCGTACGAACCGCGGCCGAACCAACTGGTGTTGAGATAACCGCGGAGGATATCGCGCTTGGATTTCTGGTTGCTCACCTTCAGCGCGATGATGAATTCCCTCAGCTTGCGGGTGACCGTCTGGTCCTGCGAGAGATAGGTGTTCTTCACGTACTGCTGGGTGATGGTGGAGCCGCCCTGGGTCTCCTCGCCGGAGACCATGTTCACCAAGGCCCGCCCGATTCCCTGGAGGGATACCCCGGGGTCGCTGTAGAACGTGGCGTTCTCCGCGGAGATCACCGCGTTCTCGACCGAGTCCGGGACCTTGTCCAGGGTGATGTTCTGCCGGTTGACGGCGCCCACGCTGACCATCTGGCTGCCGTCCGCCCAGTAGTAGACGGTGGCTTCCTGGCCGGCGAGCTCGTTCTCGTTCGGTATGTCGATCTTCGCGTACACGAACGCGAACAGTCCCGCCAGGGAGAGGATGCCGAACGCGAGGGTGCCGAGCCACAGCCGCCATGACGGCAGCCATCGGCGCAGCCCCTCCCGTCCCCGGCGCGGATAGTCGATGAACCGGCGACGCCCCTTCGTGCCCTTCATACCCGGATAGATGTGGCGGCCTCAGCTCAGGTTGCCGAGGTAACAGAACGCTCACAATCGCAGGTGACCGGGGGGAACGGGCGCCGCCGGCACGGACTTTCGGGGCGCCGGCCTAGAAGTCGTCGTCGAAGGAGACCGAGCCCTCGACGGCGACCTGGTAGGCGGAGGCCCGGCGCTCGAAGAAGTTGGTCAGCTCCTGGACGTTCTGCAGCTCCATGAAGGAGAACGGGTTCTCCGAGCCGTACACGGGCGCGAAGCCGAGCCGCTGCAGACGCTGGTCCGCGACGCACTGGAGGTACTCGCGCATCGACGCGGTGTTCATCCCCGGCAGGCCGTCGCCGCACAGATCACGGCCGAACTGCAGCTCGGCCTCGACGGCCTCCTTCAGCATCTCGGTGACCTGCAGCTCCAGCTTGTCGTCGAAGAGCTCGGGCTCCTCCTCGCGGACCGTGTCCACCACCGAGAACGCGAACTCCATGTGCATGGACTCGTCGCGGAAGACCCAGTTGGTGCCGGTGGCCAGGCCGTGCAGCAGCCCGCGCGAGCGGAACCAGTAGACGTACGCGAACGCGCCGTAGAAGAACAGGCCCTCGATGCAGGCCGCGAAGCAGATCAGGTTGAGGAGGAAGCGGCGGCGGTCCTCCCTGGTGTCCAGCCGCTCGATCTTCTCGACCTGGTCCATCCACCTGAAGCAGAACTGGGCCTTCTCCCGGATGGACGGGATGTTCTCCACCGCGGCGAAGGCGGCGGCGCGGTCGTCCGGGTCGGGCAGGTAGGTGTCCAGCAGCGTCAGATAGAACTGCACGTGCACCGCCTCCTCGAAGAGCTGACGGCTCAGATACAGCCGCGCCTCGGGGGAGTTGATGTGCTTGTACAGCGTCAGGACCAGGTTGTTGGCGACGATCGAGTCACCGGTCGCGAAGAACGCGACCAGCCGGCCGATCATGTGCTGCTCGCCCGGGGAGAGCTTGGCGAGGTCGGCCACGTCGGAGTGGAGGTCGACCTCCTCCACGGTCCAGGTGTTCTTGATCGCGTCGCGGTACCGGTCGTAGAACTCCGGGTACCGCATGGGACGCAGGGTGAGTTCGAAGCCCGGGTCGAGCAGGTTCTTGTTCTTGTTGGCGTCGATGGTCATTACTGTCGGCGCGAAGCGCCGTCCTCCTGGGGTGGTGGTCGGGTGGCGGGCGGGAATTACTGGCAGGCCTCGCAGGACTCGGGGTTTTCCAGGGAGCAGGCGACCGCCTCGGGGTCGGCCACCGGCAGTTGCGGCGCTTGCCGGTCGGGCACGGACGCGGCACGCGCCGACTGCGCGATCCGCGTCGCCGGGCGCGACCGCAGGTAGTACGTGGTCTTGATGCCGCGCTTCCAGGCGTACGCGTACATCGAGCTGAGCTTGCCGATGGTCGGCGACGCCATGAAGAGGTTCAGCGACTGGCTCTGGTCGAGGTACGGCGTGCGGGCCGCGGCCATGTCGATCAGGGCGCGCTGCGGGACCTCCCAGGCGGTGCGGTAGAGCGCACGGATCCGCTCGGGGATCCAGGCCAGGTCCTGCACCGAGCCGTTCGCCTCGCGCAGCGCGTCCCGGGTCCGCGCGTCCCACAGGCCCAGGGCCTTGAGCTCCTCGATCAGATACGCGTTGACCTGCAGGAACTCACCGCTCAGCGTCTCGCGCTTGAAGAGGTTGGACACCTGCGGCTCGATGCACTCGTACACGCCGGCGATGGAGGCGATGGTCGCGGTCGGCGCGATCGCGAGGAGGAGGGAGTTGCGCATCCCGGTCTTCGCGATCCGGGCCCGCAGCGCGGCCCAGCGGTCCGCCCAGCGCGGCTCGGCGTCCGGGTAGTGGTCGGGGTGCAGCACACCGCGGGCGGTACGGGTCGCGGACCAGGCCGGGTGCGGGCCGTGCCGCTCGGCGAGATCGGCGGACGCCTCGTAGGCGGCGAGCATGATCCGCTCGGAGATACGGGTGGACAGCTCCTTCGCCTCGGGGGAGTCGAAGGCCAGCCGCAGCCGGAAGAAGACGTCCTGGAGACCCATCAGGCCCAGACCGACCGGCCGCCAGCGGGAGTTGGAGGCGGCGGCCTGCTCGGTGGGGTAGAAGTTGATGTCCACGACGCGGTCGAGGAAGGTGACGGCGGTACGGACCGTGGCGTCCAGCCGCTCCCAGTCCATCGCACCGTTGTCACCCAGGTGCGCGGCGAGGTTGACCGACCCCAGGTTGCAGACCGCGGTCTCACCGTCGTCGGTCACCTCCAGGATCTCGGTGCACAGGTTGGAGGAGTGCACGACCTTGCCGGGCTCGGCGGTCTGGTTGGCGGTGCGGTTGGCGGCGTCCTTGAACGTCATCCAGCCGTTGCCGGTCTGCGCCAGGGTGCGCATCATCCGGGAGTACAGCACCCGGGCCGGGACCTGCTTGAGCGCCCGGCCCTCGGACTCGGCCTTGCGGTACGCGGCGTCGAACTCCTCGCCCCACAGGTCCACCAGCTCGGGGACGTCGGAGGGTGAGAACAGCGACCAGTCGGTGTCCGCCTCCACCCGGCGCATGAACTCGTCCGGGATCCAGTGCGCGATGTTCAGGTTGTGCGTACGGCGGGCCTCTTCACCGGTGTTGTCGCGGAGCTCCAGGAACTCCTCGATGTCCGCGTGCCAGGTCTCCAGGTAGACGCAGGCCGCGCCCTTGCGCCGGCCGCCCTGGTTCACCGCCGCGACCGAGGCGTCCAGGGTGCGCAGGAACGGCACGATGCCGTTGGAGTGCCCGTTGGTGCCGCGGATCAGCGAACCGCGGGCCCGGATCCGGGAGTACGACAGCCCGATGCCGCCGGCGTGCTTGGAGAGCCGGGCGACCTGGTGGTACCGGTCGTAGATCGAGTCCAGCTCGTCCAGCGGGGAGTCCAGCAGGTAGCAGGACGACATCTGGGGGTGGCGGGTGCCGGAGTTGAAGAGGGTGGGGGAGGAGGGGAGGTACGACAGGGAGCTGGTGAGGCGGTACAGCTCGGCGACGTCTTCCAGGGCCCGCTCGGACCGGTCCTCGGCCAGGCCGCAGGCCACCCGCAGCAGGAAGTGCTGCGGCGTCTCGACGACCTGACGGGTGGTGGGGTGGCGCAGCAGGTAGCGGGAGTGCAGGGTGCGCAGGCCGAAGTAGCCGAACCGGTCGTCGGCGCCGTCCGCGAGCGCCTGCTCGACCAGCGCGTCCAGCCGCTTCGCGTGCGCCCGCACGAACTCCGCGGTCGCGTCGGCGATCAGGCCCTCACGGTGGCCGACCTCGATGGAGGCGGAGAAGGCGACCGCCCCCTGTTCGGCCGCCTCCTCCGAGATCGCGAGGGTGAGCAGCCGCGCGGCGAGCTTGGAGTACTCCGGCTCGTCACCGATCAGACCGGCCGCGGCCTCGGTGGCCAGCGCACGCAGCTCGGCCTCGTCGGAACCCGCGTGCCGGCCGCGCAGGGCGGCGGCGGCCACCTTGCCGGGGTCGGTCGCGGTCAGATCGACGGTCAGCTCGGTGAGGGTGCGCAGCAGGGCGACGCCCGGGCCGTCGGAGGCGGGCGGCGTGGCCACCGCGGGCGGTGCGACCTCGGCGTCTGACGCGCGTTCCGTGGGCGCGATGGTCACGTGATGCTCTCCCTCACTCGGCGGGGGCCGGGAGGGGCGGGGGCGCGACGGCCGCACGCGGGCCTGCGGCACCCCGTCGGACCAGGGGTGCGCGGGCACACCGCGCGGCGTCCCTCTGCCCATCCCTCGGGGCCCGGACGTATCGACGTCCGCACCGATGGCGGTACGGACGTGCCGTCGGCAGGTCCTCGGACTTCCGGGCGCACGGCGGCCCGTCAACAAGGCGGGCGGGTGCGCTCGTACACCGTTGCGGGACAGTCCCGGATTCCCACCGGGTTCCCCTGCGGCGACAGCGAGGACGAGCATACATGTGGTGGTGCCCCCTCGGATGCACCCCCACATCTAGTGTGTCGTGAGTGATCACGCGGTCTCTGTCAGTGGTCTCGGCTATCGTCGGTGGCACGTTCCCTGCTCCGTCCAGCGGAAGAAGGAGAAGGCCGCATGACCGCGCTCGCCGACCGGCCGCACATCATGGAGACCGAGCACTTCGAAGAGGTCGCCCGGATACTCGCCCGCCTGGAAGAAGGCGCACGGCTGGAACTCATCGACGGTCAGGTCAGGAGCAAGCCCATGCCGGACGGGGACCACGGGCGGATCATCCAGTGGCTGACGCGTATTTGTATGCAGCACCGGCCGGAGCTTTGGCTCGACGCCACCCAGGGGCTGAGGGTGCAGCCCTATCGTGGCGGCCGTGCGCGCCCTGACGGCTCGCTCGCGCCCAGTGAAGCCTTCGTCGGTCAAGGGGAGTGGGCAGATCCCGGGCCGGTGCTGATGGTCGTCGAGGTCACCTCGCACGACTCCGACACCGACCGGCGCGATCGGGTGGAGAAGGCACATGCGTATGCGGAGACGGGCATTCCGCTCTATCTGTTGATCGATCGCCAAAAATGCCAGGCGGTGGTGTACAGCGAGCCCGACGGAGCCCGCTACGACAACGTCCATACAGCGCCATACGGCAAGCCCCTCCACCTCCCGGACCCCGTCGGCATCACCCTCGAAACGGAGCCGCTCAAGGACTGGGTGAACTGACCCGGCACGGGGGACGGGGGGGGGCGGGCCGCCGCGGGGGGGGGCGGGCCCCGGGGGGGGGAGTGGGGGGGGGGGGTTGCGCGCCCCGGGCC
>NZ_JBHWDV010000112.1:0-6285 GCF_042734445.1 Streptomyces sp. NPDC059649
GTCCTCGATGCCGTGGAGGTCGTCGACGCCGACGCCCGCGGCGGTCAGCCGCTCCTCGGTGCGCAGCGGCTCGATCTCGGAGATCGCCTCGACCAACGTGGTCTTGCCGACCCCGAATCCACCGGCGATGAGGATCTTGACGGGGGACTCTTCCAGGGCGGCTGTGTCATATCCGGGCAAGGTTGTCCCTGATTTTCCTGAGCAGATGAACATTGGACGTTTCGGCCGCTTCCAGCGGCGGCCGGTGACGGATCAGACCGCGGTCCGCCAGCTCGCCGAGGAGGACCGTCATGGGGGTGAGGCGCATGTGCATCCGCGCGGCGATCTCGGCGACGGCCCGGCCGTGGGGCGGCCGGCACATGGCGAGGATGGCCTGCCATTCGGTGGCCAGGCTGCCGTCGGCATCCGCCTCGACCGTCGCCGTGATCAGGGTGTCCATGGTCAGGACGGTGCGCGGTGCGGTGGTCCGCCCGTCGGTGAGGGCGTACAGCCGGGTGCGGCGCCGTCGGGGCGGCTGCGGGCCGGCCGTCATGACGACTTGGCGGCCGCGGTGCGCTCCGGGGTGCCGAGCCACTCCCCGAGCGCCTGCGAGGCCCGTACGACCTCACCGCCCAGCTCGCCGAGGCGGGCCTTGCGCGAGGTGACGACGATGAGGGTGCTGCCCTCGCCGCAGCTGACGATGCAGAGGTAACGGTCGTCCATCTCCACCAGCTGACGGATCACCCGGCCGCCGCCGACCTCCCGGGAGATGGCCTTCATCGTGGCCGCGATGCCGGAGGAGGCCGCGGCCACCCGTTCCGCCTGGTCGCGTTCCAGCAGGTAGGCGCTGAGCCGGATCCCGTCGTTGGACAGCAGCACGGCGCCTTCGATGCCGGCGATCCGGCTCAGGTTGTTGTCGAGGATGCTGTAGATCATGTCGTTCGTCGTCATGGCTGGTCCTGTCGGAGCTCGGTTTCCACTGTTTCGGTGCCCTGCTCGTAATCCGCCCAGGCGTCGGCCACCTCTTCGGGGGTCGCGGTGTCCTGGCCGGCCGGCTCCGCGGCGCGCGGCTCGCGGAGTTGCCGGGCCATGTGCGTCTGCGGCACGCGCTCGGGCAGCGGCGGCGGGGCGGAGCCGTCCCGGGTCAGCGGCCGGACCGTCGCCCGGGCCTCGGCGGGCTGCCGGCGGGGCAGCCCGGAGCCGGTGGGTTCGGCAGGTTCGTCCGGTGCCACGGGCCTTGCGTGGAGGAGGAGTTCGGGCTTGCGCTCCTCCTCGCGGGGTGGCGCGGGGGTGCGCGGGGCGGGCCGTTCCGGCGCGGGGGCGGCGGTGGCCGGGCCGGTGGTGGCCGCCTCCTCGGTACTGACCAGGTGCTCCTGGGGGATGATCACGATGGCGGCGGTCCCGCCGTATGCGGAGCGGCGCAGGGTGACCCGGGCCTGCAGCTGGTCGGCGAGGTGGCCGACGACGAAGAGGCCGAGCCGGTGGGCGTTCTGGGCGAGGACGGCGTAGGGCGGGGCGGCGTGCAGCCGGGCGTTCATCTCCGCGTAGCGCTCGGCGGCGACGCGCGGGCCGCGGTCCTCGACCTCCACGGACAGTCCGTCGGTGACGAGTTCGGCCCGGATGGCGACCTTCGACGCCGGCGGGGAGAACCGCGTCGCGTTGTCCAGCAGCTCGGCGAGGAGATGGCTGATCGCGCTGATGGACCGGGCCGCCACGCTGATCTCGTCGAGCGCGACCCGGTCGATCCGGCGGAAGTCCTCGACCTCAGCGGCGGCCTCCCGGAGCAGGTCGGCGACGCGCATGGGCTCGGTGTGCGGGTCGGGGATCTCCCCGCCGGCGAGGATCAGCAGGTTCTCGATCTGCCGCCGCATGCCCACCGTCAGCTGGTCGGACTTCATCAGCTGGGCGAGCAGCGCCTCGTCGTGCCCGAAGGTGTCCTGGAGCTCCTCGGTCAGGGTGAGCTGGCGGCTGACCAGGTTTCCGGTGCGGGCGGCGATGCCGGCGGCGAACATGCCGAAGCCGTGCCGCTCGTCGGCGAGTTGCCGGTAGCCCTCGACGGAGACCGTCACGGCCCGGGCGAACGCGTCGCTGATCCGGCCGACTTCGTCACGTTCCCCCCGGGGGCCCGGGAGTGTGGCGGCGTCGACGCGCTGGCCGCGCTGCAGCCGGTCGACGATGTCCGGGAGGGTCTTCTCGGCGACGGTGACGGTGCGTTCGTGCAGCATGGCCATGCGGCGCAGCACCGTGCGGGTGGTGAAGACGACGACGGCCACGACGAGCAGCAGGCCGGCGGCGCTGCCGACGACCATCCGCCACACCTCGGCCTCCAGCGCGTCGGCCGTGGCGTCGGCGTGCTCGATCACCGCTTGTACCCGCTCGGAGTTGAGGGCGGTCAGCTGCGGGACGAGCTTGCCGTAGACGGCCGGCCAGTCGCGTACCGCGCGGGGCAGCGCGACGCCGTTCGGGATGTCGTGGTGGTCGGCGAGGGCCGCGTCCTCGATGCCGTACATGGTCTTCCACGCGTCCGAGGCGGCGATCCGGGCGTAGGCCTTTCGGCCGTCCTCCGGCAGATAGGGCACGATCGACGTGCCGTAGAGGAAGCGGTGGGCGCCGATGGAGTTGGTGAGTTCGCCGAACCGGGCCCCGTTCAGCCTTCGGGCCGGGCCGGCGGACGCGAAGAGGGTGTCCTCGCGGGCGAGCACCTCGGAGGCGGCGAACAGGGCGACCACCGGCCGGCTTTCCTGGGTGAGCCCCGCGTCGTCCATGTTGCTGAACTCTTGGTAGACGCGGATCATCCGGCCGATCGCGTCGCTGTAGTAGCCGGTGGCCCGGTCGGCGCTGCCGGAGCGGGCGTCCGTGCGCTCGCGGTAGGCGTCCAGCTCTTCGAGCTGTTTCTGCACCTCCCGGACATAGCGGTCGACCCGGTCGTCGGCCCGGCGGTCGGCGGTGCCGGCCGCCCGCTGGAAGACGGCCACGGCGCGGTCGGTGGCGGCGTGCTGATGCTTCAGACGGGCCCGCGACACCGGTGAGCCGGCCCACCGCGCCGCCGTCATGCTGCGCTCGGCCTGCATCTGGGCCATCAGGTCGTACAGCGGCCGGCCGATCCGCTCACCGTCCGCCACGTCGGCGCGCAGGTTCGAGGACTGCTGCAGCAGCCGGTCCGCGGAGACGAAGACCTGGGCGCCCATCGCGACGGTGGGCACCACCGCCAGCCAGATGAGGAGGGTGCGCAGCCGGACCACACCCCGCCGGCGGTTTCTTGTCTGCTGTCGCTGGCCTTCGGGCGGTGGGCCCTCAGGGTCTGTGGAAGTCATCGGTCCTCGGGGGCGGAGACAGGGGAACAGAAGACCATCAGCGGTTCGGTCGCTCCGTGTGGGGGAAACGGAAGGCGCCCGTCCGTCATCGTGAGGCCGTGGGGGTTGCCGATCATAACCAGCCACGACGCGAAAACGAGAGGTTGCTTCCATGATCACTACGTGCTAGTAGCATCCGCAATCCGGCACGAACGGGACGCGGGGACACGGGAATTCACCGCATGCGCCGGCCCGTCGCCCGGACCGGCCGCCTGCCCGGTCGGCGCATCCGGAGGGACGGGGGCACGATGGAAGCCGGGGCAGTGGAAGGAGTGCCCGGGTGAGCGCAGCCGAAGACCCCGGGAGCCCGCCGGCCGGCGACCTGACCGAGGACGGTCTGCCGGAAGGCCGGTGGTCCCCCCCCAGCGGGCTGATGGACCTCCTCAACGTGGCCGCCGTGCTCGTGGACGCGGACGGCCGGATCGCGCTATGGAGCCCGCAGGCCGAGGACCTCTACGGCTACACCGCCGAGGAGGCGCTCGGCCAGTACGCTGCGCCACTGCTCGTCCACGAAGAGCACTGGGACCTGGTGCTGAAGAAGTTCGCCGAGGTCATGGAGACCGGCGGGAGCTGGGGCGGAACGTTCCCGGTCCGGCACAAGGACGGCAGCTCCCGCATGGTGGAGCTGCGCAACATGCGCCTGCTGGACGACCGCGGCGACTTCTACGCCCTCGGGCTGGCCACCGACTCACCCACCCTGCGCGAGCTGGAGCGGGACGTCGCGCTGTCCACCCGGCTGATCTCCCAGTCCCCCATCGGGCTGGCGATCCTCGACACCGATCTGCGGTACGTGGCCGTGAACCCCGCCCTGGAGCGGATGCACGGCATCCCCGCGAAGGAGCACCTCGGCCGGCACTATCGCGAGATCATGACGGCCGCGAAGTTCGAGGTGCCCGAGGCCGCCATGCGGCAGGTCCTGCAGACCGGCACGCCCATGGTCGACCAGACCACCATCGTCGGTCACACCCCCGCCGACCCGGGCCGGCTGCACGCCTGGTCGATCTCGCTGTACCGGCTGGACGACCCCCAGGGCCGGGTGCTGGGGGTGGCCGACCTCGTCGTCGACGTCACCGACCGCTACCAGGCCGCCATGGAGGCCACCGAGGCCCGGCGCCGGCTGGCCCTGATCGCCGACGGCACCGCCCGTATCGGCACCACCCTGGAGGTCCGGCAGACCGCCCGGGAGCTGGCCGAGGTCACCGTCCCCGAACTGGCCGACGTCGTCACCGTCGACGTGCTGGACTCCGTTCTGGACGAGCACCGCCACGACGCCGCCGACGGGCCCGCGCTGTTCCGCGCCCTCGCGGTGAAGGCCGCCTACCCCACCGAGGCCGTCCAGGCCGCCGATCCCCCCGGCCAGACCGTCGCCTACGCGCCCGACCGCCTCGCCACCCAGTGCGTCCGCACCGGCCGCCCGATCCTGGTGGCCCGGACGGACGACCGGGCCCTCGCGCGCATCGCCCGCGACGCCCCCTCCGCGGCCCGGATGGCCCGGGCCGGGGTGCACTCCTACCTGCTGGCCCCGCTGACCGCGCGGGGCCAGATCCTCGGCTTCCTGGGCATGTCCCGGGCCCGCACCCCGCAGCCGTTCGACGAGGACGACCTCGCCCTCGCCGGTGAGCTGGCCGCCCGCGCCGCGGTGTGCATCGACAACGCCCGCTCGCACCAGAGCGTGCGCAACGCCGCCGAGACCCTCCAGCGCAGCCTGCTCCCGGACCACCCGCCGCAGCTCCCCGGCCTGCAGATCGCCTCCCGGTACCGGCCCGCGCAGGCCACCTACGAGATCGGCGGCGACTGGTACGACGTACTGCCGCTCGACGGCGACCGGACCGCGCTCGTCGTCGGCGACGTCATGGGCAGCGGCATCGACGCGGCCGCGACCATGGGCCGACTGCGCACCGCGACCAGCGCATTCGCCGACCTGGACCTGGACCCCGCGCAGGTCCTCACGCACCTGGACAAGATCACCTCGGCGCTGGAGCACTACATCGCGACCTGCGTCTACGCGATCTACGACCCGCACCGGGCCGCCTGCCACCTGGCCACCGCCGGCCATCTGCCGCCGGCCCTGGTACGCCGCGGCCGGCACCCCGCGTTCCTCGACCTGCCCACCGGCACCCCGCTCGGGGTCGGCGGCGTCCCGTTCGAGAACACCACGGTGCACCTCGGCCCGGGCGACCAGCTCGTCCTGTACACCGACGGGCTGGTCGAGACCCGCCACCACTCCCTCGACGAACGCCTGGAAACCCTCCTGCACCTGCTCGACGCACCGGACCGCTCGCTGGAAGCCACCTGCGACCGCCTCCTCCGCGAACTACGCCGCCCCGAGGACCCGGACGACGTCGCCCTCCTCATAGCGCGATGCGTTTGACCCCCACGTACCTGGCCGTCCCGCCGCGGGTCGTCTCGCCGTCGCGCTTTGCGGCGCCCCGCACGTACCTGGCTTTCCCGCCGCGGAGCTCGCTCGCCGTTCCGCTGCGCTTGGCGGCGCCCCGCACGTACCCCTCTGCCCCGCCGCGGGGCTTGCTCGCCGTTGCTTGCTTTGCGGCGCCGCGTACGTTGTCGGCCGTCCCGCCGTTGGGCGTGTTCGCCGTTGCGCCTGGCGGCGGGCGTGGTGTTTCGGGTGCGGTGACAGCCCTACAGACTTCGTCCTCCGGTCTGTCCCCTCCCGTTGGTGGGTGGGAGAGGTGAGTGGGGGCGGGCGTCGTCGTTCGGCAGTTTCTCGTGTCGTGATGTGTATCGCGTCGCGCGGTGTCGGGAATACCGCCCCGGCCCGTCGAGTTGAGGCCCGCAAGGGGCACTCGCATCCCTTACGGGATCTGTTCGGCCCTGCCCTAAGGGACCCCCACGCCCACCCCCACCAGCCTCAACTTCCCCCCAACGGGAGGGGACGGGCCGGAGGGGCCTTGTTGGGGGAAAAGGGAGACGTGGCCACCACCCCCCCCCGCGGGCC
>NZ_JBHWDV010000113.1:0-5924 GCF_042734445.1 Streptomyces sp. NPDC059649
CCCGGGGCCCGCGCTTTGTGCTTTGGCCTTTGTGCGTTGGGCTTTGGCCTTTGTGCGTTGGGCTTTGGCCTTTGTGCTTCGGGCCTTGCGCTTTGGGCTTGGACTGCGCTGCCGCTTGGTTTTTTCCCCGCCGCCCACCCCCCTTCGGGGGGTGGGCGGGTACATGTGCGCGGGTTACCTGACGTGGCCGGTTCTCCCCGCCTCACGCGTACGGGATTCCCCGCCTCACGTGCACGGGATTCCCCGCCTCACGTGCACGGGTTCCCCGCTTCGGGTCCTTAGGACGGCCGGTCCTTAGAAGAACGGCCGTCCATAGAGCAGCCGGTCCCTAGAACGGCCGGAAGCCCTCGTACTCCTGGGCGGCCTCGTCGCGTTCCGCGTCGCGGTCGCGGCGGCGCTGGGCGGCCGGGCGGGGCGCCTCGAGGCGGTGGTCCTCACCGCGCCGGCCCAGCATCTCCGCGCCGGCCGTCACCGACGGCTCCCAGTCGAAGACCACCGCGTTGTCCTCCGGGCCGATCGCCACGCCGTCCATCGCGCGGGCGCCCGCCTTGAGGAGCGCGGCCTCGACGCCGAGGCGGTTGAGCCGGTCCGCCAGGTAGCCGACCGCCTCGTCGTTGTTGAAGTCCGTCTGCCGCACCCAGCGCTCCGGCTTCTCGCCCCGTACGCGGAAGAAGCCCTCGCCCTCCTGCGTGACCGTGAAGCCCGCGTCGTCCACCGCCTGGGGACGGATGACGATCCGCGTGGCCTCCTGGACGGGCTTGGCGGCGCGCGCCTTGGCGACGATGTCGGCCAGCGCGTACGACAGTTCCTTGAGGCCCTGGTGGGCGACGGCCGACACCTCGAAGACGCGGTAGCCCCGCTCCTCCAGGTCCGGCCGGATCATGTCGGCCAGGTCCTTGCCGTCGGGGATGTCGACCTTGTTGAGGACGACCACCCGCGGCCGGTTCTCCAGGCCGCCGTACTGGGCCAGCTCCTCCTCGATGACGTCGAGGTCGGAGACCGGGTCCCGGTCGGACTCCAGGGTCGCGGTGTCCAGGACGTGCACCAGCACCTCGCAGCGCTCGACGTGCCGCAGGAACTCCAGGCCCAGGCCCTTGCCCTGGCTGGCGCCCGGGATCAGGCCGGGGACGTCCGCGATGGTGTAGACCGTGGCGCCGGCGGTGACCACGCCGAGGTTGGGCACCAGCGTCGTGAACGGGTAGTCCGCGATCTTCGGCCGGGCCGCGGAGAGCACCGAGATCAGCGACGACTTGCCCGCGCTCGGGTAACCGACCAGCGCGACGTCCGCGACGGTCTTGAGCTCCAGGACGATCTCCCGGGTCTCCCCCGGCTCGCCGAGCAGCGCGAAACCGGGCGCCTTGCGGCGGGCGGAGGCCAGCGCGGCGTTGCCGAGGCCGCCGCGGCCGCCCCGGCCGGCGACGAAGGTGGTGCCCTGGCCCACCAGGTCGGCGAGCACCTCACCGTTCTGGTCGAGCACGACCGTGCCGTCCGGGACCGGCAGGACCAGGTCCTTGCCG
Organism: Streptomyces sp. NPDC059649; assembly: GCF_042734445.1. Taxonomy (NCBI): domain Bacteria; kingdom Bacillati; phylum Actinomycetota; class Actinomycetes; order Kitasatosporales; family Streptomycetaceae; genus Streptomyces; species Streptomyces sp. NPDC059649. The sequence continues at coordinate 1,518 of NZ_JBHWDV010000113.1, forward strand.
TTCTTGCCCTCGCGGTTGTCGCCGGCACCGGGCTGGCCGTTGGTGGCCTTGCGGTGCGGGTGGTGGTGGTAGTCGAGGAGGGTGGTGACGTCCTGGTCGACGACCAGGATCACATCGCCGCCGCGGCCGCCGTTGCCGCCGTCGGGGCCGCCGAGCGGCTTGAACTTCTCCCGGTGAACGGAGGCACAGCCGTGGCCTCCGTTACCCGCGGCGACGTGCAGCTCGACGCGGTCCACGAAGGTGGTCATGGTGGGGTGCCTCCATATGAGCGGGGTGGTCTGGGTACTGCGTACTACGGGTCCTGCGTGCTACGGGGCCGCCGCGGGGGCCGCGCAACTGCGGGGAGCAGCGCGGCACCTACGGCAGCGAGGGCGCGTACGGCAGCGGTGTCTCTGTCGTAACACGCAAGGGCGGACCGGCCTTCCCGCTCGCGCAGGAAAGGCGGTCCGCCCCTAGTGGTGCTGTGTGACGTCCGGCCGGAATTACTCGGCGACCGGGACGATGTTCACGACCTTGCGGCCACGGTGGGTGCCGAACTGCACCGCACCGGCCTGCAGGGCGAACAGGGTGTCGTCGCCGCCGCGGCCGACGCCCGAGCCCGGGTGGAAGTGAGTGCCACGCTGGCGGACCAGGATCTCACCGGCGAGGACGGCCTGACCGCCGAAGCGCTTCACGCCGAGCCGCTGAGCGTTGGAGTCGCGACCGTTCCGGGTGGACGATGCGCCCTTCTTGTGTGCCATGTCTCCTCAGTCCCTTACTTCGCCGGGGCGTCGATGCCGGTGATCTTCAGCGCCGTGTGGAGCTGGCGGTGGCCGATCCGCTTCTTGTAACCGGTCTTGTTCTTGTACTTCTGGATCCGGATCTTGTTGCCCTTGTGGTGGTCCACGACCTCACCCTGGACCTTCACGCCGGCCAGGACCCACGGGTCGCTGGTGACCGCGTCACCATCGACGACCAGCAGCGTGGAGAGCTCGACGGTGTCGCCGACCTTGCTGGTGGAAATGCGGTCAACCTCGATGACGTCGCCGACAGAAACCTTCTGCTGGCGTCCGCCGGTGCGCACGATCGCGTACACGCGGAACTCTCTTTCGCTAGAAACGGATCCTCTGATGCCAGCCGCTCTCACGGGCTCGGGACGTCCCGTGGAATCCGATCGGACGAGCGGCCTCCCTCGGCGGACCGAGAGGTAGTTGCTCAGAAGGTGTGGTGCCCTGAAGTCTCAGACACCGACGGTCAAGGTTACGGGGCCTTGACCAGGGGGTCAAACCGGCCCCGGGCCGCCGTGACGGCCCGGGGCGGGTTCGTGACGCTCAGTCCTCCGTCGAGGAGGACACCGACGCGACCGAGGGCTGCTCGGCGGCTGCGGTCTTCTTGGCCGCGGCCTTCTTCGTCGTCGCCTTCTTCGTGGTGGTCTTCTTCGTCGTGGCCTTCTTGGCGGTGGTGGTCTTCTTCGCCACCGTCTTCTTGGCCGTGGTCTTCTTCGCCGCGGCCTTCTTGGCGGTGGCCTTCTTGGCCGTCGCCTTCTTCGCGGTCTTCTTGGCCACGGCCGCCTCCGGCTCGGCCGCCTCGGCACCCTCGACGGGCTCCGCGGACACGGCCGGCGCCTCGGCCGGCTCCGGCTCGGCGGCCGGCGTGGCGATCACCACGGTCGCCGCGGAGTCGTCGGCCACCTCGGGCGAGCCCGCCGGAGCGGTCACCTTACGGGTCACCCGACGGCGCGGACGGGCCGGCGCGGGCTCCGGGGCCTCGGCGGCCGGCTCCGGCGTCGCGGCCGGCTCCGGCTCGGCGACCGGCGCGGGCGCCGGCTCGGCCGGCAGCACGATCGCGGCGGCCTCCTCGGCGGCGGCCTTGGGGGCGCCCGCCGGAGCGGACACCTTCCGGCTCACCCGGCGGCGGCCCCGCCCACGTCCGGCAGCGGCCTCGGCCTCCGCCGGGCTGCTGAACCACTCGTCGGCACCGGCCACCGTGGGCTGCAGCTCGGCCTCCGTCACGGCCACCGGCTCCAGCTCGGGCGCACCGCCGTCCGGGCCGGGCTCGGCGGCCTCGACCTCGTGGACGTGCGGGGCGGCCTCGACCGGCGCCGCCTTGCCCTTCTTCTTGCGCTTGCCGCCACCGCCGACCGTCGTCGGCTGCTCCATGTGGACGATGACGCCCCGGCCGTTGCAGTGCACGCACTGCTCGGAGAACGACTCCAGCAGGCCCTGGCCGACCCGCTTGCGGGTCATCTGGACCAGGCCGAGCGAGGTGACCTCGGCCACCTGGTGCTTCGTACGGTCCCGGCCCAGGCACTCCAGCAGGCGCCGCAGCACCAGGTCGCGGTTGGACTCCAGCACCATGTCGATGAAGTCGATCACGATGATGCCGCCGAGGTCGCGCAGCCGCAGCTGGCGCACGATCTCCTCGGCCGCCTCCAGGTTGTTCCTGGTGACCGTCTCCTCCAGGTTGCCGCCCTGGCCGGTGAACTTGCCGGTGTTGACGTCGACCACGACCATCGCCTCGGTCCGGTCGATCACCAGCGAGCCGCCGCTGGGCAGCCAGACCTTGCGGTCCAGCGCCTTCATCAGCTGCTCGTCGATCCGGTACGTCGCGAAGACGTCGACGTCCGAGGTCCACTTCTGCAGCCGGTCGGTGAGGTCCGGCGCCACGTGGGCGACGTAGCCGTGGATCGTCGACCAGGCGTCGTCACCGCTGACGATGACCTTGGAGAAGTCCTCGTTGAAGATGTCGCGCACGACCCGGACGGTCATGTCCGGCTCGCCGTACAGGAGCGACGGCGCGCTGGAGCTGCTGCTCTTGGCCTTCTTCTGGATCTCTTCCCACTGGGCCTGCAGGCGCTGGACGTCGCGCGCCAGCTCCTCCTCGCTCGCGCCCTCCGCGGCGGTGCGGACGATCACGCCCGCGTCCTCGGGCACGATCTTCTTGAGGATCTGCTTCAGCCGGGCCCGCTCGGTGTCCGGGAGCTTGCGGCTGATACCGGTCATCGAGCCCTCGGGCACGTAGACCAGGTAGCGGCCGGGCAGCGAGACCTGGCTGGTCAGGCGGGCGCCCTTGTGGCCGATCGGGTCCTTGGTGACCTGCACCAGCACCGACTGGCCGGACTTCAGCGCGGTCTCGATCCGGCGCGGGCCGTTGGCCATGCCCAGCGCATCGAAGTTGACCTCACCCGCGTACAGCACGGCGTTGCGGCCCTTGCCGATGTCGACGAAGGCGGCCTCCATCGACGGCAGGACGTTCTGCACCTTGCCGAGGTAGACGTTGCCGACGTAGGAGGTGGCCTGCTCCTTGTTGACGAAGTGCTCGACGAGCACGTTGTCCTCGAGGACGGCGATCTGGGTGCGCTCGCCGCTCTGGCGGACGACCATCACCCGCTCGACGGCCTCGCGGCGGGCGAGGAACTCCGCCTCGGTGATGATCGGCACCCGGCGGCGGCCCTGCTCGCGGCCCTCGCGGCGGCGCTGCTTCTTGGCCTCCAGGCGCGTCGACCCCTTGATCGACTGCACCTCGTCCGCGCTGGTGCCCTCTTCCTTCTTGCGGGGCTCACGGACCTTGACGACCGTGCGCTCGGGGTCGTCGGCGTGCCCGGCCTCGACATCGGCGGGCTCCCCGCTGCGACGACGGCGGCGACGGCGACGGCGGCTGCTGCTGGTGCCGGCGGCCGACTGCTCGCCCTCGGCGTGCTCCTCGGCCTCCTCGGCGGACTCCTCCTCGGCGCGGCCGGCCTCCTCGGCCTCCGCCTCCTCGGCGGCTTCCTCGGCAGCGGCCTCGACGGCCTGCTCCTCGGCGCCCTCCGCGGCCTCCCCGCGGCGGCGGCGACGGCCACCACGGCGACGGCGGCGCGACGGACGCTCGGCGAACTCGTCCTCGGCGTGGCCGGCCTCCTCGGCCTCGGCCTCCTCGGCGGCCTCCGGCTCCTCCACGGGAGCGGTGACGACCTGCTCGGCCTCGGCCGGGGCGCCCCGGCGACGACGGCGCCGCGCGCCGGCCGGCGGCTGCTCCTCGGCGGGCTGCTCGGCCTCGACGGCCTCCTGGCGCGCCGCGGCATGGGCAGCGGCGGCGGTCTCGGGGGTCTGGAACATCGGTTCGGCGAAGACCGGCGCCTGGAAGACCGCGGTCGGCGGCCGCTGGGCACGGCGACGGCCGCGCGCCGGCGCCTCCTGCGCGGGCTCCTCCTCGGTGCGCGGCGCCTCGGCGGCCGGCTCCGCGGCGCGCTCGGTGGCACGGCGGCGGGTCCGGCGGCGCGGGCCCTCGGTCTCCTCGGCGGCGGCCGCGGCGGGCACCTCGGCCTCCGGCGCGGCTTCCCCGGCCGGGAGCGGCGCCTCGACGGGCTCCTCGGCCGCCTGGGGGGCACCGGCCGGAGCGGTGGCCTTACGGGTGGCCCGGCGACGCGTACGAGCCGGCTTGGCCTCG
>NZ_JBHWDV010000114.1:0-4898 GCF_042734445.1 Streptomyces sp. NPDC059649
ATCAGGCCAGCCCCCACTGAGCTCTCACCTCCTACTCACGGGAGGGGCTGGACCGGAGGACGAAGTCTGGAGGGCCGGCACCGCACCCGACAACATCACGCCCGCCGCCAGGCGCAACGGCGACCAAGCCCCGCGGCGGGGCAGACGGGTACGTGGGAGGCGCCGCAAAGCGGCAACGGCGAGATGACCCGCGGCGCCGCAGACGGGTACGTGGTGAAGCCCACAAACCCCACGGCGGGAAAGTCCGGTACGTGGGGAGGATCCGGAATGATCGATTCCGTTCGCGCAGGTCGGAATGGTCAGAGGCCCTTGCGATATGCGGCGGAACGCCGCCGTCGCTTTGCATCAGGTCTGCAACAGCCCTGGCCCGATCCGGCACCCGCCCTATGGGACGGGCCCCGGGGCCGTGCACACTGCCCCGTATGAATGAGTGGCCCAACGGATGGTCCGGCGACCGGAACGGCAACGGATACGGGCTCGGCAGTGGCGCCGACCCGGAGGGTGCGCGCGCCATGCCCCAGGTACGGCGTGACGCGGCCCCCGGCTATCAGCGGCAGGAGCCCCCGCTGCCGCCGTCGATGTCCCCGCGTAGGGGGGCGACCGTGCCGCCGCAGCAGTCCCAGGGCTACGACGACGCGTACGACGGTTACAACACCGGCCAGGTCTACGGAGGCGGCGGTGACGGTGGTGACCGCTACGGCGACGGATACGGCGGCGGGCGGCCGCGGCCGCGCTGGGGCCGGCGCATCAAGTGGACGATCATCACCGTGGTCGTCGTCCTGGCGGTCGCCTCGGTCGCCACGTACTTCTGGGCCGACGGAAAGCTCCGCCGCCAGGTCGACCTCAGCAAGGTCATCGACCGGCCGGAGACCGGCGACGGCACGAACTACCTGATCGTCGGCTCGGACAGCCGCGAGGGCATGACCGCCGAGCAGAAGAAGAAGCTGCACACCGGCTCCGCCGAGGGCAAGCGCACCGACTCGATGATGATCCTGCACGACGGCAGCAACGGCCCGACGCTGATCTCGCTGCCGCGTGACTCGGACGTCGAGATACCGTCCTTCGTCGGCTCGGACTCCGGCAAGAAGTACCCGGGCACCGGACGGCACACCAAGCTCAACGCGGCCTACGCCGAGGACGGCCCGGAGCTGCTGGTGCGTACCGTCGAGGCCAACACCCACCTGCACATCGACCACTACGTCGAGATCGGCTTCGCCGGGTTCGCCAACATCGTGGACGCCATCGGCGGCGTGGAGATGGACATCCCCAAGGCGTTCAAGGACAAGTGGTCCGGCGCCGACTTCCCGGCCGGCAAGCAGACCCTCAACGGCCAGCAGGCGCTCGCCTTCGTCCGCACCCGGCACGCCTTCGCCGGCAGTGACCTGGACCGGACGAAGAACCAGCAGAAGTTCCTGTCGGCGCTGGCCAGCCAGACCGCCACCCCGGGCACGGTGCTCAACCCGTTCAAGCTCTACCCGGTGATGGGCGCCGGCCTGGACACGCTGATCGTCGACAAGGACATGAGCCTGTGGGACCTGGGCGAGATGTTCTTCGCGATGAAGGGCGTGACCAACGGTGAGGGCAAGTCGATGAACATGCCGATCTCCGGCTCCAACGGCGGCAACCTCGTGTGGGACAAGAACAAGCTCCAGCAGCTGGTCCAGCAGCTGAACAACGACGAGAAGGTCACGGTCAGCAGCAACTGACGCCGGACCGGACGGGGAAGGGGCCCGGATCGCTACGGCGGTCCGGGCCCCTTCCCTGTGTGCCGGGGTGCTTACTGGGGCAGGTTGCGCGCCATCACGATGCGCTGGACCTGGTTGGTGCCCTCGTAGATCTGGGTGATCTTGGCGTCCCGCATCATCCGCTCCAGCGGGTAGTCGCGGGTGTAGCCGTAGCCGCCGAGCAGCTGGACCGCGTCCGTGGTGATCTCCATGGCGGCGTCCGAGGCGTAGCACTTGGCCGCGGCGCCGAAGAAGGTCAGGTCCTCGCCCTTGCCGCCGGCCGAGATCCGCTCGGAGCGGGCGGCCGCGGCGTAGGTGAGCTGACGGGCCGCCTCCAGCTTCATCGCCATGTCGGCGAGCATGAACTGGATGCCCTGGAAGTCGCCGATCGGCTTGCCGAACTGCTTGCGCTCCTGGACGTAGCCCTTGGCGTAGTCCAGCGCGCCCTGGGCGATGCCGAGCGCCTGGGCCGCGATGGTGATGCGGGTGTGGTCCAGGGTCTTCATGGCCGTGGCGAAGCCGGTGCCCTCCTCGCCGATCATGCGGTCGGCGGGGATGCGGACGTTGTCGAGGTAGACCTCGCGGGTCGGGGAGCCCTTGATGCCGAGCTTCTTCTCCGGGGCGCCGAAGGAGACGCCCTCGTCGCCCTTCTCGACGACGAACGCCGAGATGCCCCGGGAGCGCTTCTCCGGGTCGGTGACCGCCATCACCGTGTAGTACTCGCTGACACCGGCGTTGGTGATCCAGCGCTTGACGCCGTTGAGGACGTAGTCGTCACCGTCCCGGACGGCCTTGGTCTTCATCCCGGCCGCGTCGGAACCGGCGTCCGGCTCGCTCAGGCAGTACGAGAACATCGCGTCGCCGCCCGCGAGCGGGGACAGGTACTTCTTCTTCAGATCCTCGGAGCCGGAGAGGATCACCGGCAGCGAGCCGAGCTTGTTCACCGCCGGTATGAGGGAGGACGAGGCGCAGACCCGGGCGACCTCCTCGATGACGATGACGGTCGCCAGCGCGTCGGCGCCGGCACCGCCGTAGGACTCCGGTACGTGGACGGCGTGCAGGTCGTTGGCGACCAGCGCGTCGAGCGCCTCCTGGGGGAAGCGGGCCTCCTCGTCCACCGCGGCGGCGAACGGCGCGATCTTCGCCTCGGCGAGCGAGCGCACCGACTCGCGGAGCATGTCGTGCTCCTCGGACGGCCGGTACAGATCGAAATCAGCGGTTCCCGCCACTAACTCTCACTCCCCTGAGCTCCGGCAGCGCTAACTACCGTTAAGTAACCCTTTACCTCTCCGGATTCTAGGGGCCGGGCCCGGCCTGCGGATACGTGAGGTTGCCGACAGTTACGGTCCTGCCCGCGGCGCGACTGGAGTAGGCCATTCCCCTCGCGACTATGCTCGGTCCGGCCGTCTTCGTCAGCATGCGTCTGGAGCACCCATGGCCCTCAAGATCACCGTGATCGGCACCGGCTACCTCGGCGCCACCCACGCCGCAGCCATGGCCGAGCTCGGCTTCGAGGTGCTGGGGCTCGACGTGGTCCCCGAGAAGATCGAGATGCTGCAGCGCGGCGAGGTCCCGATGTACGAGCCGGGGCTGGAGGAGCTGCTGCGCCGCCATGTCGCCGGCATCGAGGGCTCCAGCGGCCGGTTGCGCTTCACCACCTCCTACGAGGAGGTCGGTGCGTTCGGCGACGTCCACTTCGTCTGTGTGAACACCCCGCAGAAGCACGGCGAGTACGCCTGCGACATGAGCTACGTGGAGCGCGCCTTCGACGCGCTGGCGCCGCATCTGACCCGGCCCACGCTGGTGGTCGGCAAGTCGACGGTGCCGGTGGGCAGCGCGGCCCGGCTCGCCGAACGGCTGGCGGCCGCCGCCCCGGCCGGCCCGGCGGCCGAACTGGCCTGGAACCCGGAGTTCCTGCGCGAGGGCTTCGCCGTCCAGGACACCCTGCACCCGGACCGGATCGTCGCCGGTGTGGCCGGGGAGCGGGCCGAGGAGCTGCTGCGCGAGGTCTACGCCAAGCCGATCGCCGAGGGCTCGCCGTTCATCGTCATGGACTACCCGACGGCCGAGCTGGTGAAGACCTCCGCCAACTCCTTCCTGGCGACGAAGATCTCGTTCATCAACGCGATGGCCGAGGTCTGCGAGGCGGCGGACGGCGACGTGGTGAAGCTCGCCGAGGCGATCGGCCACGACGAGCGGATCGGCAAGAAGTTCCTGCGGGCCGGCATCGGCTTCGGCGGCGGCTGCCTGCCGAAGGACCTGCGGGCGTTCATGGCCCGCGCCGGTGAACTGGGCGCCGACCAGGCGCTGACCTTCCTGCGCGAGATCGACTCGATCAACATGCGGCGCCGCGGCCACATGGTCGAGCTGGCCCGGGACGCGGTCGGCGGCGGCTTCCTCGGCAAGCGGGTCGCCGTCCTCGGCGCGACCTTCAAGCCGGACTCGGACGACGTCCGCGACTCCCCCGCGCTCAACGTCGCCGGCCAGATCCACCTCCAGGGCGGCCAGGTCACCGTCTACGACCCCAAGGGCATGGCGAACGCCCGCCGGCTCTTCCCGACGCTGGGCTACGCGGACACCGCGCTGGACGCGGTGCGCGGCGCGGACGTGGTGCTGCACCTGACGGAGTGGCGCGAGTTCCGCGAGCTGGACCCGGCAGCCCTGGCCGAAGTCACCACCGAACGCCGCATCCTGGACGGCCGCAACGCCCTCGACCCCCAACTCTGGCGCAAGGCAGGCTGGACCTACCGCGCCCTTGGGCGCCCCCGCGCCTAGTCCCCCACGTACCTGGCTTTCCCGCCGCGGTTGTTGCTCGCCGTTCCGCTGCGCTTCGCGGCGCCCCGCACGTACTTGGCCGTCCCGCCGCGGGGCTCGCTCGCCGTTGCGCTTTGCGGCGCCTCCCACGTACCTGGCCGTCCCGCCGCGGGGCGCCTCGCCGTTGCCGCTTTGCGGCGCCCCGCACGTACCTGGCTTTCCCGCCGCGGGGCTTGCTCGCCGTTGTGCTTTGCGGCGCCGCGTACGTTGTCGACTGTCCTGCCGTTGGGCGTCTCGCCGTTGCGCCTGGCGGCGGGCGTTTGTGTGTCGGGTGCGGTGACAGCCCTACAGACTTCGTCCTCCGGTCTGTCCCCTCCCGTTGGTGGGTGGGAGAGGTGAGTGGGGGCGGGCGTTGTCGTT
>NZ_JBHWDV010000115.1:0-4764 GCF_042734445.1 Streptomyces sp. NPDC059649
GCCCCCCCGCGGGGGTTCTTATCTGGTGAACCTCCTTGTGTTTAACTCCCTCCCGGGCTTGGCCCCGCCCCGCTCCCCCCCCCAGGGGGGGGGGGCCCGGTTTTTGTACCCGGCCCCACCGCCCCTTTCAGCCAAGGAGACCCTCTACCGCGAGACCGTCGAGGCCGCCGCCGACCGGATCGGCGCGCAGTACCTCGCCATGGTCGAGCAGCTGCGCGAGGCCACCGCGGACGATGACCCGCGCGCCCCGCTCACGGCCGCGGCCCGCTGCCTGCTCCAGGCGTTCAGCGCCGAAGACGCCCACGCCGTACGGCAGTTGGCCTCCGCTCAGGCGGCGCCGTTCCCCGACCTGGCGGCGAGCGTACGCGAGCGCACGTCCCTACGCGTACGTTCCGCCCTCGCCGACCGCCTGACCCGCCTCATCCTCACCCGCCGCCTGCGCGCGAGCGACCCGGAGCTCGCCGCCGAGCACTTCCTCTCCCTGCTCACCGGCCCGCCGGAGTACCGTCCCGATGCCGACCCGGACACCGTCGCCGACACCGCCACAGACGTCTTCCTGCGCGCCTACGGAAGATGACCGCCCCCGCCCCACGGTCACGACACCACGCATCGGCACGTGCGGCGCTCCCACTTGCGGCGCTCCCACTTGCGGCACTTCCACTCAAGACGGTCGATACCTCAAGGCGCGTTCCTCACGAAGGTCCGCGCCCGCTGCTCAGCACCCACGGCCGGCCTGCCCCCTCAGCGCCGGGCCAGCGACAGCACACTCAGGCCGAACATCAAGACGCCCAGGGGGAGATGGACCGACGGCACGTGCGCGATGCCCAACGCGACCTGGGCGGAAGCGAGTACGAGGAATCCAGACGCGCGCCAGACAGGCCGGGGTGACCCGCCGCCCGGCTTCCACGCCAGCACCGCCGCGAGCACATACAGCATCGACGCCCCGTACATCACACGGGCTCCGACACTGTGCAGCGTCTCTCCGTAGGACGAGGTCAGCAGCAATCCGGCGGAGACCGCCTGAAGGAAGATGGTCAGGGTCTGCAGGGCGATCGCGATCCGCAGCAATGAGGAGCCGCGCTGTGCGTGCGCCGTCGCCGTCACCGCTGCCGTCACCTGAGTGGCCATCTCACAGTCCCCTTTTCCGCCCTCGGGCAGTGGATCGATAAGGTCTCACCGGCTCGACGACGCGGGCCTGCGAAAGGTAAGGCGAGGGGGCGGCCGGACGCATGGGGACTGTCAGGGCCAGCACAGATGACATAGCCGGCGAGCGGCGCCAACTGATCAATGTCGCCTACCGGTTGCTCGGTTCGGTGACCGAGGCCGAGGACGCCGTCCAGGATGCCTACACACGCTGGTGCGGGCTGCCGCGCAGCCGGCAGGAGGAGATCCGGTCCCCCGGTGCCTGGCTGACGACGGTGACCAGCCGCATCTGCCTGGACCTGCTCGGCTCGGCGCGGGTCCGGCGGGAACGCTATGTGGGCGCCTGGCTGCCCGAGCCGCTGCCCGACCGCACCGAATGGGACCACGCGGGCGGCGCCGACCCCACCAGCCCGGCGGACCCCGCCGATCAGATCGTCCGGGACGAGTCGGTGGCCATGGCCTTCCTCGTCGTCCTGGAGTCGATGACGCCCGCCGAGCGGGTGGCGTTCGTCCTGCACGACGTCTTCCGGTATCCGTTCGCCGAGATCGCCGACGTGCTCGGCCGGACCCCTGCGGCCTGCAAACAGCTGGCGGCCTCCGCCCGGCGGCGGGTGAGCGTCGGGCGCACTCCGGTGACGGCGACCGGCCGGGCCGACGTGGTGAGACACGTCAAAGAGGCATGGGAGAACAAGGACATCGCGGCCCTCGTCGGCCTCCTCAACCCGGCCGCCGTGATGACCGCCGACGGCGGCGGAATGGTCGGCACCGTCCTGCACCCGGTCGAGGGCGGCGCGCGCATCGCCCAGTACATGGTCGCCATTGCCGACAAGGCTCCGGGGCTCGAACTCCTGGAGCGATCGGTCAACGGTGCGCCGGGCCTGGTGGCCCGGCGTGACGGCGTCGTCGTGACCGTGGCCTCGTTCGACGTCTCCGACGGATGCGTCACCCGAATCTGGGCAGTCCGCAACCCGGAGAAGCTACGACCGTGGACGCGGGAGGGCTAGCCAGGCAGTTGGGTCGACCGAACGCGCCGACTCGACCGAAGGACGGTCAACCGCATCGAGCAGGGGCACACTCTGCCGGTCTCTACCGACTACTGCTGATCGCGGATTCCCTCAGCGTGCGAGCCGGAGCCGCACTCACGGGCGAGGTTGCGGCGTTCCAAGGAGTGGTCGGGGATGCACTCGCCCTTTCATGCCGGGCTGGCCACCAGGACGGTGAGCTCGGTGCCCGAGGTGCCGTGCGAACGCACCCGCGCTTCCCGCTGCAAAGCAAGCTTGACAACCGCCACGGGGTGACAAGTACGCTTTACAGGTGCGAAATAGCGTCAGGGAACTGCGGTCGTCACGAGGGCTCTCCCAGGGCCAGCTAGGCACAGCCCTCGGGGTCTCTCGGCAAACGATCAACGCGATCGAGACCGAGCGGTACACCCCCTCCCTGCCGCTCGCCTTGTCCATGGCCAAGTTCTTCGAGGTCAGCGTTGAGGAGATGTTTCATGTCGATGAGAGCCCAGCAGATGGCGAGTAACACAGCCAGGCGGTCCGTCCCCGGGTTATTCCTCGCCCTCGGAGTCGCCTGCCTCGTGGCCGCGACGTTCGGCGGCCGCCTCGCTCCCGGCCTGGTGGCATTCGGAATCCTGGCGGTCTGCAGCCTTGCCTTAGCGCTGCTGGGACGCCGGAGCGAGACCTATCAGGGCCTCACCGAGAAGGCTCCTGACGAGCGCTTCGCCCGGATCGGAGGGCGAGCCTGGGCCGGCACGGGAGTAGTGCTTACCGTGGGAAACCTCAGCGCCTTCATCGGTGAGCTGGCATCCGGACGAAGTGGCGATCCGTACTTCTGGTTCGTGGCCACCGCCGCCCTCTCCTACATCACGTTCGTCGCCTTCTGGTCCCGGCACACCTGAGAAACCATCGCCTCGAACGGCTCGCCACCGTGCGTCCGCCCAGGCAACGCGATCAACCTGGACACCGGAGACCGATGTCCGGCCGAGCCCGCGGCAGCTCGCGTGGTGAGGTGCTCGGCGAATACTCCGTCGGTCATAGGGCGGGGCTTCATCGCTCCCCATCCGAGTCGGAGCTCGTAGGGGCGTGTCCTAGTCCACCGCCTGCAATGCGCTACAGAAGAATCCTCTTCTCGTCGGGCAGGGGTCCAGGCGCCCAGACGTTCAGGCACCCAGGCGTCCGCGCAGAGTGGCGCATCTTCTCCTGCGCGTCCGCGGTGTCCACCGCGTCCACCGCTGCCGATACCCCGGCGCTCCTCGGGGCCCGTCCGGGGATCGTCGCGGTGCATGCCGGTCGTCAAAGGTTTCATGAGCATTCAACTGACTGCTCCTGGCCATCGTTGGGCACTGCATTTACGGTCCTTGAGGCTTTCGAAGGAAGGACCTCATGGACGCACTCCTCGCAGTCCGGGCGCGCGGGATCAGCAAGTGGTTCGGCGATGTCGTCGCGCTCGATGGTGTCGACCTGGATGTGACGCAGGGACAGATTCACGGCCTGGTCGGACCGAACGGCGCCGGCAAGACGACCCTGCTCGGCCTCCTGCTGGGGCTGGCCGTCGCCGACAGCGGCAGTCTCGACATTCTGGGGACACCGGTCGGGCGGACGCTCGACGCTCCCGACGGTGTCGCCGGGTTCGTGGACGGCCCTGGTCTCTACCCCTCGCTCACCGCCCGGCAGAACCTCGCCGCGCTGGCCGCGCTCCGCGGTGACGACACGCGGACGGCGACGATCGACGACGCTTTGGCGCAGGTCGGGCTCACCGATGTCGCCGACGAACGGGCCCGCGGCTTCTCCCTCGGCATGCGACAGCGGCTGGGGCTGGCCGCGGCGCTGCTCACCAAGCCCCGGCTGCTGGTGCTCGACGAACCGTCCAACGGCCTCGACCCGGCCGGCAAAAAGCACGTACACGGTGTCCTGACCCGGCTCGCGACGGACGGCACCAGCGTCGTGCTCTCCAGTCACCGCATGGACGACCTCGAGGCCCTCTGCTCCGACGTCACCATCCTCGCCACCGGGCGGGTCGTCTTCTCCGGGCCGCTCGGCAAGCTGGCCGCCGAGGACCAGGAGCTCGACTACCGGGTACGCACCTCCGATGCGCACGCCGCCCGTCAACTGGCCGCCGAAACGGCCGGGGTACGCCTCGTCGATGACACCGGGACACGGCACGATGCGCAGGTACTCGTCGTACGCGCGCTGGCGCCCGCCCTCGACGAATTGATGGTGCGGCTGGTACAGGCCGGCGTCGCGGTACGCGAGCTCTCCCCCCTGGTATCGCCGCTCGAGGCAGCGTTCCTCGCCCTCACCGGACCAGAGGAGGCCGGACGATGACCGCGACCCTCGCCCACGCCCAGGCCCAGCCCCACGGTGCCGGTATCCGCCGCGCCTCGGTGGCGCGTTGCTACCGCTTCGAGCTGCTCAAGCTGGTCTCGCAGTGGCGGATCCGCCTGCTGGTTCTTGCCTGTTGGATCGCGCCGGCGCTCTTCGTCGCCGCGGTGAGCCAACAGAGCTCGCTCCCCGTCGACACCCTTTTCGGCCGTTGGATGCACGCCACGGGATGGGCCGGACCGCTGGTGATGCTCGGTTTCGCGGGCACCTGGGCGCTTCCGCTGCTGACCTCGGT
>NZ_JBHWDV010000116.1:0-3767 GCF_042734445.1 Streptomyces sp. NPDC059649
GGGGTTGTTTTCGTCCTCTCCGCCGGGGGCCCCCGCTTTCAACCCCCCCGCGGCTCCCCCCCCGCCCCCCCCCCCCGCCGGGGCGCCGCCCCCCGGGGGGGGGGCGGCCCCCCCGCCCGTTTCCGCGCTCAGTGAAGAGCTCAGTGGAAGAAGTGCCGGGCGCCGGTGAAGTACATCGTCACGCCGGCCTCCTTGGCGGCCTCGACGACCTGCTCGTCGCGGATCGAACCGCCCGGCTGGACGATCGCCCGGACACCGGCCGCGATGAGGATCTCCGGGCCGTCGGGGAACGGGAAGAAGGCGTCCGACGCGGCGTACGAGCCCCGGGCGCGCTCCTCGCCGGCCCGCTCGACCGCCAGCTTGCAGGAGTCGACGCGGTTGACCTGGCCCATGCCGACGCCCACCGAGGCACCGTCCTTGGCGAGCAGGATCGCGTTGGACTTCACCGCGCGGCACGCCTTCCAGGCGAACGCCAGCTCGGCCAGCTGCTCCGGCGCCAGCGCCGCGCCGGCCGCCAGCGTCCAGTTGGCCGGGTCGTCACCGTCGGCCTGGAGGCGGTCGGTGACCTGCAGCAGCGCACCGCCGTCGATCTGCTTGACCTCGACCGGGGCGGCCGGGGCACCCTCGGCGCGGAGCACCCGGATGTTCTTCTTCCGGGCCAGGACCTCGACCGCACCGTCCTCGTAACCGGGCGCCACGATGACCTCGGTGAAGATCTCGGCGACCTGCTCGGCCATCGCCACCGACACCGGACGGTTCACGGCGATCACACCGCCGTACGCGGAGACCGGGTCGCAGGCGTGCGCCTTGCGGTGCGCCTCGGCGACGTCCGCGCCGATCGCGATGCCGCACGGGTTGGCGTGCTTGATGATGGCCACACAGGGCTCGGCGTGGTCGTACGCGGCCCGGCGCGCGGCGTCGGTGTCCGTGTAGTTGTTGTACGACATCTCCTTGCCGTGCAGCTGCTCGGCCTCGGCCAGCCCGCCCTCGCCGGTCACGTACAGCGCGGCGCCCTGGTGCGGGTTCTCGCCGTAGCGCAGCACGTTCTGGCGCGCGTAGGTCGCGCCCAGGAAGTCGGGGAAGCCACTGTCGTCGGCGGCCGCGTAGTCGTCGGCGAACCAGCCCGCCACGGCCACGTCGTAGGCGGCGGTGTGCTGGAACGCCTCCGCGGCCAGCCGCTTGCGGGCGGTCAGGTCGAAGCCGCCGTCACGGACCGCGGCGAGCACGTCGGCGTACCGGGCCGGGCTGGTGACGACCGCGACCGACGGGTGGTTCTTGGCCGCGGCCCGCACCATCGAGGGGCCGCCGATGTCGATCTGCTCGACGCACTCGTCGGGGGTGGCGCCGGAGGCGACGGTCTCCCGGAACGGGTAGAGGTTCACGATCACCAGGTCGAACGGCTCCACGCCCAGCTCCGCCAGCTGCTGCCGGTGGTCCTCCAGGCGCAGATCGGCCAGGATGCCGGCGTGAACCTTCGGGTGCAGGGTCTTGACCCGGCCGTCGAGGCACTCGGGGAAGCCCGTGAGCTCCTCGACCTTGGTGACCGGCACCCCGGCGGCGGCGATCTTCCCGGCCGTCGACCCGGTCGAGACGAGCTCGACGCCCGCCGCGTGCAGGCCCTGCGCCAGCTCCTCCAGCCCGGACTTGTCGTAGACGCTGACCAGCGCGCGGCGGATGGGCCGCTTCGTACCTTCGGCGGTCACGAGATACGTACCTTTCGTCCCTCAATGCGGTAGCCGTGCCGGGCCAGATGCCCCACGACCTCGACGAGCAGCGATCGCTCGACTTCCTTGATGCGCTCATGCAGCGCGGGTTCATCGTCCTCGTCCCGGATCTCGACCACGCTCTGCGCGATGATCGGGCCGGTGTCGACCCCGTCGTCGACGAGGTGGACGGTGCATCCGGTGACCTTCGCGCCGTACGCGAGCGCGTCGCGCACGCCGTGGGCACCGGGAAAACTCGGCAGCAGCGCCGGGTGGGTGTTGACGGTCCGGCCGCCGAACCGGGCCAGGAACTCCTTGCCCAGGATCTTCATGAAGCCGGCCGACACCACCAGGTCCGGCTCGTACGCGGCGGTCGCCGCGGTCAGCGCGGCATCCCACTCCGCGCGGCTGCCGTAGTCCTTGACCCGGCAGACGAAGGTCGGCAGGCCCGCCTTCTCGGCCCGCTCCAGGCCCGCGATGGCACCGCGGTCCGCGCCCACGGCCACGATCTCGGCGCCGTACTCCTCGGCTCCGTGGGCGGCGATGGCGTCCAGCAGGGCCTGCAGGTTCGTACCGGAACCGGAGACGAGCACGACGAGGCGGGCGGGTCGGGCGGACCCGGCCGGCCGGGCGGACGGGGCGGGGGGCGGGGACGAAGCCACGGCGGGGCTCTTTCTCGATCTCGTTCTCGATCTCGCGAGCGGTGGGCTCACATGCTTTGTGTGGTCGCACAAGGCCGCGGGTACCGCAGATCCGGGGAACCCTACGAAGGCGCCGACCGTCAGCAACGATACCGGCACACCGAGCGGCCCCCGCGGGACGGGGGCGGGGACGGGAGGTAGCGTCGGGCGTGAGACTGCATGCAGTTCGTGGTATCCGGTCGCCGGTCGCGAAGGCCCGCGTACGGACGAGACAAGGGGAAGACACACTCCAGATGACGGACCGACGCCGCCGCGCGGCCCTCCTGCTCCCTCCGCCAGCCCTCGCTGGGAGGTACCCCGAGCCCGGCACCGCCCCCGGGGTGGTGCTGCTGCCGCGCGGCCGCACGTCGTCGTCCTCCGGCCCGTCCTCGCCGGACCCCGACCGCGACAACCCGTTCGCACCGCCGCCGCCCGGCACCCCCGACCAGGATTGGCGACCCCGCCACCCCTCCCCGTACGCGAACGGCCAGGACCAGGAACAGGGACCGGGCCGAAGCCACGGAGAGGGGCCGGGAGAGGGCGAGGGCCAGGGACCGGACGACCCGGCGCCGAGCTGGGGCAGCCAGTGGAGCCCCCGTCAGCCCGGCCGGCAGAACGGCGGCTTCGGCTCCCGGCCGGGCGGCCGCAACGGCCAGTCCGGCGGCGGACCCGGAGGCCCCGGCGGCCCCGGCAACCTCCGCTGGGACCCCACCGACCCGGCCCAGCGCCGGGCCCGGTACGCCCTGCTGGCCGGTATGTGGGCGTTCTTCTTCGTGCTCTTCAGCCTCTCCGAGGTCGCCCTGCTGCTCGGCTCGCTGGCGATCTACTGGGGCATCAGCGCGCTGCGCGCCAAGCCGGACCCGACGAAGGCCGCCGCGTCGGCGACCACCGCCGCCATGGAGGGCCGCCCCGCCCCGCACCAGCCGCCCGCCCAGGGCCCGCGCCCCGGCGGCCCGGGTGCCACCCGGCCGCAGGTCACCTCGGCCGTCGCGGGCCTGGTGACCGCCTCGCTCGCGCTGATGCTGGTGGCCGCCACGTTCACCGTGCAGATCGTCTACCGCGACTACTTCACCTGCGTGAACGACGCCCTGACGCAGTCCTCCGGCAAGACCTGCGAGAAGCTGCTGCCGAAGGAACTGCGGCCACTGCTGAGCGTGGAGCAGCCGTAGCAACTACGGTGCGGGCGCCCCGCGTTCAGCGGGGCGCCGGCGCCGACGTCTTCCCGGCGGCCGCGGCCTCCCCGTCGGCCGCCACCTCTCCTTCCGGCGCTGCCTTTCCGTCGGCCGCCGCCCCTCCGCCGGGTGTCCTCTCGCCGCCGGTGGTCCTCTCGCCGCCGGTGGTCGTCTCGCCTCCGGTGGCCGGCGCCCCGCCGGTGGTCGCCGCC
>NZ_JBHWDV010000117.1:0-3313 GCF_042734445.1 Streptomyces sp. NPDC059649
CAACGGGAGGGGACGGGCCGGAGGGGCCGGTTGTGTGGACGTAAAGCGAAGCAGTCCACACAACCGGCCCCGGAGGACCGTCACCGCACCCAACAACCACCCAGCCCGCCGCTGGGGGTACCTCCCACGCCCTTTAGGCAGTGGGGGAGCAACGGCGAACAACAACCGCGGCGGGACGGACAGATACGTGCGGGGGCGCCGCAAAGCGCGCAACGGCGAGACGCCCCGCGGCGGGACAGACAGGTACGTACGGCGCGCCGCAACGCGTTAGTCCAGGTACCGGGACAGATAAGCCCGAAGGAGCGACTTCGTCTCCTCGACGATGGCCGGGTCACCGGCCGAGTCGACGCGGAACGCCAGTTGCAGCAGCGCGTCGGCCGTCTCGACGCCGACGAGGAACGCCGTGCGGAGCCGCGCCTCGGCGGGGTCCAGGCCGAGGCGCCCCGCCAGGAGGACCATGAGGCGGTCGGCGACCTCGTAGTTCGCCTGGCGGGACTCCCGCGGGGCGGGCACCGTGAACTCGACCAGCGCGAACCCCGGCACCGTCCGCTTCATCGCGAGGTACTCGTCGACCACGACGTCCATCGCACGGCGCCACTCCAGCCGCTGGCCCTCCGGCGCGGTCAGCCGGGCGGTGATCCGGTCCGCGTAGGCGTCGAGGTTGCGATGGGCGAGCGCCTCGGCCATCGCGCGCTTGTTGGGGAAGAAGCGGTAGACCGAGCCGATCGGAACGCCGGCCCGGACGGCCACGGCCCGGGTGCTCAGTTCCTCGTAACCGGTTTCGTCGAGGAGTTCGGCACACGCGTCGAGGATGCGGGCCAGACGCTGGGCGCTGCGCCGCTGCACGGGGGCGCGGCGCAGGGAGCGGGGAGGCAGGTCGGGGCGCGGGGTCGGCTGCTGCACCCGTCCATCCTGCCCGTCCTTCCGGACGGGAGTGTCCGTTGACGACCCTCCCGCGCAATCCTAAGGTCTTCCATAGGATTCCTTGAGCGGCGGGAGCGCGCGATGACAGGCACGGCCAACGAGCAGGCGAGGAAGACGGCCGAAGGACTGGTGTACGCCACCGGCTTCGGCAACGAGCACAGCTCGGAGGCCGTCCCGGGCGCGCTTCCGATGGGCCGCAACGCACCCCAGCGGGCCCCGCTCGGGCTGTACGCCGAGCAGCTCAGCGGCTCGGCGTTCACCGAACCCCGGGGGACCAACCACCGCTCCTGGCTGTACCGCATCCGCCCGTCGGCCGCGCACCCGCCGTTCGTCCGCGCCGAGCAGCGCACGGTGCGCTCGGCGCCGTTCACCGAGTGCGTGCCGGACCCCAACCGGCTGCGCTGGAACCCGCTGCCCGCCCCCGAAGGCCCGACGGACTTCCTCGACGGGCTGTGGACGCTGGGCGGCAACGGCGACGCGGCGCAGCGCAGCGGCATGGCCGTGCACCTCTACCACGCCAACGCCGACATGGAACGGCGGGTGTTCAGCGACGCGGACGGCGAGCTGCTGATCGTCCCCGAGCAGGGCGGGCTGCTGCTGCGCACCGAGCTCGGGCTGCTGCGCGCCGTACCGGGTGAGGTCGCGCTGATCCCGCGCGGGGTGCGGTTCCGCGTCGAGCTGCTGGACGCCACCGCCCGGGGCTACGTCTGCGAGAACTACGGGCAGCCCTTCCGGCTCCCCGACCTCGGCCCGATCGGCGCCAACGGCCTGGCGAACCCCCGGGACTTCCGGGCTCCGGTCGCCGCGTACGAGGACGTCGAGGGCCCGGTCGAGGTCGTCAACAAGTTCTGCGGCAACCTCTGGACCGCCACCTACGACCACTCGCCGCTGGACGTCGTCGCCTGGCACGGCAACCACGTCCCGTACGTCTACGACCTGCGGTGCTTCAACGTCATCGGGTCGATCAGCTACGACCACCCGGACCCGTCGATCTTCACGGTGCTGACCTCCCCGTCCGACACCCCGGGGCTGGCCGGCGTGGACTTCGTGGTCTTCGCGCCGCGCTGGCTGGTCGGCGAGAACACCTTCCGGCCGCCCTATTTCCACCGCAATGTGATGACCGAGTACATGGGTCTGATCGAGGGCGCCTACGACGCCAAGGCCGCCGGAGAAGGGGGTTTCGTCCCGGGCGGCGGCTCGCTGCACAACATGATGTCGGCGCACGGGCCCGACCGGGAGACGTTCGACAGGGCGAGCGCCGCCGAACTGGTCCCGCAGAAGATCGACGACGGGCTGGCGTTCATGTTCGAGACCCGCTGGCCGCTGACGCTCACCGCCCAGGCCCGGGACGCCGGCCATCTGCAGCGCGGCTACGACGACGTATGGCAGGGTCTCCAGCGCCACTTCCGCCCGTGACACCCGGGGACCGCTCGTGACCACCTTCGCTCCCGACTCGCTCGCCCTGAACCGCAAGCTGCCGTTGTGGTACCAGGTCTCGCAGTCGTTGCGTGCCTCCATACTGGGCCGCTCCCCGGACGCCCCGCTGCGGCTGCCCACCGAGGACGCGCTCGCGGCGCACTACGGCGTGAGCGTGCTGACCATGCGGCAGGCGCTCAAGGAGCTGGAGGCGGAGGGGCTGATCAGCCGGCACCGGCGTCGCGGCACGTTCATCGAGCCGGGTGCGCGGCGCGGTGCGCCGGTGCGGCTGCTCGGTTCGGTGGACGCGATCGTGGCCCAGCAGTCCGGGATGGCCACCGAGCTGCTGGACCACGGCCCGGTCGCGGTCCCCGCCGAACTGGCCGAGTACTTCCCCGAGTTGACGGAGGTGGCCGGGTTCCGCCGGCTGCGCAGCGACGAGAAGACGGGCGAGCCGACCAACCACGCGCGCAACTATGTACGCCCCGACGTCGCGGAGCGGATCGACCCGGCGGATCTGCTGCGCTGGCCGATGACCAAGGTGCTGCGGGATGCGGTGGGCGTCCGGATCAGCCGGATCACCGACACGGTCGAGGCCCGCCTCGCCGACCCGGAAACCGCCCGCCTCCTCGAGGTCCCGCTCCTCAGCCCGATCCTCGACTACACGGGCGTCACCTACGACGCCGACGGCCACCCGGTCGACGTCGCCCGCATCCACTACCGGGGGGACCGTTTCTCCTTCACGGTGACGCTTGAGGCGTAGCCTTCTTCTTCCCACGTGCCTGTTTGCGGCGCCGCGGTGGTTTCTCGCCGTTCCGCTGCGCTTTGCGGCGCCTCCCACGTTTTTGTCTGCGGCGCCGTGGTGGTTTCTCGCCGTTGCTCCCCCACTGCCTAAAGGGCGTGGGAGGTACCCCCAGCGGCGGGCTGGGTTGTGGTGGGTGCGGTGACGGTCCTCCGGGGCCGGTTGTGTGGA
>NZ_JBHWDV010000118.1:0-3136 GCF_042734445.1 Streptomyces sp. NPDC059649
GGTGGGGAACACGGCGTCCCTGCCCGCGCCGACCTCCCCCTCGTCAGCCCCCATCAGCCCCCATCAGCCCACCGTCATCCCCCTTCGCCGGTCTGCCGTACGGGCCGGGGGCCGCCGAAGAGCGGGGCGAGGACCAGCTCCGCCGCGCCGTCGGCGACCGTGCGGGCACCGCCGGGGGCGAGCGCCACGGACACCGCGGCGCGGGCGCCGGGGCCGCCGCGGGTGCGGGCCTGGGCGGCCAGCGCCCGGGACACCCCGGCCAGGAACTCCTCGGGGTGGTCGAGCACGGTGCGGCCGCCGAGCAGGACCCGGTCGATGTCGAGGAGTTCGACGAGATTGGCCGCGCCCACGCCCAGCGCCCGTGCGGCGCCCGGGAGATCACCGCGGGCCACCGCGGCCAGGCACAGCGCCTCTATGCAGCCCTGCTGTCCACAACTACAGCGCGGGCCGTCCAACTGGACGATCTGGTGGCCGAATTCGCCGGCGCCGGTGCGCGGGCCACGGTAGAGGCTGCCGCCCAGCACGAGACCGGCGCCGAGGCCGGTGCCCAGATGCAGATAGCCGAAGGAGCCCGCCCCCGCGGGCATGCCCTGTGCCAGGCCGAGCGCCGCGGCGTTGGTGTCCTTGTCGAGCACGGCGGGCAGGCCGAAGCGCGCGGCGAGGACGTCCCGCAGCGGGAAGCCGTCCCACTCGGGGGCGCCGGTGACGCGGTGCAGCACCCCCGCCGTGTGGTCCAGCGGGCCCGGGCACGCCACCCCCACGCCCAGCACCGGCGGCCCCGCGGCCTCGGCGAGCAGCGCCGCGATCTCCCGTTCGACGGTGCCGAGCACCTGCTCCTCGCCCGCGGTGAAGGCGAGCGGGGCGCGCCGGACCGCGAGCGCGCGGCCGGTGAGGTCGACGCGGACGGCGGTGAGCTCGTCGCGGTCCAGGTGCAGGCCGAGGGCGTGCCGGGCGCCGGGGACCAGCCGCAGGGCGGTGGCGGGCTTGCCGCCCGTCGAGGCGCGGCGGCCCGCCTCCGCGGCCAGGCCCTCGGTGCGCAGCCGCGCAGTGATCTTGCTGACGGCCTGCGGGGTCAGCCCGGTCTGCGCGGCGAGCTCCAGCCGGCTGACCCCCGCTTCCCCGGCCGCGCGCAGCAGCCCCAGCACCAGCGCGGTGTTGTGCCCGCGCAGCGCGGGGAGGTTGGCGCCCGCGGGCCCGGCGACGCCGCCGACAGAGGGAAAATCAGTGCTGCTCACACCCCCCATTGTCCGGCAGGGCTTGCACTTAAGCAACAGCGTTGCGTAAGTTGGTCGACATGAGTGAGACGAGCGAGAACAGCCGCACCGGCGCACCGCAGCGGAACGGCGCCTCCCCCGGCGACCCCCTGCGGGTCGGCCTGCTCGGCTACGGCCTGGCCGGCTCCGTCTTCCACGCCCCGCTGATCGCCGCCACCGACGGACTGCTGCTCGACACCGTCTCCACCGGCAGTCCGGAGCGGCAGGCACAGGCCCGCGCCGAACATCCGCAGGTGCGGACGGTCCCCACCGCCGAGGCGGTCCTCGACCGCGCCGCCGAGCTGGACCTGATCGTGGTGGCGTCGCCCAACAAGACCCATGTGCCGCTCGCCACCGCGGCGTTGGAGGCCGGGCTGCCGGTGGTCGTCGACAAGCCGCTGGCCGCCACGGCCGCGGAGGCCGACAAGCTCGCCGCGCTCGCCGCCGACCGCGGCCTGCTGCTCTCCGTCTTCCAGAACCGCCGCTGGGACAACGACTTCCGCACCGTCCGCAAGCTCATCGAGGAGGGCGCGCTCGGCGACGTCCAGCGCTTCGAGTCCCGTTTCGAGCGCTGGCGCCCGACCCCCAAGGGCGGCTGGCGCGAATCCGGCGACCCCACCGAGATCGGCGGTCTCCTCTACGACCTCGGCAGCCACCTCGCCGACCAGGCGCTCACCCTCTTCGGCCCGGTCGTCTCCGTCTACGCAGAGTCCGACGTCCGCCGCCCGGGCGCCGAGGCCGACGACGACACGTTCATCGCCCTCACCCACGCCAACGGCGTCCGCTCGCACCTCTGGGTGAGCGCCACCGCCGCCCTGCTGGGCCCCCGCTTCCGGGTGCTCGGCAGCAAGGCCGGCTACACCAAACACGGCCTCGACCCCCAGGAGGCCGCCCTGCGCGAGGGCCGGCGCCCCGGCGACGAGGGCATCGAATGGGGCGTCGAGCCGAAGTCCTGCTGGGGCCGGCTCGGCGCCGGGGCCTCCCCCCGGATGGGCGGCGGCGACCCCGTCCCCACCCTCCCCGGCGACTACCCCGCCTACTACGCCGCGATCGCCCGCGCCCTCCGCGAGGGCGGCGACCCCCCGGTCACCGCCACGGAGGCCGCAGCCGCCCTCCGCGTCCTGGAGGCCGCAAAACGGTCGGCGGCAGAGGGCTGCACGGTCCCGATCGAGCCGGGCGCATGAGCGCCCCCGCCACCGAGGACGAGGTGCGCGCACTGGAGGCGCACGAACGGCACCTGGTCTTCGAGACGTTCGGCAACGACGACGCATGGGAACTGGGCTCGCTGCTCGTGAAGCTGGCCCGTAACCGCGGCGCCGAGGTCACGATCGGCATCCGGCGCGGCGCCCAGCAACTCTTCCACTGCGCCCTGCCGGGCACCTCCGCCGACAACGACGCCTGGATCGCCCGTAAATCCGCCGTCGTCGAGCGCTACGCGGAGTCCTCCTTCCTCGTCGGCGCCCGGTTCCGCGCCAAGGGCCGCACCTTCGAGGAGTCCTCACGACTGGACCCGGACCGGTTCGCCGCACACGGCGGCGCATTCCCGATCCGCGTGCGCGGCACGGGCGTCGTCGGCGTCGTCGCGGTCTCCGGCCTACCCCAGGCCGCCGACCACGAGCTGGTGGTCGCCGGCCTGAACCAATTCCTCGCGGGGCTGCTCCCCACGTAACGCTGCGCTTGGCTTGGCCTCCCACGTAGTCGTCTGCGGCGCCGCGGGGCACTGCGCTTTGCGGTTCCTCCCACGTACCTGGCCGTCCCGCCGCGGGGCTCGCTCGCCGTTGCCGCTTTGCGGCGCCCCGCACGTACCCGTCTTTCCCGCCGCGGGGCTTCTCGCCGTTGCGTGCTTTGCGGCGCCGCGTACGTTGTCGGCCGTCCCGCCATCG
>NZ_JBHWDV010000119.1:0-2721 GCF_042734445.1 Streptomyces sp. NPDC059649
GGAGCGGCACCGCACCCGACAACCCACGCCCGCCGCCAGGCGCAACGGCGAGAAACCACCGCGGCGGGACGGCCGACAACGTACGCGGCGCCGCACAGCGCAGCGGACGTGGGCGGCCGGCCCGAGCGCGCGGCGAACGCTCATGGGACGTTCGCCGACTGGAAAGATCCACGTGGCTCGCTCCACGCACGGTGCGCCGACAACAGCCGTATGCGTGTCGTCATCGTCACCGAATCCTTCCCGCCCGATGTCAACGGCGTCGCCCACTGCGCCCTGGAAACCGCCCGCCACCTCGTCCGGCGAGGGCACGATCCGCTCGTCATCGCGCCGCTCGGTGGCGCCGCGCCCGGACCGGTCACCCACGACAACCCCTGCCCCGTGGTGCGGGTGCCGTCGATGCCGCTGCCCGGTTACCCGCAGGTGCGGATCGCGCTCCCCGGACGGCGGCTGTCCGCGGCGCTGGCCGGTCACCGGCCCGATCTCGTGCACCTCGCCAGCCCCTTCGTCCTCGGTGCCCGCGGAATGGCCGCCGCGGCCCGCCTGCAGGTGCCCGCGATCGCCGTCTACCAGACGGATCTGGGCCGCTACGCCCGTACCTACCTCGGCGGTGGTACCGCCACCGCCTGGCGGCGGCTGCGCGCCGTGCACGGGGCCGCCGACCGCACCCTGGCACCCTCCAGTGCGGCCCTGCTCGACCTGAGCGAGCACGGGGTGCCCCGGGTCCACCTGTGGCCGCGCGGGGTGGACTCCTCCCGGTTCCACCCGGGGCGGCGGGACGCGGTGCTGCGCGGCTCGCTGGCCGCCGGACGGGAGCTGCTGGTGGGGTACGTGGGGCGGCTCGCCCCCGAGAAGGACGTCCGGCTGCTGGCCGAGACCTCCCGGCTGCCGGGTGTCCGCACCGTCGTCATCGGCGAGGGCCCCAGCGCCGCCGGGCTGCGCGCCGCCCTCCCGGAGGTCCGCTTCCTCGGCCGCCGTACCGGTGACGAACTCGCCCGGCTGTACGCCTCCCTGGACGTCTTCGTGCACACCGGGCCCTACGAGACCTTCTGCCAGACCGTGCAGGAGGCGATGGCCTCGGGCGTGCCCGTGGTCGCGCCGCGGGCCGGCGGGCCGGTCGACCTGGTCGACCACGGCCGTACGGGACTGCTGGTCACCCCCGGCGACGGGGGCGCGTTCCGGGACGCGGTGCGCTTCCTGGCGGACAGCGCCGAACTGCGCGTGCGGTACGGCGCCGCGGCCCGCCGGGCCGTCGCGGACCGCACCTGGGAGGCGGTCGGCGACCAGCTGCTGGGCCACTACGAGGACGTGCTCACCGACCGGACGGCGGTGGCGGCATGAACCGGCGGCCGGACCGCACGACGGGCCTGCGGATCGTACGGATCGCCAACTTCGTCACGCCGTCCTCCGGCGGGCTGCGTACCGCGCTCGCCGCGCTCGGTGCCGGCTACCGGGCCGCCGGGCACGAACCGGTGCTCATCGTGCCCGGGC
Organism: Streptomyces sp. NPDC059649; assembly: GCF_042734445.1. Taxonomy (NCBI): domain Bacteria; kingdom Bacillati; phylum Actinomycetota; class Actinomycetes; order Kitasatosporales; family Streptomycetaceae; genus Streptomyces; species Streptomyces sp. NPDC059649. The sequence goes on from NZ_JBHWDV010000119.1 coordinate 1,489, forward strand.
CGCCCGGCGACGACCGGACGCGCGAGGAACTCACCGCGCAGGGGCGGGTGTTCACCCTGCCGGGGACCGCGCTGCCCGGCAGCGGCGGCTACCGGATGCTGACCGACCGCTCCCGGGTCCAGCGGCTGCTGGCGGCGCTGGCCCCCGACCGGCTGGAGGTCTCGGACCGTACGACGCTGCGCTGGACGGGCGAGTGGGCCCGCCGGGCCCGGGTCCCCGCGGTGATGGTCTCGCACGAGAGCGTGGACGGTGTGCTGCACACCTGGGGCGTGCCGCGGCCGCTCGCCCGCGCCGCCGCCGACCGGCTCAACCGCCGTACCGCGTACGCCTACAGCCGGGTGGTGTGCACCACCGAGTGGGCGGCCGCGGAGTTCACCCGGGCCGGCGCGCGCAATGTCGTACGCGCCCCGCTCGGGGTCGATCTGGCCGCCTGGCACCCGGACTGCCGCAGCGCCGAGCTGCGCCGCCGGTGCGCGGGCCGGTCCGAGGTGCTGCTGCTGATGTGCTCCCGGCTGTCGCAGGAGAAGCGGCCCGGGCGGGCCCTGGACGCCCTCGCCGAACTGCGCCGGCGCGGTATCGACGCGGCGCTGGTGGTGGTCGGCGAGGGACCGCTGCGGGCCCGGCTGGCCGCCCGCGCGCGGGCCGAGCGGCTGCCCGCGGCGTTCCTCGGACACCTCGCCGACCGCGACCGGGTGGCGGCCCTGCAGGCCAGTGCCGATCTCGCGCTGGCGCCCGGGCCCGCCGAGACGTTCGGGCTGGCCGCCCTGGAGGCGCTGGCCTGCGGCACCCCGGTGGTCGCCAGCGCGGTCTCGGCGCTGGCCGGACTCGTCGGCGCCGGGGGCGACACCGCGCTCGACGACGGGCCCTCCTTCGCCGACGCCGTCCAGCGGGTACTGGCCCGGCCCGAGCCGGCCCGGCGCGCCGCGGCGCGCCGGCAGGCCGAGGGTTACGGCTGGCAGCCGGCCGTGGACGCCTTCCTGGCGGCACACGACGCCGACGTACCGCTGGCCCGGCCCGCCGTCTCCGTACCGGCCGCGCCGTATCCGGCGGGCCCCCGGGGCGGGTGGTGACGGTGCGGTCCACCACGGGACCGATACCGGAGCGGCCGCCCATGGGAGCGGCGGCGGAACGACCGGTTCGGGAGGGCCCGCCCATGGGAGCGGCGGCGGAACGACCGGTTCGGGAGGGCCCGCCCATGGGAGCGGCGGCGGAACGACCGGTGGCGGGGGGGGC
>NZ_JBHWDV010000120.1:0-2587 GCF_042734445.1 Streptomyces sp. NPDC059649
GCGACGCTCCCACGGCTTGTAGGCACACGGTTTCAGGTACTATTTCACTCCGCTCCCGCGGTACTTTTCACCATTCCCTCACGGTACTATCCGCTATCGGTCACCAGGGAATATTTAGGCTTAACGGGTGGTCCCGCCAGATTCACACGGGATTTCTCGGGCCCCGTGCTACTTGGGTGTCTCTTAAACGAGCCGTTGACGTTTCAGCTACGGGGGTCTTACCCTCTACGCCGGACCTTTCGCATGTCCTTCGCCTACATCAACGGTTTCTGACTCGTCTCATCGCCGGCAGACGATGAAAAAGAGATCCCACAACCCCGCACTGGCAACCCCTGCCGGGTATCACACCAATACGGTTTGGCCTCATCCAGTTTCGCTCGCCACTACTCCCGGAATCACGGTTGTTTTCTCTTCCTGCGGGTACTGAGATGTTTCACTTCCCCGCGTTCCCTCCACACTGCCTATGTGTTCAGCAGCGGGTGACAGCCCATGACGACTGCCGGGTTTCCCCATTCGGACACCCCCGGATCAAAGCTCGGTTGACAGCTCCCCGGGGCCTATCGCGGCCTCCCACGTCCTTCATCGGTTCCTGGTGCCAAGGCATCCACCGTGCGCCCTTAAAAACTTGGCCACAGATGCTCGCGTCCACTGTGCAGTTCTCAAGCAACGACCAGCCACCCACCACCCCAACCCGAAGGCTGAGTTCACTGGGGCCGGCATCGCGAAGGTCCAGACTTAACAGTCCGTACCCTCAGATACCCAACAGCGTGCCCGACCCGACCAATTGAAGACTCACGTTCCACGCCGAAGCAGTACTAATGATCCCAACCGACCGTGCCGAGTAGTCAACGTTCCACCCATGAGCAACCAGCATCAGACACTCGCTGATGTACTGGCCTCTGCCCCGGACAAGTCCGAGTAAGAAGTGCTCCTTAGAAAGGAGGTGATCCAGCCGCACCTTCCGGTACGGCTACCTTGTTACGACTTCGTCCCAATCGCCAGTCCCACCTTCGACGATTCCCTCCCACAAGGGGTTGGGCCACCGGCTTCGGGTGTTACCGACTTTCGTGACGTGACGGGCGGTGTGTACAAGGCCCGGGAACGTATTCACCGCAGCAATGCTGATCTGCGATTACTAGCAACTCCGACTTCATGGGGTCGAGTTGCAGACCCCAATCCGAACTGAGACCGGCTTTTTGAGATTCGCTCCACCTCGCGGTATCGCAGCTCATTGTACCGGCCATTGTAGCACGTGTGCAGCCCAAGACATAAGGGGCATGATGACTTGACGTCGTCCCCACCTTCCTCCGAGTTGACCCCGGCAGTCTCCTGTGAGTCCCCATCACCCCGAAAGGCATGCTGGCAACACAGAACAAGGGTTGCGCTCGTTGCGGGACTTAACCCAACATCTCACGACACGAGCTGACGACAGCCATGCACCACCTGTACACCGACCACAAGGGGGACCCTGTCTCCAGGGTTTTCCGGCGTATGTCAAGCCTTGGTAAGGTTCTTCGCGTTGCGTCGAATTAAGCCACATGCTCCGCTGCTTGTGCGGGCCCCCGTCAATTCCTTTGAGTTTTAGCCTTGCGGCCGTACTCCCCAGGCGGGGAACTTAATGCGTTAGCTGCGGCACGGACGACGTGGAATGTCGCCCACACCTAGTTCCCAACGTTTACGGCGTGGACTACCAGGGTATCTAATCCTGTTCGCTCCCCACGCTTTCGCTCCTCAGCGTCAGTATCGGCCCAGAGATCCGCCTTCGCCACCGGTGTTCCTCCTGATATCTGCGCATTTCACCGCTACACCAGGAATTCCGATCTCCCCTACCGAACTCTAGCCTGCCCGTATCGAATGCAGACCCGGGGTTAAGCCCCGGGCTTTCACATCCGACGCGACAAGCCGCCTACGAGCTCTTTACGCCCAATAATTCCGGACAACGCTTGCGCCCTACGTATTACCGCGGCTGCTGGCACGTAGTTAGCCGGCGCTTCTTCTGCAGGTACCGTCACTCTCGCTTCTTCCCTGCTGAAAGAGGTTTACAACCCGAAGGCCGTCATCCCTCACGCGGCGTCGCTGCATCAGGCTTTCGCCCATTGTGCAATATTCCCCACTGCTGCCTCCCGTAGGAGTCTGGGCCGTGTCTCAGTCCCAGTGTGGCCGGTCGCCCTCTCAGGCCGGCTACCCGTCGTCGCCTTGGTAGGCCATCACCCCACCAACAAGCTGATAGGCCGCGGGCTCATCCTTCACCGCCGGAGCTTTCCACGCACAGACCATGCGGTCGCGCGTCATATCCGGTATTAGACCCCGTTTCCAGGGCTTGTCCCAGAGTGAAGGGCAGATTGCCCACGTGTTACTCACCCGTTCGCCACTAATCCCCTCCCGAAGGAGGTTCATCGTTCGACTTGCATGTGTTAAGCACGCCGCCAGCGTTCGTCCTGAGCCAGGATCAAACTCTCCGTGAATGCTTCCGGGTACTCCCGGTGACACTCGCGTTGAGCGGAACCAGAGGGAGGAATAATCCCTCGGTTCACAGCGTCCTCGCTGTGTTTTCTTCAAAGGAACCTCGCCACCAGACCATCCGGTC
>NZ_JBHWDV010000121.1:0-1780 GCF_042734445.1 Streptomyces sp. NPDC059649
TTGGACTGCTTCGCTTTACGTCCACGAACAAGGCCCCTCCGGCCCGTCCCCTCCCGTTGGGGGATGGGAAACGGTGGGTGGGGGTGGGCGTCGTGGCTCGGCTGGTTGGTCACCTGGGTCCAAGGGTGGGGCGGCCACTCCGCAGTGGTAGGTGCATTCGGGGTGGCAGGGTTCCTGGGCGGGTGGGGTCGGGGGGCGGGGCGCGGGGCGGACGGTGAGCCAGGCGATCAGGGCGCCGGCCAGGAGGACGGCGGCGCACAGGGGCATGGCGCGGCGGAAGGTGGCGGCGAATTCGTCGGCCGAGCGGTACGCCTCGGGGCCCATGCCCGCCAGGAGGGGCAGCGCGGCCACCGCGACCAGGCCCGCGGCCCGGGCCGCCGCGTTGTTGATGCCGCTGGCCAGACCGGCCCGGTCCACGTCCACCGACGCCAGCACGGTCGAGGTGAGCGGCGCGACCAGGGTCACCATTCCCATGCCCAGCACGACCAGCCCGGGCAGCACGTCGGCGGCGTACGAGGCGCCCGGGCCGACCCGGATCATCAGCAGCATCCCGGCGGCACACAACACCGGCCCGACGGTGAGCGGGATCCGCGGCCCGATGCGCTGGCCCAGTTCACCGGAGCGGGCGGACAGCAGGAGCATCAGCACGGTGGTCGGCAGCAGGGCGACACCGGCCTGGAGGGCCGAATAGCCCGCGACGACCTGGAGCTGGAGGACGGCCAGGAAGAAGAAGCCGCTGAACGCCGCGTAGACGCACACCGTCACCGCGTTGATCGCGGAGAACAGGCGGATGTGGAAGATCGCGGGCGGCAGCATCGGGTCCGTCCGCCGCCCCTCGACACGGACGAAGACCACCCCGAGCAGCACACCGGCCACCGCGGGGACGACCACGCCGGGCGAGGCGCCCCGGCCCGGCGCGGCGATCAGCGCGTACGTCACCCCGGCCAGCGCCAGCGCGCCCAGCACCGCGCCCGCCACGTCGAACCCGCCGCGCCGGCCGGCGTCCCGCTCCCGGGTCTCGGGGACGTGCCGCAGCGCCACCGGCACGCACACCAGCGCCAGCGGTACGTTCACGAAGAACACCCAGCGCCAGCCGGGCCCGTCCACGAGCCAGCCGCCGACGAACGGGCCGATCGCCGCGGCCACGCCGCCCAGCCCCGACCAGGCACCGACCGCCCGGGCCCGGTCGCCCGGCCGGAAGACCGCCTGGATCAGGGCGAGCGAACCGGGCGTGAGCAGCGCCCCGCCGACCCCCTGCAGCGCCCGGGCGGCGATCAGCACCCCGGCGTGCGGCGCCAGCCCGCACAGCAGCGAGGCGGTGGCGAACCAGACCACCCCGATGACGAAGATCCGCCGCCGTCCGTACCGGTCGCCCAGCGCCCCGCCCAGCAGGATCAGCGCGGACAGGGTGAGCAGGTAGGCGGTCACCGTCCACTGCAGAACCGCCAGGTCGGCGTGGAGATCCTGCCCGATCCGGGGCAGTGCGACATTGACGACGGTGCTGTCCAGCATCGCCATCCCGGACCCCAGGACAGCGGTCAGCAGAACCCACCGCCCCTGCGCGGACCCCAGCCCCACATCGCTCATAGCCCGAGCCTGCCCGCCCCCCGGCCTCCTCGCACGACGAAGGGGCGGACGCCCACCGGCATCCGCCCCCACGCACCGTTTTCCCACACCACAACGGGAGGGGACGGACCGGAGGGGCCTTGTTCGTGGACGTAAAGCGAAGCAGTCCACGAACAAGGCCCCGGAGGACCGTCACCGCACCCAACACCAACCC
>NZ_JBHWDV010000122.1:0-1465 GCF_042734445.1 Streptomyces sp. NPDC059649
GGAACAGCACCCACAACTCGTCCGGCACCAACCGCTCCACCAGATCCGCCATGCACAGCTCAACGAGCGATCACGCCATCAGAAACGGCGTCTTAACGGCTCGGAACAACACCCACAGCCGCTCCGGCACCAAGCGATCAGCGAACGCCATCGATCGCAGCCTCCTCTTCATGCGCCCAGTGCTCCGCCTCGTCGGTCACCTGCCAAGGTGCTCCGAAACGCGCCAGGTAGTGCCACACCTTCTTGACCGCCTGCAGGTCATAACGACCGGTACTGGCGGCGTCTCCAACGAGGCGCGGATTGAGCACGCCACCGACTGCGATCTGCGCGCCTAGGTCGATGAACTCCTGGCCCCGATAGGCGGGATGCCGACGGAGCTCCTCGACCGTGAGTCGGAATCCAGGGTGCCATTCCACGGGGCACGGAAGGCGGACAGCAGCGTCCTCGACGGCCGTGCCTCGGTAGCAGTGGTCCAGGACCAGGGCCTCGACGTCGCGATCGAGGCGTACCGGTCCGTGCACCTGCGCTTCGATGCAGTCATCGAGGGCGTCCCGACGGTCGGCCAGGGCCAGCTCGATAAGCCCCATGCGCTCTGCGGTACCGAAGTCTGAGGGCTCCAGGCAGCTGTCCGGATAGCAGAACGTCGTCCGCTCCAGCGTCCGGGCGGTGAGCCGGAAGTGGGAGGAACCGAAGCGCGGCGCCGCGCCGACGGGTTTCTGGCCGAAGTTCAGTGCCCCATAGACGGGCCGCTCGCTGGCAGCGGCGTTGTCGTAGGCGCCGTTGAAGATCCGGCTCTCCCACCGCCACCGGTCCCCGCCGGGGTGGGCAGTCAGGCCGCCGTTGCTCGTTCCGGTGACGAACTGTGAGACATAGGCACCGCACTCAGCCAGGGAGACAAGGATCGGCTTGCCGCGTGTCAGACGGTCCGGATGAAAGTTGAGGGTCACCCGAAGCATGGGATCTACCGGCGGACCGGACGACAGCCCGGCCACATGACCAAGAGCCCGTTCCTGGGGTGTCTGGATGGCGTCGAAGCTCATGCCCGGAGTGTCCCCGAGCTGACCACCCCGCGCACGTAGGATTTCGCACCCCCTTCACTGTCGACGCGCTTCGCTGATCGCCAATCGAGTCGACCTCTACTGATCTTTTCGTTAGTTCTGTGGGTGTGACGGGCTTGTTGGTGGGAGCCTGATGTTGTGTCTTTCAAGCCATCGCCTGTTGCTTCCAGATCTGTCGTTCCTCCTTTGACGCGGCCGCAGTTGGCCGAGGCCCGGCGTGTACGGGCGGCCGAGTTGTTTGGGCAAGGACGCACGAGTACTGAGATCGCACGGATGTTGGAGGTCAGCCACGAGAGCGTGCGGCGGTGGAGACGGGTATGGGAGGAGGGCGGCACTGATGCCTTGCGCCGGCGTCCGGCCACCGGTCGTCCGCCCAAGCTGGATGACGCCCAGGTCGAGCGGGTGCG
>NZ_JBHWDV010000123.1:0-1412 GCF_042734445.1 Streptomyces sp. NPDC059649
TGAGACCTGATGCCGAGCCGATTGTGGTGAAGTGGATGATCCTATGCTGTCGAGAAAAGCCTCTAGCGAGTTTCATGGCGGCCCGTACCCTAAACCGACTCAGGTGGTCAGGTAGAGAATACCGAGGCGTTCGGGTGAACTATGGTTAAGGAACTCGGCAAAATGCCCCCGTAACTTCGGGAGAAGGGGGGCCATTGCTGGTGATGAGTCTTGCACTCTGAGCTGGTGGTGGCCGCAGAGACCAGCGAGAAGCGACTGTTTACTAAAAACACAGGTCCGTGCGAAGCCGTAAGGCGATGTATACGGACTGACGCCTGCCCGGTGCTGGAACGTTAAGGGGACCGGTTAGTCACATTTCGGTGTGGCGAAGCTGAGAACTTAAGCGCCAGTAAACGGCGGTGGTAACTATAACCATCCTAAGGTAGCGAAATTCCTTGTCGGGTAAGTTCCGACCTGCACGAATGGCGTAACGACTTCTCGACTGTCTCAACCATAGGCCCGGTGAAATTGCATTACGAGTAAAGATGCTCGTTTCGCGCAGCAGGACGGAAAGACCCCGGGACCTTTACTATAGCTTGATATTGGTGTTCGGTTCGGCTTGTGTAGGATAGGTGGGAGACTGTGAAGCATCAACGCCAGTTGGTGTGGAGTCATTGTTGAAATACCACTCTGGTCGTGCTGGATGTCTAACCTGGGTCCGTGATCCGGATCAGGGACAGTGTCTGGTGGGTAGTTTAACTGGGGCGGTTGCCTCCTAAAGGGTAACGGAGGCGCCCAAAGGTTCCCTCAGCCTGGTTGGCAATCAGGTGTTGAGTGTAAGTGCACAAGGGAGCTTGACTGTGAGACTGACGGGTCGAGCAGGTACGAAAGTAGGGACTAGTGATCCGGCGGTGGCTTGTGGAAGCGCCGTCGCTCAACGGATAAAAGGTACCCCGGGGATAACAGGCTGATCTTCCCCAAGAGTCCATATCGACGGGATGGTTTGGCACCTCGATGTCGGCTCGTCGCATCCTGGGGCTGGAGTCGGTCCCAAGGGTTGGGCTGTTCGCCCATTAAAGCGGTACGCGAGCTGGGTTTAGAACGTCGTGAGACAGTTCGGTCCCTATCCGCTGTGCGCGTAGGAGTCTTGAGAAGGGCTGTCCCTAGTACGAGAGGACCGGGACGGACGAACCTCTGGTGTGCCAGTTGTCCTGCCAAGGGCATGGCTGGTTGGCTACGTTCGGAAAGGATAACCGCTGAAAGCATCTAAGCGGGAAGCCTGCTTCGAGATGAGGGCTCCCTCCCACTTGATGGGGTAAGGCTCCCAGTAGACGACTGGGTTGATAGGCCAGATATGGAAGCGCCGTAAGGTGTGGAGTTGACTGGTACTAATAGGCCGAGGGCTTGTCCTCAGTTGCTCGCGTCCACTGTGT
>NZ_JBHWDV010000124.1:0-1302 GCF_042734445.1 Streptomyces sp. NPDC059649
CACACTCAGCGGCGGCACCACCAGCGTCACCACCAGCGGACTGGTAACCGCCGGCACGTACACGGTCACGGCGACCTACAGCGGCGACGCCAACTACACCGGCTCCGTCGGCACGGACACCCAGACAGTCGCCCAGGCCTCCACAACCACCACGGTCTCATCGTCTCCCGACCCGTCCGTGGTCGGCCAGTCGGTGACCTTCACGGCCACCGTGGCGCCGGTCGCGCCGGGTGCGGGCACGCCCACCGGCACGGTGACGTTCGTCGCCACCGACGGGGTCACCACGGTGACACTCACCGGGGCACTCAGCGGCGGCACCACCAGTGTCAGCACCAACGGACTGGTGACCGCGGGGACTTACACCGTCACCGCGACGTACAGCGGCGACGCCAACTTCACCGGCTCGGTCGGTACCGACACGCAGACCGTGAACCCGGCATCCACGACCACCACCGTCTCCTCCTCACCCGACCCCTCCGTAGTGGGTCAATCGGTAACCTTCACCGCTACCGTCGCGCCGGTCTCGCCGGGCGCGGGCACACCAACGGGCACGGTGACGTTCGTCGCCACCGACGGGGTCACCACGGTGACACTCACCGGAACGCTGAGCGGCGGCACCACCAGCGTCACCACCAACGGACTGGTAACCGCAGGCACGTACACAGTCACGGCGACCTACAGCGGCGACGCCAACTTCACTACGTCCAGCGGGAACGACACCCAGACGGTGAATCAGGCCTCGACGACCACCACGGTCTCATCGACTCCCGACCCCTCCGTCGTCGGCCAGCCCGTGACCTTCACCGCCACCGTCGCACCGAACGCGCCCGGCGCAGGCACCCCAACCGGCACGGTCACGTTCGTCGCCACCGACGGGCTCACCACAGTCACACTCACCGGCACACTCAGCGGCGGCACCACCAGCGTCACCACCAACGGACTGGTAACCGCAGGCACCTACGCAGTCACCGCCACCTACAGCGGCGACGCCAACTACACCGGCTCCGTCGGCACGGACACCCAGACCGTCGCCCAGGCCTCCACGACCACCACGGTCTCATCGACTCCCGACCCCTCCGTAGTCGGCCAGTCGGTGACCTTCACGGCCACCGTGGCGCCGGTCGCGCCGGGTGCGGGCACGCCCACCGGCACAGTGACGTTCGTCGCCACCGACGGGGACACCACAGTGGCGCTCACCGGGACACTGAGCGGCGGCACCACCAGCGTCACCACCAACGGACTCGTCACCGCAGGCACCTACGCAGTCACCGCCACCTACAGCGGCGACGCCAACTACACCAC